>JANOQG010000126.1:0-7431 GCA_031422255.1 Actinomycetes bacterium | reverse complement strand
CGTGCGCGACCTCGACGTCGTGCGGGCCGCCTGCGATGGCGTCGATGTTGTGCTCCACAACGTCGCCCAGGTACCTCTGGCGAAGGATCGCGAGCTGTTCTGGTCGGTGAACGTGGTGGGGACGGCAAACGTCCTCCTTGCCGCACGAGACGCGAAGGTCGCCAAGGTCGTCAGCACGTCCTCCAGCGCCGTCTACGGCATCCCGGTTCACAACCCGGTTGACGAAGAATCCCCTGCCGCTCCCCTGGAGGCCTACGGACGCGCCAAGCTCGAGGCAGAGGTGCTCTGTCGTGAGGCGGCGGCCACCGGTCTCGACGTGTCGATCGTTCGACCACGCACGATCTTGGGACACGGCCGGCTCGGCATCATGGCCATCCTCTTCGAGTTCGTGGCCGAGGGTGCGCCAGTGTTCGTACTCGATGGCGGACACAACCGGTACCAGTTCGTACACGCCGATGACCTTGCCGACGCCTGCCTGCGTGCCGGGGACAGGCCAGGTGCAGAGAGCTACAACATCGGCGCGACATCGTTCGGCACCATGCGCGAGACGCTTGAAGCATTGTGTGAGCACGCGGGCACCGGCGCTCGCGTCCGATCGCTACCCTCGGCACCCGCTCGTCTCGGTATGCAGGTGGTGTCGAAGATCGGGCAAGCGCCGTTCGCGCCGTACCACTGGCTCTTGTACGGAGAGTCGCTGTGGTTCGACACCACGAAGGCTCGGGAACAGCTCGATTGGGCGCCGACGCACTCCAACGCCTCGATGGTCATCGAGTCCTACGAGTGGTTCCTGGCCCACCGGAACGACCTCGTCGGAGATGGTCGTTCGCACCACCAATCGCCCGCTCGGTTGGGTCTGTTGAAGCTGATCAAGCGTTTGCCCTGAGCGGCGCCAACCAGTGCTCATGGCCCTCCCGACCTCGCAACTATGCTCCCGCGGTGATTGCTTCGCCGGTGCGTGAGACGTCGCCGGCTGAGCCGCCGTTGCCAATTGCTCGGGGCCATGGCCGGCTGGTTGCCGCTTGTCTTGCTGTGCTCTGCGTTCCGCTCGTGGTTGCTCTCGTCGGATTTCGGCGGAACCCGTGGACGCCGGTCTTGGATCTCGCGATGACCGAGCTGCGCGTGCGCGACGTCGGAGGGCGCTCCACCCCGCTGATCGGCCTGCCGGGGCGAATCGGCACGCTGAACCAGCAAGGCAGTCACCCCGGGCCGCTGAGCTTCTACGCGTTGGCGCCGATCTATCGCCTGCTCGGCTCGACGGCGTGGGCGCTCCAGGTGGCCACCGTCGTTGTCCACGCTGTCGCGATGGGGGTAGCGCTCGTGATCGCCGGTCGGCGCGGTGGTGCCCGGCTGATCCTGGCAATCGGGGTGCTGCTAGCCGCCCTGACGGCGGGGTATGGCGGCGGAGCGCTCACCGAACCCTGGAATCCGTACATTCCGCTGCTGTGGTGGGTCGTCTTTCTGCTGGCGTTGTGGTCAGTGCTCTGTGGCGACCTGCTTCTGCTTCCAGTCGCCGTGCTGGCGGCATCCTTCTGCGCTCAAACGCACGTCCCCTACCTCGCGCTCACGCTCGGGTTGGGTGCGCTCGCTGCGACTGCGGCGGCGGTGCGGTGGTGGCGCCAGCCGAACGAGCGCCGCTCGATCCTGCGGTGGGTGGCCGGATCGATCGGGTTGGGCCTGCTGCTGTGGGCTCCACCCACCCTCGACCAGGTGCGCCACGACCCCGGCAACTACCAGATGTTGATCGAGCACTTCTCGAACCCAACGGAGGAGGTCGAGGGGGTGCGCAACGGGCTCGAGGTCGGTTTGCGCTACTTCGATGTCGCGCACCTCGTGCAGGGCGACATCACCGACCCCGGCTGGCTGGTCACGAGCGCGGGAGGACATCTCCCAAGTGCCGATCGGGGTTTGGCCTTCGTCGGAGTGTGGGCGGCCGCCGCCTTCGTCGCCATGAAGCGCCGCCGCCGACCTCTGATGGCGCTCCACGCGATCGTGGGAGTCGGACTCGTGTTGATGATCGCGTCGATCAGCAGGATCTTCGGCGTGGTCTGGTACTACCTCGCACTGTGGGGGTGGGCGATCGGCCTGCTGGCTCTCTTAGCGACCACCTGGACCCTTGCTGAGGTCGCGGTGGAACGGTGGAGTGCGGATCGGCGTGCCCAGGTGTCCAGGCTCGTCACGCTCGGCCTCGCGACGCTCGGGGTGCTCATCGTGGGGCGCTTCAGCGTGGCGGCCTGGGACAGCCCCCATGCCGATGCCACCGTTGCAGCCGAGCTGGCCGCCGTGATCGACGACACCGACGCGGGCCTCGACGCCAACGCAGGCGCGGCCACGGGTCATGACGGTCGTTACCTCGTCACCTGGTCCGATGCCCTCCACATCGGCTCGCAGGGGTTCGGCCTGCTGAGCGAGCTCGAACGCCGTGGCTTCGACGCGTACGTAGAGCCGTCACGGCGAGTGCCAGGCACGGCGCACCGGGTGCTCGATCCGTCGCTGGCAACGGCTCGCGTCCACCTTGCCACGGGGATCTACGTTGAGCGGTGGCGAGCGGTGCCCGATGCCGTGGAGGTCGCGTCGATCGATCCTCGGAGCTCGGCTGAGCGAGCCGAGCAGGCTGAGCTTCGGGCGTCTGTGATCGCCACGTTGAGCGAGGTGGGGCTCTCCGAGCTGGTCCAGCAGGTCGATGACAACCTCTTCGGGGCGGCCATCGACCGGCGAGTTCCGGAGCGCACGCAGCAGCAGATGGGGCGCATGCTCGAGATTGGCGGGCCGCTGTCGATCTTCGTGTTGCCGCCGGGCACTGTCGATCCGTGATCGACAGCAGGTGGATGCCGCGGTGGCTCGTGCCCTCGGTGGTGGCCGCCGTCGCGCTCCCGATCCTCGTCGCAGCCATCGCCCAGCGAGACGCGCAGTGGCATCCGGTCTACGACCTGGCAATGACCGAGCTTCGGGTACGCGACGTTGGGGGGGCGCACACGCCGCTGATCGGGCTGCAGGGACGGATCGGTCCGTCTGGTAGCCACCCTGGCCCGATCTCCTTCTACCTGCTCGCGCCCGTGTATCGACTGCTCGGCTCGTCCGCCTTCGCCCTCCAGGTCGCCACGGCGTTCTTTCACGTCTCAGCAGTGGTCACCGCGGTGCTCGTTGCCGCTCGGCGACGTGACGGTCGGGTGGTGGCTGGTGTCGGGCTGCTCCTCGTGCTCCTCGTGCAGGGCTACGGCCTCGGCGCGCTCACCGAGCCATGGAACCCTCAGCTGCCGTTGCTGTGGTTCGCTGCCTTTGTCGTCGCTGCGTGGGCTGTGGTCGATGGCGACCTAGCGATGCTCCTTCCGGCTGTCCTGGCCGCTTCGATCTGCGCGCAGACGCACGTCCCCTACCTTGCGGTGACAGGGGGGCTCGGAGTCGGTCTGCTCCTGGCTGCAGTGGCGTGGATGCGCAGCGGCCGGGCCCACGCTCACAACGGGGGCGCGCGGTGGCTCCTCCTCGCCGTCGGGCTCGGCGCGCTGCTCTGGTCGCCTCCGTTGATCGATCAGGCCATCCACGATCCCGGCAACCTGCGCCAGATCGTGGATCACCTGGGTACCCCCACAGCGGAACCGATCGGGGTGCGTCAGGCCAGTGGATTCGTGGTCGACCGCATGGACACGGGCCTGATCCTGGTGGGGGAGACCAGGACCCCTGGGACCTTCGTCCGGGTGCTCAGCGGGCCGGGTCCCGATCGCCAGCGAGGGCAGATCACCCTGGCCATGTGGGGCGTCAGCGTGGTCATCGCCGGCTTGCTCCGTCACGGTCGGCTGCTGGCGCTCCACGCTGTCGTGGCGGGTTCGGGCGCGATCGCGGTGGTTGCCATCTCGCGGATCTACGGCGTGCCTTGGCCGTACCTGATGCTGTGGGCGTGGACGATCGGGACGCTCATGGCCTTCGCCGTTGCGGCGACTGCAGTGGCGGCCGTTGGTCGCTGGGCGCCCCCGCGTTGGGCCGCGATCGCGTCACGTGCGGCCACGGTGGGAGCAATGGCTGCGCTGGCGCTCGTGTCGCTTCGTCTGCTCGCCATCGCTTCCGACGCAACAACCGAGACGCCCGACCAGACCGCGCAGCTCGCACGGGTACTCCCCGAAACGATGGCGGCGCTCGATGCAGGTGACGGGGTGGCCACCGGGCATGGCGGCCGCTACCTGGTCGAGTGGTTCGATGCCGTGGACGGCGGGTCAGTGGGCATTGGCTTGGTCAATGAGCTCGTGCGCCACGGCTACGACGTCGGGGTGGACGAGCGGGAAGCGGTAAAGATCGGGGTGCATCGAGTGCGCCCCGCCGAGGAGGCCACGGCGAAGGTCGTGGTGGCGAGCGGTGGCTGGATCGATCGGTGGCGCGACGTGCCTGGAGCGGTGCTGGTGACGTTGGACGACCCGCGCTCGGATCAAGACCGCGCAGACTTCGCCGCAGCGCGCACCGACGCGGTCGAGGGGCTTCGGGCGCTCGGACGCAGTGATCTCATCGACCAGCTCGATTCGGATCTCTTCGGCATGGCCCTCAACGCAGGATTGCCCAGGGAGGTGACGATCTTCACTGGCGTGATGATCGACATCGGCGTACCCACGGCCGTGTTTGTGCTGCCCCCGGAGGCCACGCTGTGACGCGCGCGCAGCGACGGATCCTCTGGGCGATTCTCGGGGTCGGGTTCGGCCTTCGGCTGGCGTGGGCTCTCTACGCTCGGGCGGAACCTCCGGACAAGTGGTACGTCTCTGGCGACCAGTACTCCTACTACTACTACGGCAGCGAGATCGCGCAGGGTCGCGGCTATCTGAGCTACCTCTCTGGCGAGGCCACCGCGTACTACCCGATCGGGTACCCAGCGCTCCTCGGTGCGCTGTACTTCCTGGTCCTCCACACTCCGGTCCCGGACAACCTCCTCATGGCCACCACGCTGTTCCATGTGGTGCTGGGCTCTGCCACGGTCGGCCTCGTCTTCGTCGTCGGTCGGGCCGTGGGCGGGGTTCGGGCGGGTCTGGCCGCCGCCGCTGTCCTCGCGGTTTGGCCCAACGCCGTGTTCCTCGGGCCCACGCTGCTGCTCGAACCCACGTTCATGTTCCTGACGATGGCTGCGGTGGCGCTCGCAATCATCCACGATTGGACGAGCGGGGTGCCGTCACGTTCGCGGCTGGTGCTTCTCGGAGCGGTGCTCGGTGCGTCCGTTCTGGTGCGGCCCTTTTCGATCTGGCTTGTGCTCGGGATCCTCCTGGCGGCGCGGGTGTCTGGAGCTTCATGGCGACGGGCGGTGCACACAGTGGCTGTGCCGCTCATCATCGTCATCCTGATGATGGTGCCCTGGACGGTGCGCAACCTGAGAGCGATGGACGCCTTCGTGCCTTCGTCCACCAACATGGGTGACACGCTCTGCCTGGATCGCTGGGAGGGAGCAACGGGAGGCTTCACCTTCACGCCCGACCACGACGGCTGCGTCGACCCGAGCCTCGGGGAGGTGTCCCGCAACACTGGGAACACCCGGAAGGCCATCGGGTTCGTGGTGCGCCATCCGCAGCTCGAGGCGCGCCAGATCGTGCGCCGGGGCCATCGGATGATGGCCGATGACCACTTCGGACTCGACGAGGTGAACAATCTTGGCGGCGATGATCCGCTGTCGTCTCGGGAGCTTGGTCGCTTGGTGCCGATCGCCGACCGGTACTGGTACGGCGTGCTGCTGGCGGCTGGCGTTGGCGTTGTCCTGCTCGTCCGGGCTCGCGATCGTCGACCTGCGATCGTGCTGATGGGCATCACAGGTCTGGGTCTGCTCGTGGTGCCCCTTCTGCTGTGGGGAAATCCGCGCTTCCACGGACCCCTGATGCCCTTTCTCGCGGTAGCGGCCGGTGTCGCAGTGGCTGCGGCCACTGAGCGGTGGGAGCGATGGCGGGCATGATCCGGCGCGAACGACTGGTCCTGGCGGGCTGGGTCGCACTCGTGGCATTGCCCGTGGTGGTGGCAGCCGCGCGAGCGGTCGCTCAGGGCTGGTATCCGCTCGGGGACAACGCGCTGTACCCACTCCGGGCCCGCGATGTGCTCACCTCCCATCACCCGCTTGTCGGTACCTGGAGCTCGGCTTCTCTCAGCGCAGGTACGGACATCAACCATCCTGGTCCGCTCCTCTTCGATCTCCTCGCCATCCCCGCTCGCATCGATCCGCTCCGCGGGGTCCCCGTGGGCGTGGCGCTGCTGCAGATCCTGTGCATCGCTGGCATCGCGTGGTCGGCTCGGCGCCGAGGCCCGGCCGTCCTACCGCTTGCGATGGCCGCAACCGCGATGCTCGTCTGGTCGCTCGGGAGCGAGATGGTGATCGACCCCTGGCAGCCGAACGTGGTCCTCGTTCCGTTCCTGCTCTTCCTCGTGCTCGTGTGGGGCGTCTGCTGTGGCGACCTCGCCCTCCTGCCCGGAGCGGTGGCTGTTGGCAGCCTGCTGGTGCAGACCCACCTGAGCTACGCGTTCCTCGTGCCTGGGCTGCTGGCATGGAGCGCGCTCGTTGTCGGGGCTCGATGGGCGTGGCGCCGCCGAATGGCCCGCCCGAACCCTCCGGCGCAGATCCGTCGCTGGATGGCGTTGGCGATCCTGGTGGGCAGCGTTCTGTGGGCGCAGCCGGTCGCCGAGCAGCTCACGGGCCCAGGGGAGGGGAACCTGACGCGTCTGACCAGCACGAGGGGGGGCGACGAGGAGCGGGCAGGTCTCAAGCTGGCAACTCGGCTGGTCGCCGGGGTTGAGGCACTCCCGCCCTTCTGGTTGCGCCCCAGCTACGGCGGCACCTACGGGGTGCCACTGGAGGCGCGCGAGCCCTCGCCTGCCGAGGCGAGCGCTTCCGGGCTGCCGTCCCCGACTGCGGCGGCGGCGGGCCTGGCGGGCCTCGGCGGTCTGTTGCTCGTGGCAGGTGGGTTGAGCTCGCGGGCACGCCGCCGTGCGCCGGCGATCGCCGTGGCGGTCTCCGTGGTGCTTGGAGGGCTCGTGCTCCTGAGTGCGGCTGTCCAGCCCTTCAACCCGATTCTTGGGCTCGCGGGCCATCAGCTCGCGTGGTTGTGGCCGGCGGGGGCCTTCGTTGCCCTCTCGGTGGCCATGGGCTTCGTGCGCGTGGAACGCCTCGCGATCGGAGTGGGGTTGGCCCTGACCGTCGTGTTCGCGGCGCTGGCCGTCCCTGCCTCGAACGCCAGGGTGGGCCCGCGGATCTACGACGATGCCGCGCCGTCTATGGAGGCGCTCGGACAACAGTTGGCCGCATTCACGGGCGGGCCCTATCTGGTGGACGTGAGCAACCTGTACTTCGGGGAGCCGTACTCCACGCCGACGATGTTGGAGCTCCAGCGCCACGGCGTGGGGTTCCTGGTTGACGAGGAGGGCCTGGTGCGGCAGCTCGGCGAGGCACGCCGATTCAAGGGCGAGGCGGAGGGTCGGTTCTAC
>JANOQG010000125.1:0-3192 GCA_031422255.1 Actinomycetes bacterium | reverse complement strand
GGGCGCGGGTCGCGGCAGCGCGGGCCAGCTCGCGCTTGCCCCGGCGGCTCACCCGCTTGCGTCCGCCGGTGCCCTGATCAGTATCCGAGTAGTACCGGTAGCGGTAGTAGCCATATGCCGTCGGGGTGTCGTGCGCTGCCGAGATCACGACGCCGAGCACAGGGGCGCCAACCCGACGCAGCACCTCGGTGGCTCGTCGGCCGGAGTCCCGACTCGTACGGTCGGCCTTGGCCACCATGATGACAACGTCGGCGATCCCCGCCAGTTCCGTGGCATCGTTTGCGACGAGCAGCGGCGGCGTGTCGATGACGATGTAGTCAAAGAGCTTGCGGGCCGCGTCGATCAGGTCGGCGCTCTCTGCAAGGAGCTGGGCCGGGTTGTCCACGGGACCCCCTGAGGGCAGAAGGTGCACACCCGCAAACGAAGTGGTCATCTGCAGATCAGAAAGCCGCACGTGGCCGCTCCCCGACTCGAGCACGTCGGACAGGCCCGGCTCGCGGGGAACGCCGAAGTACTCGTGGATGCGGGGCCGCCGGAAGTCGGCGCTGATCACCAGCGTGCTTCGCCCCGCCTCAGCAAGCACGGCCGCGAGGTGAGCCGCCGTCGTGGTCTTGCCCTCGCCCGCAGACGGTGAGGTGACGAGCACCACCTGTGCGCGCTTGGCCGCCGACCGACCTTCGACGGGCATGTCGCCACCTGCGTTGGCAGCAGGATCGTCGTCGAGCCCAGCCCCGTTGAGCGTTCGACTCAGGGTCGTCTCCGCAGCGGCGAAGAGCACCACCGTGCGCAGCGCTCGATAGGACTCCACGAAGGGTGACGCGGGCCGCGTGGCCACCACCAGCTCGCGCCCCTTGCCGCCGCCGCTGCTCGCCAACGGCGGGATCTCCGCGCTCACGGGGAGGTCGAAGGCGCGCTCGGCGTCCACCTTGCCGCGTACGCGAGTGTCGAGACGATCTGCGGCAAGTGCGCCGACTGCACCAAGCAACAAGCCCAGCCCGGCAAGGATCGCGGCACGCGCTCCGCCGCTCTTCGGGAGCTTGAAGCCCTCAGCGGCGCGACCAGTCGCAGCCTCCAGCGTCTTCAGCGGGGGATCAGGAGCACCATCATCTTCCAGCGACTGCACCTGAGCCCGAAGATCGAGCAACGAGGCTTCGACGGTGGTTCGCTCCTCGGCCACGAGGACTCGAAAGGGGTCTTCGGGGGCTAGCGAGGCGAGGCGACCATCCAGGACCGAGAGCCGAGCCTCGCCCTCCGCCACCTGCCTCTGCAGGTCCCCGAGCTGCCGGTCGTACCCCTCCCGATCGACACGCGTCAGCTCGGCGTTGATCTCAGCGGCAGTGAGGTCTGCGGCTCGGGCCGCGGCCTTCTTGGAGGCGGAGATGGCGGTGATGGCGAGCGAGCGGAGCTCGAGATCGGCCTCGGCGCGCACGCTGGAAGGCTGGCGGAGTCCCTCCTCGGTCAGCTTCTCCCTTACCCGCAGCGGGACGGGCCCGGTGTCGGCGAGCAGCGCGCTCTGCGGCAAGTTGAGGTTCGATCCCGAGGCCGTGGTGGCATCGACGAGCAAGGTGTGGGTGGCGGTGAACTGGTCCGGAGCATCGGACGAACCCGGAGCCGTGAAGTAGCCACCGAGGGCGCCTGCCAGCACACCCGCCGCCATGTAGAACCAACGGCGGCGCAAGATGGCGAGGAACTCGAGGAAGGTCATGGCTCCTGAATGGGCTGGGCGGCCCAGGCAGGGACCGATCCTAGGCCGGGGGTGGGTTGCCCGCCCCGACACAAGGCCAGCATCCTACGCGGCGCTTCCACCCTCACAACGCACCAGCGCGGACCTCCTCGTAGAGCGCCAAGTGGGCGTCTACGACATCAACCAACGTGCGCGAGAGGCCAGCAGCGGCGGCCGCCTCCCCCATCGCTCGGCGGAGCGCGTGATCCGACGCCAGCTCGACGAGCGCTGCGCCGAGCGCAACTGGGTCGCCGGGCGGGACGACTCGGCCCAAGCCGGGATGCACAAGCTCGGGCACACGTCCCACCGCGGTGGCCACGACCGGCCGCCCCAAGGCCAACGCCTCGCTCACGACGAGCGGCTGTCCTTCGAAGTCACTGGCGACAACCAGGATGTCCGCCGGAGCGATGGCCCCGAGCGCGTCGGGAGTGGGCGCCATGAAGCGGACGGCCTCGCTTAGGCCGAGCTCCGCGGCCAGCGTCCGGTGTCGTTCGAGGTCGGGGCCCTCCCCGACGGCTACGAGTCGCAGCGCCACGCCAGAGTCTCGGGCCACCGCAACGGCTCGGAGGAGGTTGGGGTAGTTCTTCACATCTCGATGACTCGCGACCGTCACAGCGGTGACGATGTCGGGCACGAGCGGACGATCTCCGGCGGCCTCGCGCGCCACTCGGATGGCCTTGGGGTCGACGCCGTGCGGGATCACTCGCGTTCGCTCCGCGATCGGCAGCGGGAGCGAGGCCGCCACCACGGCTGAAACCGCGACCGACGCGGCATCGCGCGACGCAGTCGCTCGCCATGCGGCGCGCACTGGTGGGCGCAAGGCGGTCCACAGGGTGTGGGAGCTGGTGACGATCGGACGATGATTCGGCGCAACGCGAGCAACGATGGCTGGTAGGGGTCCATGCGTGTGCACCACGTCGAACCTCCTCGCGGCCGTCAGGCGTGCCAGCCGACGCGCCGCTGGCCATCCGATCCGATCGGTTCCGCTCAGGCCGTGCACCGCCACCCCTGCCGTCTCGAGCAGACCCAGCAGCCCAGCCCGACGCTCGTTGACCACGGCCACCTCGACGACCGAACCCGCCGCTGTCAGACCAATCGCCAAGTCGACCACGATGCGCTCGATCCCGCCGATGTCGAGCCCTTTGGTGACGAGAAGCACCCGCGAAGCACTCACGCCGTGGACCCACGATCGCGGCGGCGGGAGGGGCGGCCGGCCCACAGCCGTGCGGCGCTTCCGAGGTGCCCCACCTTTGCCCCGAGTCCAGGAACGGCCTGCCACCCAAGAAGGACCCGACGCCAGTCCCTCGGCGGCGCGCGATAGCTGTCGAGCCACTGTCGTTCGCGGGTCGACCCGGACCAGTCCGCAAGCGGAGCAATAGCGGCGGGAGCGTCCCATGCCATCGCCGTCGTCGCCCGTGCCACAGCGTCTGCCAGGCAAGCCTGCACGCACAGCGCATCGGCAACCTCGA
>JANOQG010000124.1:0-27151 GCA_031422255.1 Actinomycetes bacterium | reverse complement strand
GTCACGGTGATCGACCGTGAGGTGGTCACCCTCAACCTCTCCTGCGACACAGGGATCCGCTGACTGGAGTTGACCCGTCTTCTTGGCAAGCCAGCTGTCACGGTCAGCCCAGAGGTCGCCGGAGACTTGATCCTCTTCGATGTTGACCAGCGCTCCGCCTACCAACGAAGAGGCCCTGGTCAATTGACAAGGCCTACCTCTGTTGAGTTCGAAAGACGAACATCTGGCGGAGGGAGTGGGATTCGAACCCACGGTGAGTTGCCCCACACACGCTTTCCAAGCGTGCCGATTCGGCCGCTCTCGCACCCCTCCTCGGGATCACCCGGAGGTGCACCCAGGACCGATGACGCTATCGTGTTCGACGGTCCGCTCTCGCATGTGGCGGTCGGGTCCTGTGCAACTTCAGTCCGTGAACCGAGTCAGGGCCGGAAGGCAGCAGCTCTCAGCGGAGCCTGCGGTGTGCCGCAGATCGCCTGACCGTCACATCCGGGAGCGGACCGCCTCGTCTAGCCGGCAACCGAAGCGGCCCCGACCGCTTGACCGATAGGGTCGCCGCGATGGCCGACGGGTATCAGGCGCTCTACCGGCGCTATCGCTCCAAGCGCTTCAGCGAGCTTCGAGGCCAGGACCACGTCGTTCGGGCATTGAGCACGGCGGTGGCCGAGGATCGCGTGGGGCACGCGTACCTCTTCAGCGGCCCGCGCGGCACGGGGAAGACCTCCACGGCGCGCATTCTCGCCAAGGTCCTCAACTGTGAGCACCCGCTGGCTGGCGAGCCCGATGGCACCTGCCCGAACTGCGTTGCGGTCGACGACGGTCGCATCGTGGACTGGCTGCTCGAGCTCGATGCCGCGTCGAACAACGGCGTCGCGAACATTCGCGAGCTGATCGAGCGCATCCCGCTGGGGACGTCGGGCAACCGCAAGGTCGTGATCCTCGACGAAGTGCACATGTTGAGCACTGGTGCGGCGAACGCGCTCCTCAAGTCGCTCGAGGAGCCGCCAGCCCACGTCGTGTTCATCCTCTGCACCACTGATCCCCAGAAGGTGCTGCCCACCATCCGGAGCAGAACCCAGCACTTCGAGTTCCACCTCCTGTCGGCCGACGAGCTTGCCGAGCACGTGCGATTCGTCATCGAGGATGCCGGGCTGGGCCTGGGCGAGGACGCGGTGGAGCACGTCGTTCGCCAGGGTGGCGGGTCTGCGCGGGACACGCTCTCCGCTCTTGATCAGGTGTCGGCCATGGGTGGTGTGGTGGAGGACGGCCAGCCGGTCGACGCGATCGTGAACGCGATCGTCGCACGAGACGCCGGGGCCGCCCTGGTGGCGGTCGCCGATGCCACCGCATCCGGGCGCGACCCTCGCGTGCTGGGTGAGGTGCTCATCGCCCGTCTCCGAGATGCCTTCCTGTCGGTGATGGGTGCGCCCGACCGCCATCTACCTGCCGCTGATCTCGTCAAGGCGGACGCGCTGGGCAAGGAGCTCGGACCCGCCGGGCTCACGCGAGCACTCGAGGTGCTCGGCGATGCCCTTGTTGAGCTAGCGAAGAAGCCCGATCCGCGCATCGTGCTCGAGGTGGCGCTGGTGAGGTTGTGTCGGCCCGACGCCGATCGCTCGCTCGACGCTGTGCTCGAACGGCTGGAACGACTCGAACGCGGGTTGCCTTCCGGCCGAGCACCCTCCGCTGCGGCCGCTGCTCCGGAGGCCGAGGCGCCGGCGGGGGCCCCGTCTGCCGCCCCTCGCGCGGGGCCGGCCACCGAGGCTCGTGAGGAGCTGGCGCGAGCCGCCGCTCGCCCGACCCGGGCACCGGTGAAGAAGGCCACCGTGGCGCCTGCTCCCGCTCCCGCCGCCAGCACTTCTGCGCCTTCGCCGGCCCCGGCGTCCGAAGCACCGGCGGTTGCAGAGGCGTCCCCCGTTGCACCCGCCGCGCCGCCTGCTGCGGGTGCGAGACCAGCAGCACCTGATGTTGCTTCCCTCACGGCGGCATGGGGCACGGTGCTCGACGGGCTGAAGGGCGCCACCAAGGGGATCTTCCGCGAGGGCCAGATCACTGAGGTGGCCGACGGCACTGCCGTGCTGCTGCTGCCCAAGGGTCCCCCGGCGAATCTCCTCGAGCAGCGTCGACCCGAGGTAGAAGCCGCGCTGGCGGCGCACTTCGGGCAGCGCGTCGGGCTCAGGCTCGTCGTTGGCTCCGCTGATCAACCGGCGCCCGCCGTTGCGGGAACGGCGGCTACCGCCGCCCCAGAGGACGATGAAGCGCACGACGTGCACGAGCTGGAGAATGCGCCCGCTGCCGGCAACAGCGCCGAGCGCCTTCTCGAGGCGTTCCCAGGGGCGGAGCTCGTCGAAGAACCGTGATGGGGCGCGTCGGCCTCTACGCTGCGGGCGTGGACGACCAGCCCGACGACGACCTGATTGACGACGACGCCAACGCTGGGGCGATGGCCCTACCGGATCTGGCGGGCCTGTCGGGCGAGGGTCTCGGAGGTCTGCTCGAACAGGCGCAGCAGATGATGCAGGCGCAACAGGAGGCGTCAGAGCGCGAGGTCGAGGGCGTCGCCGGCGGTGGCGTGGTGCGGGTTCGCACCACTGGCACCGGTCAGGTCCTCGGCGTGACAATCGCCCCTGAGGTGGTCGATCCCAACGACGTAGAGATGCTGGAAGACCTCGTGGTAGCTGCCCTGCACGACATGAACGCCAAGCTGCTGACGATTCAGCGCGAGGCCATGGGCCCGCTCGGCAACCTCTTCGGCTGATGGCCAACGTCTACGCCCAACCCGTTCAAGAGCTGATCGACGAGCTGGGGCGCCTTCCGGGCGTGGGGCCGAAGTCGGCCCAGCGGATTGCATTCCACCTGCTGAAGGTCGAGAAGGTCGACGCGCTGCGGCTTGCCACGGCCATCACCGAGGCGAAGGATCGAGTGACGTTCTGCCAGCGATGCTTCAACATCGCCGAGGGCGGGATGTGTGAGCTGTGCACGGACGAGCGCCGGGACCCCACGATCCTGTGCGTCGTGGAGGAACCGCGCGACATCGTCGCAGTGGAGAAGACGCAGGAGTTCAACGGTCGCTACCACGTGCTCCAGGGTGCGATCAGTCCGATCGATGGTGTCGGTCCGGACCAGCTCCGGATACGCGAGCTGTTGGGTCGGATCGATGGTGAGGGCGTTCAGGAGGTGATCCTCTGCACCAACCCCAACCTCGAAGGAGAGGCCACCGCGATGTACCTGAGTCGCCTGCTCAAAGACCTGGTCGTGAAGGTCACGCGCATCGCGAGTGGCCTGCCCGTGGGTGGCGACCTCGAGTACGCCGACGAGCTCACGCTCGGGCGTGCTCTCGAGGGCCGCCGCGTCGTCGACGGCTAGCGCCCGAGAAGGGAGACTCGTCGGACCGGGTGGTGAGCCGACGTCGCCGTCAGCGTCAGGTCAGCCTGCTTCGAGTTCGGCCGTTCTGCCCGACTGCCCATCGTCGGCGGAGGAAACGGGCTGACCGCTTGTCCCGCGGAGCACGAGCACGGCGCCGACCGCGGCCAAGACCGACGCCACGAGCACACCGATCTTGCCGGCAGATTGCGAGGCCGCATCGGTGAAGGCGAGCCCCGTGATGAAGATCGACACGGTGAAGCCGATCCCCGCGAGGATCGACAGTCCCAAGACGTGACGCCAGCGGACTTCCTCGGGCAGTCGACCGACGCCGAACCGGACCGCGAGCCACGCCGCTCCGCTGACGCCGACGATCTTTCCCGCGAGGAGTCCGAGCACCACCCCAATGGTTATGGCGGAATCAGCCGCGTCTCGCAGGATGGTGCCGCTGAGCGGGATGCCGGCGTTCGCCAGCGCGAACACCGGCAGCACGAGGTAGCTCGTATACGGGTGCAAGGCCTCGCCGAGGCGCTCGGCGACCGACACCGACTCGCGGATGTCGAAACCGAGGTTGCGGACATCCTGCGCCGTGACGTCCGTGTCGGTCGAGAGCGGGAGCGTGACTCGGTCCGCCTCGGGCTCGGATAGCAGTGGACGGGCAGGCGTGAGCAGCCCCAGGGCTACGCCCGCGATCGTGGCGTGGATCCCGGACTCGAGGGTGAAGAGCCATACGGCCGTGCCGACGACGGCATAGATCGGGATGTACCAGACCCTGGCATTGCGGAGCAGGCCGACCAGCGCCACGCCAGCGACTGCCGCCAGCAGCCAGCGCAGATTGATCTCATCGGTGTAGAAGATCGCGATCACGAGGATGGCCCCGATGTCGTCGACGATGGCGATGCTCAGCAAGAGGACCTTGAGCGTCGCTGGAACGCGGTCACCGAGCAGCGCCAGCACCCCGATCGCGAACGCGATGTCCGTGGCCATCGGGATGCCCCAGCCACCGCTCCCAGGCCCTCCTGCGTTCACAGCCACATAGACCAGGGCCGGGATAGCCATGCCCCCGAGGGCGGCCAGGACGGGTAGCGCGGCGTCGCGGCGATCGCTGAGCTGTCCGACGACCAGCTCCTGTTTGATCTCCAATCCCACCACGAAGAAGAACAGGGCCATCAGCCCGTCGTTCACCCAATGGCCCAGGTCCTCCGCGAGGTGATAGCCCCCGATCTCGAACGCCACTTCGGTGTGCCAGAGCGTGTCGTAGCTAGCGGACCAGGGCGAGTTCGCCCACACGAGTGCGATGAGGGTGGCGCCGAGCAGAAGCACGCCGCCCGCGGCCTCCACATGCAGGAAGCGGGCGACGGGGCGGGCCACGGTGCGAGCGAGGCGGGCGTCGCCGCGGATCCAGGTGGGACGATCTGCAGGAGGAAGGGCGCTCATGGGGATCCGTTTGGGGTCGGTGAATGAATCTGCCGACCAGGCTTCCCGGCGCACCAAACGCCGAGGCTACTCGTCACGACTCCGGGGGTGTCCCTACCAGGAGCCGCACCGCGGTGCCGTCGGCCGTCGGTGTGAAGCGCACCTCGTCGGCGAGGCTCCGCATGAGTGGGATGCCGAGCCCTCGCTCGTGGCGCAGGCGCCCGGGATCGTCGGCTGCAGGGATGGGATCGACCGCCTCCGGCTCGAAGCCGCCGCCGTGGTCGGTGACGGTCACAGCGACGCTGTCGTCGAAGAGCTCGATGCTGACATGGATCGCCAGGGAGGAGCCCGACGCTCGCTGGCCGTCCATGGCATTCGCACATGCCTCGGACACGGCCAGGCGGAGATCGTCGACGCGGCGATCGGTGAGGGATGCGACGAGGCTGGCGGCGTTCGCCACGACGAGGCGCACCAGCGCGAGGTAGCCGCTGCGCGGCGGGATCGTGAGCTCGACGGTGTCCACTGTGGTCAGCCCTTGACCGCTTCGGCCGCAGCCAGCGCCGCGGGAACGCTGGGATCGATCGGTAGGGCCTTGTCGAGGCCGGTGATCTCGAAGACGCGGGCCAGCATCTCGCGGGTGGAGACGAGGCGCAGGTCGCCGCCGAGCGAGCGAGTGCGCTTCAGCATGCCGATCACGACACCCAGGCCGGTTGAGTCGATGAAGTGAACGTCGTCGAGATCGAGGATCACGTGGTGGTGGCCATCGGTAACGGCCCGCACCAGCTGTTCGCGCAAGCGCGGCGCGCTGGCCAGGTCAATGTCGCCGTGCACTCGCACGACTGCCCATCCGTCTCGCTCCGTGACCACCACGCTCAGGTCCATCGCGTTCGAACCTACCGGAGCAATCCGGATCACACTGATGGAACTACACCCCTGTGATCCGGACCGTTGCCAACGTACGCTTTCGGAGTCTCATGGCTGTCCTCCCTTCACCCTTCGACGACCTCGCTGATGTCTCCATCGCCGAGGTGCTCGCCGACCTAGCGGCGAGCCGCGATCGCGTGCACCGGGAGGATCTGGATCTCGACGGCGAGACCACGGTGCCGAGCCGCCTCCTGTACGCGACGGAGGTTCCGGCCCGGCAGGCGCGCTTCGCTGAGCTGGCTCGCCCGCTGCCTCCAGCGCTGGCGGAGCACGCCGGCCGGCTGTGGACCCATCAGGCGGAGGCCATCGACCTTGTGCGGGCGGGGAAGTCGGTGGTGATCGCGTCGGGTACGGCCTCTGGGAAGTCCCGCTGCTACCAGCTGCCGATGGCCGAGGCCACGCTCGCTCCTATTCGCCCCGGCACGGGGATCGCGATCTTCCCCACCAAGGCATTGGCCCAGGATCAGCTCCGGGCCCTCACCGCGCTCGGTGTTCCGGGCCTGACTGCCGGGGCCTACGACGGCGACGCGAGCCCAGAGGAGCGCACCTGGATCCGCAAGCACGCGTCCGTGGTCCTCACCAACCCGGAGATGCTCCATGCGGGCCTGCTTCCGCACCACGAGCGCTGGGCCACGTTCCTTGGCCGTCTGCGCTACATCGTTGTCGACGAGCTCCATGCCTTCCGGGGCGTGTTCGGCAGCCACGTGGCGCAGGTGCTCCGTCGGCTGCGTCGGCTTGCCGTGCATCACGGCGCCGATCCGGTGTTCATCTGTTGCTCAGCCACCATTGGTGAGCCGCAACGTCTGGCCTCCGCCCTCACTGGTGTCGACGTCGTCCCCGTGACCGACGACGGCTCGCCGCGTGGGCCACGCACCCTCGCGATCTGGCAGCCGCCGCTCCTCGACGCCGCCACCGGCGCCCGCGCCTCGGCCCACCGTGAATCGGCTGCAGTGCTTGCGGGGTTGATCGACAGCGGCCGCACGAGCCTCGGCTTCGCGCGGAGCCGGCGTGGCGTTGAGATCGTCGCCGCCGACGTGCGGCGTCGTCTGCCGCGATCGCTGGCGCGACAGGTCCGTGCGTACCGGGGCGGATATCTACCCGAGGAGCGCCGAGCCATCGAGGACGAGCTGTTCGCCGGGCGGCTCGCCGGGATCGTCGCTACCTCCGCCCTCGAGCTGGGGATCGACGTAGGGGGTCTCGACGCAGTGGTGATCGACGGCTTCCCTGGCACGATCGCCTCGTTCTGGCAGCAGGCGGGTCGAGCGGGTCGCGCGGGCGGCCATGCGGCGGCGGTGCTCGTTGCCGGCAACGACCAGCTCGATCAGTGGCTCGCCGCTCACCCCGAGGAGCTGCTCACGCGCACACCTGAGCCCGCGGTGGTGAACCCGGCCAACCCATTCGTGGTCGACCCGCACCTCCGGTGCGCTGCCCACGAGCTGCCGCTCTCCCACGCGGACGCCCGTTGGTGGCCGGGGGTGCTCGACGACGGTGTCCGCCGTCTCGTCCAGGCCGACGAGCTGATCGTGCGTCATCGCGGTCGTCGACGCGAGCCGATCGCGGTGTGGGCGGGCACAGGCTGGCCATCCCACGGCGTCGGCCTGCGCAACGCCGCTGGCGCTCCGGTGCGGATCGTCACCGCGAATGGCGAGCGAGCGGTGGGCGACGTTGATCGGGCACGGGCGCCCGAACAGGTGCATCCGGGAGCGTCCTACGTGCACCAAGGCCACCACTGGCGGGTCACGGAGCTGGATCTCGATGCGGGCCGCGCGCTCGTTGTCCCCGACGACGGCGCCACCTACACCGTGGCCCGCACCGACACCCGAGTGCGGCTGCTCGATGTGGACCAAGACCGGCAGGTGGGAGCCGCCCGACTTCATCTTGGCGGGGTGGAGGTGCAATCCCGCGTCGTCGGCTACCAACGCAAGGACACCCTCACGGGCACCGTCGTGCAGCGGGAGTCGCTCGACCTCCCGGCCGCCGCCCTCATCACCCGGGCCATCTGGTACGTCCTCGAGCCAGAGCTGGCCGCCGAGGCGGGCATCGACCCGACGCGGGTGGGAGCCGCTCTCCACGCGGTGGAGCACGCCGCGATCGGGATGCTGCCCCTCTTCGCCATCTGTGACCGATGGGACGTCGGAGGGGTTTCGACCGTCTGTCAGTCCGACACGCAGCGCCCGACGATCATCATCTACGACGGGATCCCCGGCGGGGCAGGGGTGGCAGAGCTCGGCTACGACGCCGCCGACCGCCACCTGGCCGCCACGAAGGAGAGCATTGCGGCCTGTGCGTGTCTGGAGGGCTGTCCCTCGTGCGTGCAGTCGCCCAAGTGCGGCAACGGCAACGACCACCTCGACAAAGCCGCTGCACTCCTTCTCCTCGATGCGATCCTTCCGCGTCGGGCAGATCACTCCACCCTCATGGTGGCGCTGGAGCGGAGCGTCCGATCACCCACCAACGCGCCCACCAGGGGCACGGCGGTAGGTGCGCGGTAGACGATCGTGACGGTGACCCGAGACCCTGCTTCGCCTCGTCCGCCCACGGTGACCTCCAGACGTTCTGGGGCAAGACCGCTTGAGTCGATCGCGGCCTGGCGAGCGGCGCGGGGGTCGTCGTCGGTTGCCGCGGCGCGTGCCGCCTCCCGTGAGGCGTGAGCGACGCGCACGACATCTCGGCCTACGAGCCCAACCTGGAGCACGAGCAGGACGAGGAGTAGGACGACCGGCAGCAGCAGCGCCAGCTCGACCGACGCCTGCCCCGCATCTCGCGAAGACTGCAGGCCGCGCCGCCGCATCAGGTCACCTGCGAGAGCACTTGGTCGAGGACCGAGTTCAGGAGCCGACTGATCTTGTCGGTTTTGGTCGCCCAGGCGACGAACAGCAGTGCGACGCCGGCGGCTCCCAGCAGCACGAGGGCGTATTCCGCCGTCGACTGCCCCCGGTCGTCAGTGAGTCGGCGTTGGATGCGAGCGGTGCCGGTGAGCACCAGGACATGGAAGGACACGAGTGTCCGGAGCATTGGTTGACCTCCACGGGTCGGTTGTCTGGTTCACGTCGGCAGCGCTTGGAGAGACGCCACGAGAAGGGGGACGACGGTGAGGAGGGCGAAGGCGGGAAGCGTGCAGGTGATGAGGGGGCCGAGCAGACGGACGGGAATGCGCCGCGCTTCCTGCTCAGCTGCCCGTCGCCGGTCGAGCCGGAGCTCGAGCCCCAGGCGCTCGAGGCCGGGAGCGAGCGGTGTGCCATACCGAAGGTGGTCGGCGAGCAGATGGGCAAGTGCCAGGGCTCGGTCGCCGAGTGGGCTGAGCGCTTCGACGAGGGCATCAGCACGGGGTCGCCCCGCGTTCGCCTCGCGGTCTGCCATCGCCAACGCCGTGCCCACTGGGCCGGTGAGTCGCGGCGCCACCAGCGCTTGGGTCAGCGGTAGGGAGAGTCCTGCGCCGCCTCCAAGGAGGAGCAGATCGACCGCGTCGGGTAGCCCCGTGGTGACGAGGCGAGCGCGACCGCGCCGGGCGCGCGCTGCCCGCAGGTGGCGCCGCGCAACGACGATTGCCGGCACTGCGAGGGCGAGAGGTGGGCTGAGGAGCCCCACTGCCACGGCGACCATCGCCAGCGGTGTGCGTGTTGATCGACCGCGCCAGACCACCGAGCGCGGCCGAGGTCCGTCAGCGGCGAGCGACCGGGGTGCGGGGTGCACGGGGCACAACGCGACCAGCACGGCCCCTGCGCTCAGAGCGCCCGCGAGAAGCCCCGTCACCACGGGCTCCGGACGATCCGCGTCATCCAGGCCGCTCCTGCGGCCTGGAGGGCGAGGCCGGCAGTGAGGCACAACAACCCGATCGGCGTGGCGACCAGTACCGAGGCAGCGCTGGGTTCGATCGTCGCCACCAGCGCGGTGAACAAGAGCGGCGCAACGGCGAGCACTGCCGCCGAGGCGCGTGCCTGGGTGGCGAGGGCTCGCGCCTCGGCGTGAAGCTCGCGTCGTTCCCGGAGCGTGGCAGCCACTCGGTCGACGGTGCGTGAGGTCGCTCCGCCGGCCTGGCGACTGAGGTCGAGGGCCGCTGTGACGAGTCGAACGTCGGGTGAGCTCGTCGGGGCGCGGCCCCAGCATTCGAGCTCGGCTTCGAGCGGCGCGCCCTGGCGCAGCGCATCGGCCAAGCGGTTCAGCTCCGCCGCGATCGGGTTCGGCGAGCCGTGGGCTGCCGCGATCAAGGCCGGCCCCAGGGCCAAACCGGCCCGCAGACCGGAGGCAATCCGCTCGAGAAGATCCGGGAGCTGCGCGTCTCGACGTGCGGCCGTGCGGTGGCGCTGGAGTCGCGTCAGCCATCGTTGGGCCAGCGTTCGGAAGGCGATCTGCCCGGGCTGACGGTGAGTCGTCCCGAGGATCCGCCGAGGGGTTGCGAGATCGGGTTGCGCCGACACGACGAGCAGCACGGCGACCAGCAAGCCAAGACGGGGCGTTGTCACCGACACCACCCAGGGTCGGGGGAGTCGACGACCGCGCGCGGGAGTCGGCGAGGTAGCTCGCGTACGCCTGTGGCGTCGGCCAGGAGTCGGATCCGAGCCCCGTCGAGCGGAGGGTCGATCACTTCGGCCACGGCAGTCACCCCGCGTGCTCCGCCAGCAAGGCGCGACACCTGCACGACGAGATCCAGGGCGGAGGTGAGCTGGTCGCGCACTGCCGACAACGGGAGCTCGAGCCCCGCCGACAACACCATGATCTCGAGACGGCGGAGAGCATCGGTGGGCGAGTTGGCGTGGCACGTGGAGAGTGATCCCTCATGGCCGGTGTTCATCGCCCACAACATGTCGAGGGCCTCCGGCCCACGGACTTCACCCACAACGATGCGGTCGGGGCGCATCCGTAGTGCATTGCGCACCAGATCGCGAGTGGTGAAGCCGGCGAGCCCATCGGCCGTGGCTGGTCGGGCCTCGAGCCGCACGACGTGGAGGCCGGGCAGCCGAAGCTCTGCTGTGTCTTCCACGGTGACGATCCGCTCAGCGCCGGGGAGCAGGGCACCAAGGGCATTGAGGAGCGTCGTCTTCCCGGCGCCGGTGCCTCCACTGACGACGATGTTGGCCTTGGCGCGCACGGCCCAGGCAAGGAGCTCGTCGACGCCTGGCGGACAAAGGGCCCCAATGGGGATGACCGGCGCGCTGAAGCGACGGATCGTGATGCAAGGCCCGTCGACGGCGAGCGGTGGCACAACGACGTTGACACGGGAGCCGTCGGGCAGCCGGGCATCGGCCACCGGTGACGTGCGGTCGGCGCGCAGTCCGAGAGGGCTGACAATGCGCTCCACGAGCAGCTCGACCTCGGCCGGAACCAGGGCGAGGTCGGTGCGGCTGAGCGAACCGGCTCGCTCGATCCAGACCGCGCCGCCCCCGTTCACCATGACCTCGGTGACCGAGGCGTCGGCCAGGAGCGGCTCCAGGGGGCCGAGGCCGGCGGCCCGGGCGGCAACGGCCGACGTGACCGTGGCGACATCGGCGTGAGGGAGGAGCGGGTGCGCCTGGCGCACCGTTGCGCGCACCCGAGCGACGTTGGCCGCCTCACCCGGGTCGTGACCGAGCATCCGCTCGTGGACCGAGCGGATCAGGTCGTCCTGGGGCTCATGCCGCACGAGCGAGATCCTTGGCCAAGCCTCGGGGAAGGCGAGAGGCGAGCAGCCCCGCGTCGACCGCTCGAGCAATGGACGGATCGACCGCGACTTCGGCGGTGACCGGCGCCCCCACGCACTCCTCGACGTCGAGACGGGTGAGCGCACGTCCAGGCTCGGTGAGGAGCACGATCTCAGAGGGCCGGAGAGCAGCGGAGACGACCCGTCGCAACGAGAGGAAGCATGGACGGGTGACCAGGATCGAGCGGGTGGCCGCAGCGGCGAGCACGAGGGCCGCCCCGCTCGGGTCGGATCCGCAATCCACCACCACCGACCGGGGGTCGGCGGCCAGGAGCACCGCCAGCACCTCGGCGCGATCCGTAGCGAGGCGCCCGCTGCCGCGAGGAAGCACGCGGAGGTCGCTGTTGGCGGGGATCTCGAGGCGGCTGAGCGCGTCGGCGGGGACGTCGGCACCGGTCGCCAGCCAGCCTGCCAGGCCGGGCGATGCCGGCTCAGGTAACCCAAGTACAGCCGGTGCATCGCCGGCGAGGTCGGCGAGGAGTGCCCCGCCGGCCAGGCGGCGGGCAAGCAGCAGGGCGAGCGACGCGGCCACGACGGTGGTGCCGGCGCCACCCTTGGCTGACCAACAGGCGATGAACACGATCCCTCCGATGGGCGCGGCTGCGGCAGAGCGCCGCAGGCAGCAGCATCGGGGGAAGACCGGCGACGGACAGGGGGAGCGCCCGTCGCCGTGGCTCGACCGTAGGACGCTGTCACGGTTCCAACAAGGGGGTGAATCGGGAGGTGGCCTTTGGTCACTACCCTCGACTCGTGCCCCCCCTCGACGATGCGCCCCGCGTCGCCGCCTTTTTCGATCTGGACAAGACCGTGATCGCCAAGGCGTCGATGGTGGCGTTCAGCCGCCCGCTTCAGCGAGCCGGGATGTTGTCCCGACGCCTGATGCTGAAGGCGGCATGGGGCCAGCTCGTGTACGCACAGATGGGCGCCTCGCCGGAGAAGCTCGAGAAGCTACGGGAGTCTGTGCTGCAGCTCACCAAGGGCTGGGACCAGGCCGAGATCTCCGCGATCGTGCGCGACACCCTCGGCGACGTGATCGAGCCGATCGTCTACGAGGAAGCGCTCGACCGCATCCGGGCCCACCAGAGCTGGGGCCACAAGGTGTTCATCGTGTCCGCATCTCCGGAGGAGGTCGTCGCCCCCATCGCGAAGATGCTGGGGGTAGACGAAGCCATTGCAACCCGTGCTGAGCTCGACGACGAGGGCCGCTACTCCGGCCGCACGGAGCGCTACGTCTACGCGGAGGAGAAGGTGACGGCCATCAACGAGGTCGCGGTACGTGACGGGCTCGATCTCGACCACTGCTGGGCTTACTCAGACTCGGCCACCGACATCCCGATGCTGGCGGCGGTCGGGCACCCGGTTGCGGTCAATCCCGATCGCGAGCTCGCGAAGGCGGCCAAGGAACGCGGCTGGCTCGTGGAGCAGTTCCGGCTGGAGGTTCCGCTACGGGAGCGGGTGTCGATGCCAGCACCTCGGCAGGCGGCCGCCGTGGGTGGCGGAGCCGCTGCCGCAGGAGCGCTGATGGTGGGAGCCTGGTGGATCTGGCGAAGAACGGGCGCTACAGCGCCCGTACCTTCTTGGCCGCCATCGATCCGAGTGCGACGAGGACGATAAGGAGCAGGAGCTTCTTCATGGATCGCAGGCTAGCGGTCGATCGGCCGCAGCCGACCGCGAGCTAGACCGCGAGGAGGTCGCGGGCGCCGGTGTCGCTGCTCGGGTGACGCAGCTTGGACATCGCGCGAGCTTCGATCTGACGGATCCGCTCCCGGGTGAGGTTGAAGTGCTCGCCAACCTCTTCAAGGGTGCGCGGCTCACCTCGATCGAGACCGAAGCGCAACTTCAGGATCTCCCGCTCACGATCGTCGAGCGGAGCGAGCAGACGGTTGATCTCGTCGGGCAGCAGAGCGGTGGCGGCCACCTCGAAGGGCGACTCAGCGGACCGATCCTCCACGACGTCGCCGAGCTCGGCGTCGCCATCCTCCCGCAGGGGCTCCGAGAGCGAGAGCGGCTCGGCGGCGAAGCGCAGCGCTTCGGTGACCTTGTCCTCCGGCATCTCGACCTCGGCCGAGAGCTCAGAGAGGGTGGCGGGGCGGCCAAGCTTCAGCTCGAGGCGAGCCCGGGCCTTCTGCAGGCGAGCGAGCGTGTCGCCAGCGTGCACCGGGAGGCGGATGGTACGGCCGGTGTTGGCAATGCCACGCGTGATCGCCTGGCGAATCCACCACGTGGCGTAGGTGGAGAACTTGAAGCCTTTGCGCCAGTCGAACTTCTCGACAGCGTGCATCAAGCCGAGGTTGCCCTCCTGGATGAGATCGAGGAGCGGAAGGCCGGACGCCTGGTACTTCTTGGCGATCGAGACCACGAGCCGCAAGTTCGACTGCACGAAGGTGCGCTCGGCCGTCTCGCCGCCACGGGCGGTGCGGCGCAGCTCGCGCTTGCGAGCGGGGGTGACTTCCTTGCCGCCGGCATCGAGCTCCGTGCGAGCTTCGTTCCCAGCCTCGATGGCCTGGGCCAGGCGTACCTCGTCGTCCTTGGTCAGCAGGGGGTACTGACCGATGTCAGTGAGGTACAGGCGAACGAGATCTTCCTCGTCGCGCTCGACGCGCTCCTTGGCCACAGACAACCTTCTTCATGCTCGAATAGTGCGGAGGCCGGGTGCGGAACTGCCCTGGCGGTACGGACCTACGATACCGACTTGGTCAAGCGTGCCAACCCCCGAGCAAGATCCCCTGCTCAGAGGCGGTGCCCTGACGAGTCGTGGAGGAGATGGCGATGGCAGGCAACGAGCCAGATGAAGTCGAGCTGACGATGGTCACGATGGCCTTCGATGCCCTCGACCCGGATGCGCTCCAGGCGGTGCTCGCCCGATACGTCGTGCTGAGTCGCGGCCACCAGGGCTGCCGCAACATCGACCTCTGCCTGTCCTCCACGCAGCCCAATCGCTTCGTCGTGGTGCAGAAGTGGGAGCGCTCGGCCGACCAGCAGGCCCACTTCAACTCGCCAGACATGGTCGCGATGGCCGCGGGGTGCGACGGGCTGCTCGCCGGGCCACCCGAGATCGACCTGCTCGACCCGATCTCGGCTCACGATCTGAACTGACGGGCCCGGTCGCGTCCCACACCATCGGTGTGGTGTGATTGGGGAGTGCGTGCCACCGGGTCTGAGCTCGCCGTGTGGCTCGCGGGAGCACGGGACGGTTCGTCGGGGGCCTTCGAACGCATCTACGACGAGTTGGCGCCACCGGTGGCGAGCTACTTGCGCTGGAACGGAGTCGCGGACGTCGACGGCCTCACCAATGAGGTGATGGCCAACGTCCATCGCGGCGTGGGTTCCTTCAAGGGCGACTGGCCAGCCTTTCGGTCGTGGGTGTTCACGATCGCGCATCACCGGCTCGTCGATGACCAACGTGCCTCGCGGCGTCGGCCGGTCGTGGTCGCGGAGATCTCCGAGACGCATGCGGCGGTCAGGAACGTCGAGGACGATGCACTGAGCGCACTGGGCGATGAGCGCGTCGCCGGCCTGCTCGCCACCCTCTCCAGCGACCAGCGCGACGTTCTCCTCCTCCGAGTGGTCGCCGACCTGCCTCTCGAAGAGGTCGCCGAGGCGTTGAACAAGTCGATTGGTGCCGTTAAGTCGCTGCAGCATCGGGCCCTGGCTGCCCTGCGTCGCCACCTCGCCCTCGAGCAGACCGAGCCATGACGCAACGTAGGCGTATCCCTCCGAGTCCCGTGGACGATGACGACTAGTGGATGGCCTTGCTCCACGCACTCCCCGACGCTGAGATCGATGCCCTGTTCGCGGGCCAGCCCTCCGCGTCCACCCCCGGGGAGCTCTCCGAGCTCATCGACGCACTGCGAAGGGCTGCCGTGCTTCAGCCGGCGCCGGTGATGAGCGAGGCCCTTCGCCTGCAGGTCAACCGCGGGGTCCCTCGACCGGTCGCCGCTCGCCGCCGCCGTCTGCTGGCAGGGGCACTTGGCAGTCTGCTCCTCGGCGGTACGGCCATTGGCGTAGCGGGAGCGCAGGAGCTGCTGCCTGCCCCCGTGCAGGACGCAGCGTCGTCAGCGGCCGACATGCTCGGCATCGACCTGCCCCGTGCCTCAGAGCGCCACGCTGACCCCGACCGAGGCGCTGGTGGCCCGGACGATCAGCGGGATGTCCGGGACGATGACCCCAGCGGGACGGACGCCCCGGGCGGGGCCGACCCAGCGAATCCGGGGCCCCCAGGTGCCACCGAGGGCAAGCCAGGCACGAGCAACGGCCCTCCCGCAACCACCCCCGGGGGTGCGGTTCCCGCCGATCCTGGAACCCCCCACGACGACACACCGGCCACACCGGCCACACCTGCTACTGGCCAGGGTTCCGAGAAGGGCAACAACGGCTCGGAAACGGGCAAGGAAAGCCGCAAGGGCTCCAACCAGAACTAGGCCCACACTGCGAGGCGGTGCGGCTGCACCGGGCAGCGCGTCGGCGATCCGGCGCGTTAGGCGGGGAGGGCGGCGAGAGCTTCGTCGGAGATCGCCGAGATGTCGGCCCAACACAGCCCGTCAGCGGTCCAGAGGTTGTCGAACGCGGCATCGGCCGCATCCGTGAAGCCGTGGCGGTTCCGGAACTGGTAGAGCCGACGCTGCCGCTGCACCGTGTGCCCGAGCCGGCCGAGCCGACCCACGCAGTAGGTCTCCCACGCCGCCGATTGCTGCAGGGTGAGGTCGTCATCGGCCGGGGGGTCGCCAAAAGCTGGGTCGAGGCGGTCCTTGACCGACAGCAGCAGCTTGCCGAGCACGTCGGCTGTGCCGGCCGGGTCGAGCTGGCGGACGCTCTTCGCGTCCTCCAGGGCACCGGACTCGACGGTGATCACGATCGGATCCGTGGACGCCACCACGGCGCGTCCGAGCGGGGTGGTCTCGTCCACCTCGACGGTGACGGTGGCGTCGGGCGCGAGCCCGATCTGCTGGACGAGCTGCTCGACGATGGCCCGGATCTCGGCGGCGTCGAAGAACACCATCGAAAACGTGTCGGGCCGGATCTCAACCGGCATGCGTGCCCTAACCGGCGATCGCCGTGCGGTTGGCCTCGGCGATCGCTTCCATCTCTTCGCGGGCCTCCTTGGCGATCGCGGCGAGCGCGTCCATCTCGTCTTCCTTGAAGCCAGCGAGCTCGCGGAAGCGGCGGGCGAGGCGCACGGGGCTGTCGTCCTCTTCGCCACGGAAGCCTCCGAGGGAGAAGAGCTTGTCGACGACGCGCTGGAACTCGAGCGCTCGCTCCTGGCGAGGCTTGTCGTTGGCCGTGAGCTTGCGCAGCCAGTCGGATCCCATCTTCACGTGCGTGACCTCGTCGGCGAGCATCCAGTCCTCGCAGAACTCGAGCACCGGATCTCCGGCGATGTCGCCGAACTCCCGCATGGTGTTGAACACGTCGATGGCCAGGCCCTCGAGCGCACGGTTCACGCCGGTGAGGCGCAGCACGGGGTCGGGGTTGCAGGCGGCTTCGTAGAGGAAGGTGTTCTCGGAGAACTCACCGAGCTCGGTGCCCATGTGGCCACTGAGCTTGATCGAGATCTCGCAGTGGCGAGCTTCGTCCCAGCACTGGCGCGCCATGTCGAGCTTGAGCTCAAACGGCACCTCGGGAATGCCCTCACCGTTGCCAGTGCCCACCTCGAAGTCCCAGCAGGTGCGGCCTGCGCCCTCGAGGGCCTGGATCTCGCCCACGAAGATGCCGTGCATGAGTGCTCGGGCGGCGTCGGGAGCGTCGGGACGATCGGGGGTGAGACGGCCAGACCCACGGTTGTTCGTTGTCGGGCCATTGCGCGGATCGTTGATGCGCTCGATCAGCGGGACGCGCACGAAGCGGTCGTCGCGAGCGAGATCCTCGACGGGGAAGGCTTTTCTCATGCGTGGGCCTCCTGGGTGGCCTCGTAGGAGTCGCCGATGCTGCCCGGACCGGCGATGCCGCCGGCGGCCAGCATCAACCTCTGCAGCTTCGCTTGGTGAGCGATGGCCCGATCGAGCTCGGCCTCACTCTGAATGAGGGATTGCAGCATCATTTCGCCGTCACGCCAGTCCTCGAATTCGTCAGCGAGCGCGAACTTCAACGACCGGATCGTGGGGGCATCGGTGATGGTGGAGGTGTTGTTCAGGTGGTACGTGTAGGCCGCGATCTTGGCCGGGATCAGCACCCGGTAGGCACCGACCAGCTTCTCGATCGTCAACTCCGGGCCCTCGGGCTCGGTCATCGCATCCACGAACACGACGAGCTCGTCGTTCGGCGGAGCGGTGAGGCGCTCAGGGTTCATCTCGCGCAGCTCGGGGAGCCGCTTGTGCCACAGCTCGGAATGCCATGCGTGGTGGTAGCAGTGCGTGCCGAGGCGCAGCTTCACGTCGAGCTCGGGCACCGTGGCAACCCACCCGCCGAGCACCTCGAACAGGCGCATCTCGATCCACTTGTAGTTACCGACCCGACGCGCCGATTCCTCCACCGTGAAGATCCCGGGCAGCTCCCGGCGGTCCCACGGAGCGAATGGCGCACGCGGCTTCTTCGGATCAGCCAACCTCGAACCCCCCGGTCCCTTGCTGGTGCCGGTCGGGCTTGACCGGCTGAGAACGATCGTTATCGGGACCAGCCTCCCGCGTGTTGACCCCGCGGTCAAGTAGCACCGGGACGACCTCCGAGATCGCAACCGCTCCCAGGATGAGCGCCGCCCCGCCCAGTTGCGAGGCAGCGAGGGCGTCGCCCCGGATCGACGCTGCCACCGCGGCGAACACGGGCTCCAACAGGAGCAGCAGGGCCGCACGCGCCGGGGGCACGGTGCGTTGGCCTGTCACCTGGAGCACGAACGCGAGGGCGGTGGCCACGACGGCGGTGGCGAGGGCAGCGGCGACCGCGGGGGCCGGGAAGCCATAGCCGCCCAACCAAGCGCCCGGCAGGGCGCACAACCCGCCCACGACAGCCACCTGCACGGCTGCCAACCGGATCGGGTCGTGCTTGTGCGCGGTGACGCCGAGGATCACGACGTGCATGGCGAAGGCCACGGCACAGCCGAGCGTGAGGATCTCGCCGCGCCCGAATCCTCCCGCGCCTCCCCCTGGGCCGGTGAGCAGCACGAGGCCGACGACGGCGATCACGATGCCCACAAGCGTGGCGGGGTGGGGCCGGCGCCGGAAGACTGCGAACGAGAGCACCGGCACGAACACCACCAGCAAGTAGGTGATGAAGGCCGACCTGGCTGACCCTGTGTACTGGAGGCCCACGGTCTGGAGCACGTAGCCGATCGTCAGTGCGATGCCGGCGAGCGCGCCGTCTCGCAGCTCGCCGGGCGAGGACGGTCGCCGGCGGGCGAAGGGAGCGAGCACCGCCGCTCCCACGAGAAACCGGACCGCGAGAAACGGGACCGGCTCAACCCGGGCGACGGCGTCCTGCACGACGAGGAAGGTGCTTCCAAAGCAGATCGCCGCGATCACCAGCGCAAGGTCGCCCAGGCGCGGGTGCGAGGGGGTCCGCGTACGCATGTCGCACATTGTGGTCGGCCTGAGTTGTGCAACCTGTACACGCGGCGACAAGGTTCGGACGCTGGCCTCGCCCAGCCGAGGGGGTGTCTGCTCACATGACTGCGCTGGAACGCGACCTTGCGCTGCTCGACGCATCGTCGCGGGCCCTTGAGCCCTCCTTGCCCGAGGGGCCGCCCGCTCCCGCCCCCGCTGCGGCGATCGAACGCGACCGCTCGCTGGGGTGGATTCGGCGGATGCTGCCCCTTGTACTCGCACGTCGTCGCCGTCTCGCAGCGGGCCTCGTGGCGGCCGCGGTCGCGATGCTCGCTCAGGTCGTGGCGCCGCGGGTGCTCATGGCCGCCATCGATCGCGGCCTCACACAGCGCACGAGCAGCCTCACGCCCTTCGTGGTGGCCCTCGCCGTGCTCGCGCTGGTCCGAGGGGGCCTCACCTTCTTCTACCGCTCGACCCTCTTCAAGCTGGCCTTCGCCCTCGAATACGACCTCCGCACAACCATCTATGAGCATCTCACGACGCTCTCGTTTCCGTTCTACGACCGGGTGCAGTCTGGCCAGCTCATCTCGCGGGCCAACAGCGACATCCGATCGGTGCAGATGTTCCTGACGTTTCTGCCGATCGTGTCGCTGAGCCTGGGCAGCTTCTTCGTGGCACTCGGCATCATGCTCAGCGTCAACGTGCCGCTCACCGTGGTTGCGGTCGTCCCGATCCCGTTCATCTATGTCGTGGGCGTGAAGATGCGGGAGCTGATGTTCCCGATCAGCTGGGTCGTCCAGGCGCGCACAGCGGACGTCGCCACGATCGTCGAGGAGAACGTGACCGGTGCCCGGGTGGTCAAGTCCTTCGCGGCTGAAGCCTACCAGCTCGGGGCGCTCGGCTTGGCGGCCCGGCGACTCCGATGGGCGTCAATCCGTCAGGTCGATGTGCGGGCTCGGTACTCGCCGCTCATGGAGGGCCTGCCGCGACTGGGGCTGGCCGCCGTGCTGCTCGTCGGCGGGTTGCAGGCGATCGATGGCACCGTGACGGTCGGCACGATCGTGGCCTTCAGCGCCTATGTCCTGCTCCTCCAGGCCCCGTTCAGAACCTTGGGCTTCATGCTCATGCTGAGCCAGCGGGCAGCAGCCTCGGCCGATCGGATCTACGAGATCCTCGACGCCGATCCCGACATCGAGGATCGGCTCGGTGCCGTCGACCTCGTGGAGCCGAGGGGAGCGGTGGATCTCGAGGACGTGACCTTCCGCTACGGCGAGGGCGGTCCGGTACTCGAGCACCTCGACCTGCACCTCGCTCCAGGGGAGACGGTGGCCATCATCGGCCGGACCGGGAGTGGAAAGTCCACGATCGCTCGCCTGCTCCCGCGCTTCTACGACGCCAGCGAGGGCGTGGTGCGGATGGACGGCCATGACGTGCGCGACCTCACCGTGCGCAGCCTGCGTGCTGCGGTCGGCCTGGTGCTCGACGAGCCCTTCCTCTTCTCCGCCACGGTGCGCGAGAACATCGCCTATGGACGACCGGATGCGTCGGACGCCGAGGTTCGGTCGGCGGCCCGAGCAGCCGGGGCCGAGGCATTCATCGACGATCTTCCCGAGGGGTTCGCAACGGAGGTGGGCGAGCGCGGCTACACGCTCTCCGGGGGTCAGCGGCAACGGATAGCGATCGCTCGCACGCTCCTCGTGGATCCCGCGGTACTCATCCTCGACGACGCCACCAGCGCCATCGATGTACAGGTCGAGGAGGAGATCCATGCTGCCCTCAGCGTCCTCATGGAGGGCCGCACGACTCTGGTCATTGCCCACCGCGTCTCCACGATCAACCTGGCCGAGCGCGTCGTGCTCCTCGAGGGCGGCCGTGTGGTCGCCGACGGCACGCACGCTGGCCTGATGGCTACCGAGCCGCGCTACGCGGAGGTGCTCGCTCACATCGAGGAGACCGACAACGCTCGTCGTGCGCTCGACGAGGAGGCTCGGGCAGACGCGGCGCGCCGTGCTGAGCTGAGCGAGACCGATGCCGCCCCGGGCCCAACGCGCCCGTTGGGGGAGACGCCCTGATGGCGTGGGGAGGCGGTGGGTTCGGTGGTGGCGGTGCTCCGTTCGGGGGAGCGGCCGCGGGTGGGGCCAACCTGCCCTTCGCCGGGGTGCCTCCGGAGATGCAATCGCGTGTCGACAAGCTCCTCAAGGGCGAGCCCGCTGAGGATCACGAGACGGTTGCCTACGAACCGATCGCGAGCGACACCGCCCCGTTCTCGCTTCGGCGGCTCCTCGTGCCGCACCGCAAGGCGCTGGTGGGTTCGATCGCGCTCGTCGTCCTCGAGACGGTGGCGCTCCAGGCGGGCCCGCTCCTCACGCAGGTCGCGATCGACGATGGCATCCGAATGGGCGACCGCTCCGTCGTCGCGTGGGTAGCCGGGCTCTATCTCCTGAGCGTGCTCGTGGGGGCCGTCACGAGTCGGAGCCGCATCGCGTGGACGGGCCGCGTCGGCGAGCGCCTCCTGTACGACCTGCGCCTCAAGGTGTTCAGCCAGTTCCAACGGCTGTCGATCGACTTCTTCTCGCGGGAGAAGGCGGGCCGGCTCATGACCCGGATGACGAGCGACCTCGACAACCTCACGCAGCTTCTCCAAGAGGGGCTCGTACAGCTCTTCGTCCAGGGCCTCACGATGGTCTTTGTCAGCGGCGTGCTGATTGCGCTCAACCCAGCGCTGGCAGCGATCACGCTCCTGGTGGTCGTTCCTCTCATGGTGGTCGCCACCGTCTGGTACCGAGCCCGATCGGACCAGACCTTCGACGTGGTGCGTGACCGCGTCGCGGATGTGATGGCTCACCTCCAGGAGAGCCTCTCCGGTGTCCGCATCGTCACGGCCCACAACCGTCAGCGCCGCAACGTGGCCGAGCACCGCACCATTGTCGATGCCTACCGCCGATCGAACGACGCCACTGCCACCGTCGGCGGGGCGTACGGCGGCATCACGGAGACCGTGGGCATGGCCGGTCAGGTCGTCATCTTGGTGGTGGGTGGTCGTTGGGTGCTCGACGGCTCGCTCGAGATCGGTGAGCTGGTCGCGTTCGTGCTCTACCTCACGGCATTCTTCGCCCCGATCCAGCAGCTCGTGCAGCTCTACAACACCTACCAGCAGGGGCAGGCGTCGGTCCGGAAGCTACGGCTGCTGTTGGCCGAGCAACCGAGCGTTGTGCAACGGCCGCAGGCCGCAGCCCTCCCGGCGCTCGTGGGCGAGGTGCGTCTCGATGGCGTGAGGTTTGGCTACACCCCGGGTCGAGAGGTGCTCCATGGGATTGATCTGACCATCCCGGCGGGGGAGACGTTCGCATTCGTGGGTGAGACGGGCGCGGGAAAGTCCACGATTGCCAAGCTCGTCAACCGCCTCTACGACCCCACCGCGGGCCGGGTGCTGCTTGACGGCATCGATGTCCGTGATGTCACGCTCGACTCGGTTCGTCGCCAGGTTGGCACGGTGCCCCAGGAGGCCTTCCTGTTCGGAGGCTCCATCAGAGCAAACGTGAGCTTCGCCCGGCCTGATGCGTCCGAGGAGGAGGTGCAGGAAGCCTGCCGTCTCGTCGGCCTAGGCGATCTGCTCGACCGTCTTCCTGCCGGGCTCGACACGCCTGTGCACGAGCGTGGGGTGTCGGTCTCCTCAGGCGAACGCCAGCTGCTGGCTCTGGCGCGAGCGTTCCTCGCTCGCCCGCGGATCCTGGTGCTCGACGAGGCGACATCGAACCTCGATCTGCGATCCGAGGCCAAGATCGAAGAAGCCCTCGACACGCTGCTCGAAGGCCGCACGGCCATCCTCATCGCGCACCGGCTCGCCACCGCCATGCGAGCGGATCGAATCGCGGTGATCCACGCGGGCGAGATGGTCGAGCTCGGCTCCCACGCCGCGCTCGTGGCCGAGGGCGGCCGCTACGCAGCCATGGTGGCCACCTGGGACCAGCACGGACAGGGGTCAGCCAGCGAGGAGTGAGTCGAGCTCGACGAGGGCGTCGTCGGGATCATCCACGAGAATCGCGTGAAGCCCTGCGCGTTGTGCGCCGACGACATTGCCCGGCGAGTCGTCGAGGAAGACCGCTTCGTGGGGAAGTCCGCCACCGAGCAGGTTGAGCGTGTGGTGGAAGATCGTCGGATTGGGCTTGCGCATGCCCACCTCGGAGCTGTCGACGACGACGTCGAACAGCTCGTCGACGGGCAGCATGGCGCGCCAGGTGGCGCTTCCCTCGCGCACGTTGTTGGTGATGAGCCCGAGTCGGTAGCCGTCGGTGCGCAGGGTGCGGACTCGGTCGATCACCTGGTCGTGCAGGGTCATGCTGCCGAGGAGGGCTTGGAGCGGAGTGAAGTCGACCTCGATGCCTTGGGCTTTCCCGAGCTCGGTGACCGCCGTGGCCCAGTCGGCGATGGCCATCTCCCCGCGCTCGACCTGGTGCCAGGGGTGGTCGCCGTCCTCCTCGTAGGAGCCGATGAGCAGCTCGAGGTTGCCGCCCCCCGCTTCCTTCATCGCATCCCAAGGGGAGGACGTGAGCACGCCCGCGAAGTCGAAGAGCACGGTGGTGATGGTGGTGGTCATCCGCGGTAGGCGTTCGTGATCGGCATCCGGCGGTCCTTGCCGAAGGCCTTCGCGCTGATGCGCGGGCCGGGGGGGTTCTGACGTCGCTTGTACTCCGAGAGATCGACGAGCCGAGTGATGCGCTCCACGAGGGCGGGCTCGAAGCCACGCGCGAGCAGCTCGCCGCGGGTGAGGTCCTGTTCGACGTAGGCCTCGAGAAGCGGGTCGAGCACGTCGTACGGCGGGAGGGACTGGTCGTCGCGCTGGTCGGGCCGCAGCTCGGCGGAGGGCGGCTTGGTGAGCACCGACTCGGGAATGACCTCGCGTCCGGCCCGCTCGTTGTGCAAGCGACTGAGGTCGTACACGAGGAGCTTCGGCACGTCCTTGATCACGGCGAAGCCACCGGCCGTGTCGCCGTAGAGGGTGGAGTACCCGACGGCGAGCTCGCTCTTGTTGCCGGTGGTGAGCACCAGCCAACCGCGGAACTTGTTGGAGAGAGCCATGAGCAGGGTGCCCCGGACGCGGGGTTGGAGGTTCTCCTCGGCGAGGTCTTCCGCAAGGCCGTCGAAGCTCGGGCCGAGGAGCTCCAGGAATGCCGCGTGCGCTGGCTCGATGGCGATCGTGCGGAGCTCGATGCCAGCGGCCTTGCACAAGGCCTCGGCGTCGGTCATCGACCCTTCGGAGGAGAAGCGGCTCGGCATCGACACGGCATGGACATGCTCCGGACCAAGCGCATCAGCGGCGATCACCGCCACCAGCGATGAGTCGATGCCGCCGGAGAGGCCGAACACGACATCGGTGAAGCCGTTCTTCGTGACGTAGTCGTGCGTGGCGAGCACGAGGGCGTCGTAGACCTCGGCCACAGGACTCAAGAGGGGCGCGATCGTCGGTGGGCGGGCGGGCTCAGGATGCGCCGCGACGGCCGCGGAGACGGGCACGACGGGGAGGGTGGCGCCCGTGTCTCGCCCGCGCGGATCGAGCAGCCGGGTGCGGAAGACGGGGCGGATGTCGAGGTCGACGAAGGCCACCGACTGCTGGAGCTGGGGGAGTCGGGCGAGGAGATCGCCGTTGTCGTCGACGACGAAGGACGCGCCGTCGAAGATCAGCTCGTCCTGTCCGCCTACCTGGTTCACGTAGACGATGTGACAGTGGGCATCTTCGGCTCGGGTGGCCACCATGCGCTCGCGCTCGCCGTGCCGATCTCGGAAGTACGGCGAACCGTTCGGGATGACCACGAGCTCGGCCCCTCCCGCCGATTGCGTGGTGATCGTGCCCTCGGGACTCCAGACGTCCTCGCAGATGGCGATCCCCACCTTGACGCCCGCCACCTCGAACAGGGTGAGGGGCGTGGTGCCAGGGGCGAAGTAGCGCTGCTCGTCGAACACGGCGTAGTTCGGGAGGAGGCGCTTCTGGTAGATCCCTTTGATCTCGCCACCTGCGCAGAGGGCGGCCGCGTTGTACAGATCGCGGCCAGCATCGACGAAGCCGACCACGACGGCGCAGCGCCCCGTGCGAGCCGCAACCTTGTCGAGCGCAGAACGGTTGGCGGCGACGAACCCCGGCTTCAGCACGAGGTCCTCAGGCGGGTAGCCGGTGATGGCCAGCTCAGGGACTACGACGATGTCGCACCCTGCAGCCTCCGCGTCGTCATACGCCGCCAGGATTCGCTCGACGTTGCCGTCGAGGTCGCCGACAACCGTGTTCAGCTGGGCGAGCCCCACGCGGATCCGTGCCACCCCGTCAGCGTACGTGCCCTGGGTAGCGTCCTCGCGATGGCCGACCTGGTGATTCCCGCCAAGCTGGCGAGGTCGGTCGTCGCATGGGAAGGCGACCGCGGTCGCTCCTGGCTCGAGCGCCTGCCGGCGCTGGTGGAGTCGGTGGCTGCAGCGTGGGACCTCGAGGTCGGTGAGCCCTTCGAGCCGGGAGGGAACATCTCCTGGGTGGCACCTGCTCGCCGTCGAGCCAAAGGCCAAGACGCGGTGCTGAAGCTGCAGTTCCCCCATCCTGAGTCAGATCCCGAGGCGTCCGGTCTGCTGGCGTGGGCGGGCGCGGGCGCTGTGGAGCTCTTCGCGCACGACCCGGACCGACGCGCACTGCTCGTTGAGCGGTGCCGGCCAGGAACGGCCTTGATCGACAGGAGCGGCGACCTCGTGGCAGTCCGTGCCGGAGCGGCGATCGGAGCGTTGCTGCACGCCGCAGCTCCACCCGTTGGGGTGCCCACCCTTGCGTCAATCCTCGACCTTTGGGCGGACCAGCTCGCGGCGCGGCTCCTCCGGCGCTCCACCCTGGACCCTGGCCTCGGTCGGCGAGCGGTGGCGACGATGCGTGAGCGCCCTCGGGCATGCTCGCGTCCCGTGCTGCTCCACGGTGACCTGAACCCGACGAACGTCCTTGCGTCGGAACGACACGCGTGGCTGGCGATCGATCCGAAGCCGATGGTCGGGGACCCTGCCTATGACGGGCCCCGCCTGGTGCTGCAGCCGCATCCCGCCTCCGCCGACGAGCTCGGATCCCGAATCTCGGCGGTGGTTGAGGTGATGGGATTGGATCGCGCTGCGCTCGTCGAGTGGTGTCTGGTGGCTGCGGTCGAGATGGGGAGCTCGGCCCACCACCACGGCGATGCGACGACGGCCTCACAGTGCGAGGCGCAGGTGCGGCTGTTGGCGCCGCTCCTGCACTGAGGGTTCGTCACGACGAGGCCCGCGAGACTCAGGCCATGACGCCGGCTCGGATCCCTGCTGCGGAGCTGGTCGAGCGTTCGGCCGATCCCGATCGAGTCCGAGCCGTCCTTGATCGGCTCGAAACGGCGGACCCCTCGCTCGCGGGCCGCTTGGCAGCGAACGCTCCTCTGGCCGGAGCACTCGTGGCAGTGCTCGCGGCCAGCCGCAGCCTCGGGCGCCTGCTCATCAGCGACCCACTCGCACTTGGAGTGCTGGCTGACCTCGACGATCGCCCTGCCCCTCCCGGGGGCGACGCGGCGATCGACTCGGTCGTTGCCTGGAAGCACCGGGAGCTGCTGCGGCTCGCGGCACGCGATCTCGTTGGCCTCGATGCCGTGGAGGTGACTACGGCGGGCCTCGCGGCGATGGCGGTTGATGTCCTTGCAGCCGCCCACGCAATGGCGACTCGCTCGCTCGGCACGGACGATCGGCTTGCTGTGATCGGGATGGGCAAGCTCGGTGGCGCGGAGCTGAACTACGCGAGCGACGTCGACCTGCTCATCGTGGGTGAGGGGAGCCCCGACGCGGTGGCTCGGGCTGGTCGTGAGCTGTTCGAGCTGGCCGGGCGAGCCTTTCGCGTCGACGCTGACCTGCGCCCGGAGGGCCGCGATGGTCCGCTCGTGCGCAGCCTGCTCTCTTACGCGACCTACTGGGAGCGGTGGGCCGACCCGTGGGAGCGGCAGGCGCTCCTCAAAGCGGTGCCAGTGGCGGGCGACGTGGCCCTCGGGGCGGAGTGGGCCCGAGCGGCCGACGGTGCTGTGTGGAAGGCGCCCTTCGGGGCCGACGACCTGCGCTACGTGCGGGCGCTCAAGGTGCGGGCTGAGGAAGAAGCGAGTCGACGAGGTGGGGCGGACCGCGATGTGAAGCGGGGATCGGGTGGGATTCGCGACATCGAGTTCGCAGCCCAGCTGCTCCAGCTCGTCCACGGCCGGGTCGACCGGGAGCTGCGCACGGGGAACACGTTGGCCGCGCTCTCGGCATTGGAGCGCGGTGGCTATGTGGATCC
>JANOQG010000123.1:0-6842 GCA_031422255.1 Actinomycetes bacterium | reverse complement strand
CCCCACCCTTGCAGACAACCGTTGCCGAGGGCTGGGAAGGCGGGTGACCGGGGGAGGGGGTCCGGCGTGCGACACTCACCCGAATCGAGAGAGGGAGCAGTGACGGTGCGATTGCGACGATGGGGTGCCGTGATTGCCCTGGTGGCCGTGTTCACCGGAATGACCAAGCCGACGGCGGCCGCCGTACCCGACGCCGATCGGGTGGTGGTTGCCGCCCGATCGTTCGACGGCGGGCTACGCGTTGAGTCGCACACGACGTTCACGCTCGACCCCGACGCGCTGATCGTGCGCGTGCGCTACGAAGCCGACCTGAAGAACACCCTGCCCAACATCACCCAGGGCAACTTCATCAACAAGCGGTACTTCTCGAGCTTCGGCCTGCCCACCGTGGCCGAGGCGGTCAACGTCGTCGCCACCAGGAACGGTGCGCCGATGTCCGTGAGCGTCGAGTCCACCGACACGCCAGCGTTCTCGCTCTGGGTTGCTGACATCGCGCCCAACCTCTTCTACCCAAGCTCCATGCACCTGACGGTCACCTACGACATCCCGGCCTTGGCCCCGCGCTCAGAGGGGTTCACCCGGATCAACAGGGCTTTTGCCACCTTCCCCACCTTTGTGGTGGGCGACCCGGGCATCACGTCCATCGAGGTGCTCATCCCCGAGGACTTCGCCGTCGAGGTAGTCGGGGATGACCTCGTCAAGACCGAGCGCGACGACGGCCTCGTGTCCTACAGCGCCGACGCCATCGCCGATCCCGACACGTGGCAGGCGATGTTCGTTGCCAGGGACGACGACGAGCTCGTACTGCGTGAGGTCGACCTTGGGGAGTTCGACGTGCTGGTTCAGGGGTGGCCCAACGATCCCGAGTGGGCCGACTTCGTGGCGGAGCAGGTAGGCGATGGAGTGCCCGAGCTCGAATCCCTCATCGGAAGTGGTTGGCCGGCGAAGCACGACATCGATGTCGTCGAGACGGTGGCGCCATACCTCTACGGCTACGGAGGGTGGTATCGACCGAGCGACTCCCTCGTCGAGGTAGGCGATCGGCTCGAGTCGCGGATCATCCTTCACGAGCTCGGTCACGTGTGGTTCAACGACGATCTCTTCGCCGGGCGGTGGATCAGCGAAGGGTTCGCCGAGGACGCCTCCGCACGCGTCATGGCAGCGCTCGATGCAGACGTACCCGCTCCGGCGGAGGTCAGGGCCGACGATCCCGGCGCGCTGCGGCTCAACGTCTGGTCTGATCCAGAGCTCCAGGACGGGCAATCGGCGGAGCAGGAGCGCTACGGCTACAACACGTCCTGGTCGGTCATCGATCGACTGGCCGACGAGATCGGTGCCGACAAGATGCGTGCGCTGCTACGCATCGCGCTCGCCGACGAGCTTCCCTACGTCGCCGACACTGCGCCCGGCATCATGACCCGCCGAGCCGATTGGCGCACCCTGCTCGATCTCTTCGAGGAGGTGGGCGATTCGGCCCTCGCTGAGGAGCTCTTCCGCGATCTGGTGGTCACGCCAGAGGAGGCCTTGCGGCTGGACGAGCGGTCGGCCGCACGGGTCGAGTACGCCGCCCTCGTCGGAGCCGGCGATGGGTGGGCTCCGCCGAGGGTCATCCGCTCGGACATGACCGACTGGCACTTCGAGGATGCTCTCGGTGGCCTCGACCACGCTCTCGCGGTGCTCGAGATGCGCGACGATCTCGCCACGGACCTGGCGTCGATCGATGAGCCGATGCCTCGAGCCTTCCAGGAGACCTACGAGGGAGCACGCGACCTAGACGATCTCAGCGCGTACGCGGACGTCATCCTGGCGGCCGGCGGGGCGCTCCGCTCGGCGCGGGAGGCGAAGGATCACGGGGCCGGTCCGATCGGAGCTGTCGGCCTCTTGTTGTCCGATGTGGACGACGATCTCGATGCCGCCCACACGGCGTTCCAGGCCGGCGATCTCGACAGCGCGCTGGAACATTCGGCCGCCGTCAGTGATGCGATGGATGGGGCCGTCACCGCCGGGATCTTCCGCTTGCTGGTGGCTCTGGCCATCGGCCTTGTGCTGGCGACCCTGCTCCGATTCCTCCGCCGGCGGGCCCGCTCCGGCAGGAGGCAGGAGGCGAGCACGGAGGAGGATCTGATGTTGCTGCCAGGCCCGGTCGGCTCGGCGCCGGTCACCCTGCTCGGAGCGGAGCCTCCAATGCCGTCGGAGCCCTCGGCCGTCGCGGTCGAGGCGCGCATCGACGACGCCGAAGGCTGACCGGTTTCAGAGTCCCATCGCGCTCAGCGCGTCGGCCGCCCGACCAATGGTCGTGGCGAGCGACGGGTGTGACACCTCGAAGCGCTGGACCTGCTCACGGAGCTCGTCCACCAGGCCGTCGTCGTCGTCGTCGCTGAGGCGGCGCTCGACGCGTCCGGCGAGGCTGGCCAGTTCGTCATTGTTGTCGGCGCCGGCCTCGGCGGCCGAGATGGCCTCCTTGAGGTGGGCGAGTAGCTGTTCGAGGGGCTCGTGCATCCAGAGCAGCGTAGGTCGCCGGTAGGTTGACCGTCGCCGTGCTGACCGATGACCGCTCCTCCACACGGCCGATCTCCGGTCGGCGTCTCCTTGGCGCTGGCCTGTCGATCGCGCTCCTGCTGGGAGCCTGCAGCAGCGACACGCCAGGGGGCACGGCCGAGAGCGGGGACGACCGTGGGGTGGGGCCGAACAGCATCCCCCTGCCCACGATCGCAGGAGGCGTTGAGCTGCCGGTTGTCGACCCGACGCTGGTGCTGGTTGGGAGGGCGCTCACCTTTGGTGAACCGCTCCCGAGCGAGCAGGCCGCGGCTGACGCATTCGCGGAGGAGCCCGAGGTGAGCTCGGCCATGGCGCGTCGAGTCATCAGCGTTGCTACGACCCGCGTTGTAGCGCTCGTCGACGTGCTGACGCTGGACGGCCCGGAGATCTTCGACGAAGCCGTCCTCGATGGCTTCGTGCAGGGTGTGATCGAGCTGTCCGCGGGAGGTCCGCTCGAGGAAGTGCAGCTCGGCGCGCAGCTCACGTTCCGATCCGTGGGCGACACCACCACGGCACACGGCTTTCGCGACGGCAACCTGCTGGTGGTGGTCAGGGCACCCGTCGCCGTGGACGCGACGCTCGTGGTTGAGCGTCAGCTAGCGGCGCGGGCGGCCGGGGTGGTCGGCAATGCCGAAGCGCGCACACCGATGCTCCCGCTCGCCATCGATGCGTCCTTCATCGCCGTACCCACAGTCACGTTCCAACCGATCCCACCAGCCGAGGACGAGCCTCCCCCGCCGTCGCCCGCGCTGCCGGGGGCCACGGGCCTGCAGGGGCGCTACGGAGTAGTGGCGGGCGAGCGTCGCACGGTCGTGTGGTCCTTCACCGTAGATCCAGCTACCTACCCGTCGGCGGAGAGGCTCGCTCCGGCGATGGCAGCGCTTGTGGCTGCACGTGCGGGGGGTACTCCGGCGCGGACCACTGAGGTGATTGATCGCGTCGTCATCGCTGCTGACGCGGCAGTGGGCGTAGACGGGGCCCTCACGGCACGAGTCTTTCGCCACGGCGCGCTGGTACTGCTCGTGGAGGGCGCCGACCCAGCGCAGGTTGACGCGGTGGTCGCCGATTGGATCTCGACCCTGGCCCGCTAGCCCGCCGGGTTACTCCTGGACGAGCTCGATCAGCGTTCCGAAGCTGCCTTTGGGATGCACGAACGCGACCGTGGTGCCGCGGCTTCCCGGGCGAGGCGCATGGTCGATCGCGGTGGCGCCGGCGGCCACCATTGCAGCCAGGGCGGCGGCGCAGTCGTCGACGCGATAGCCGATGTGATGAAGGCCTTCGCCGCGCTTCTCGATGGACCTCGCGATGGGGGAGTCGGGGCGCGTAGCGGCGGTGAGCTGGATGTACGAGTCAGCGACCTTGATGAGGGCCTCCTCCACTCCGTCGCTGTCGACGATCTCGCGGTGATGCACCTCAGCCCCGAAGGCGTCTCGGTAGTAGCCGATGGCCGCTTCCAGGTCGCGGACGGCAATGGCGATGTGATCGATCTCCGTGAGCAGCATCGGGTTCAGAGCTCCCCGCGTTGGTGGCGCTGGAACAGCGTGATCTTGTTCTCGCCGATCTGCTCTCGCTTTTCCGGGTCCTTGATGCCCAGACCGGCGGTGGGCGCGAGGCACCGAATGGCGAGCTTGCCCTCGGCTTCGTTCCGATGAACGGAACGGGCGGCTTCGCCGACATCCGGTAGGTCGTAGGCGGCGGACATCACCGGCTGGATCTTCCCCGCGCTGATGAGGCGGTTCATATCCCACGCCTCTTGGTAGTTGGCGAAGTGTGACGAGACGATCCGCTTCAGCTTCATCCAGAGGTGGCGGTTGTCGTACTCGAGCATGAAGCCCGAGGTCGCGGCACAGGTCACGATCGTCCCGCCCCGCTTGGCGATGAACACCGATGCGCCGAACGTGGAGCGGCCAGGGTGCTCGAACACGATGTTCGGGTCCTCGCCGATGAGGCCGCGCACTCGTTTGCCGAGTCGCCGCCACTCGCTTTCGTCCTGCGTGTGCTCGTCGCTCCAGAACTGGTAGCCCTCAGCGGCGCGGTCGATGGTGGCCTCGCAGCCCATCGCTTCCAGAAGCTTCACTCGCTCGGGGCTCGACACGACGCCCACTGGGGTGCCGCCACCGTTGAGGATGAGCTGAATGGCATAGGCGCCGATTCCACCGGTGGCACCCCACACGAACACGGAGTCGCCCTGCTTCATCTGGGCGGCATGGCGCCCCACGAGCATTCGGTAGCTGGTGGAGGCGCACAGACCGTTCACGGCGCTCTCCTCCCACGTGAGGTGCTCAGGCTTCGGCATGAGCTGGTTCGCCTTCACGACCGCGAGGTCGGCCAAGCCGCCGAAGTTCGACTCGAACCCCCAGATGCGCTGATTGGCAGCGAGCATCGAGTCGTCGTGGGCTGAGGGGTCCTGGTCGTCGAGGTAGTTGCAGTGGACGACGACGCGGTCGCCTGGCTTCCAGTTGCGCACAGCGGATCCAACACGGAGCACGACACCTGAGGCGTCCGACCCCACTACGTGGTGATCCAGGGCATGGCGCTTCCCCCAGGCGGATTCCTTGCCGAGACGGTCGAGGAAACCAAAGGTCGAGACGGGCTCGAAGATCGACGTCCAAACGGTGTTGAAGTTGATCGAGCTCGCCATCACCCCCAGGAAGACCTCATCGGGCGCCAGCTCAGGAGTGGGCACCTCGCCGATGTGCAGCGACTTCCGTGGGTCCTTGTCGGCAGATGCAACGCCCTCCCACATGTCCTGCTCGCTCCGCAGCACGTAGGCGCCGCGATAGCTGTCCGGGATCGGGATGGCGGCGATGTCGTCACCAGACGCGCCGCCTTCGATGGCATCGAGGAAGTCCTGCATGGCCGGCAACCTATAGACCAGCGGACGCGGGGGTCGAACCGGACCCGCCGCCGCTCGTTGGCGGCCCCCGCGCCCGCATCCGGGGGTGCGTGGCAATACCCGAGTCACTTTGTCGGGATTCCGGCTACGCTTCTCCTCGATGACTGAGCCCCTGTTCTCCTTCCCTCGTGAAGTCAACGAGGTATCGGCACGCCTCGTGGCCGGCGGCGTCGTGATCATGGCGGTGCTCACGCTGGCGTTCGATCTGCGCTGGCTCACCCTCGTGCTCGCCTACGGCTTTGTGGCGCGGGTGCTCACCGGGCCGAAGCTCAGCCCCCTCGGGCAGCTCGTAACCAAGGTCATCACCCCCGCGCTGCCCTACGCGTCGCGGATGGTGCCGGGTCCGCCCAAGCGCTTCGCCCAGCTCATCGGCGCCGGATTCACCACGGCGGCTGTGGTGCTCACCTACGGCGCCGACCGATTCGACCTCGCCCAGGGGGTGCTTGCCGTCCTGCTCGTGCCGGCCGCTCTCGAGGCCTTCGTCGGCTTCTGCGCCGGTTGCTGGTTGTTCGGCCACCTCATGCGCGCCGGCGTGATCCCCGCCGAGGTGTGCGACGCCTGCAGCGACATCTGGAGCCCCCGGCCCCAGCGCGCCGACGCCTCAGTCTGAACCTCGCGGGCGTTCGCTAACCGGTCCGTGGGTGGCGGGTCAGGCGGAGAGGAATGCTCGGAGGATTCGCTCGGTCTCCTCGGGCTGGTCGCGGTGGGTGCCATGACCAGCGCCGTCCACGATCTCGAGCTGTCCGATCCCCTCAGCCAGGTGGTGGAGGATCTCACTCGAGCACTCGTGGGGGGTCATGGGGTCGTCGCGGCCGGCGAGCACCAGCGTTGGCGCTTCGATGCGCGTCACGTCATCGCGCAGGTCCATGTCGAAGAAGGTCTCGTGGAAGTCCATCAGAACCCGGTGGTTGTCCCAGGAACGTCGCGGCCCGAACCCTGATGGCGTGTTGCCGTACACGGGAAGGTTGAGGCGGGCATAGTCGCTCCAGGCCTCGGCGCTGGTGTCGCCGTCGACGTAGACCCGGTGGTAGCTGGCCGCGGCTTCCGGGCCTCCTCGCTCCGCAAAGCGAGACTCGATCAGTGGCGCATCGCGCCTTGCCAGGGTGTTGGCGAGCACCATCTTGGAGGGGTGCTGCGGGTGGCGGGCGGCGTAGCGGATGGCCACGAACCCGCCGAACGACAGGCCGAGCACCACCGGTCGCTCGACCTCCAGCGCCGCGCACAATCGCACCACGTCGTCTGCCCAGGTATCGAGGCACCACTCGTTGGATTCGTGCCGCTCGTCGCTGCGGCCCTGGCCGCGCTGGTCGACGTAGAGCACCTGGTGGGTATCCGCGAACCGATCGAAGTACGGGCGAAAGGAGGAGTGGTCTGAACCAGGTCCACCGTGGAGCAGAACCAACGTCGG
>JANOQG010000122.1:0-14511 GCA_031422255.1 Actinomycetes bacterium | reverse complement strand
AGGCGCCTCAATCCCTGAACGAAGGACGGCGACGCGCGTCAACGTCCGCTACAAGAGCGCGAGATCGTGATCCGCGTTGTTCAGACTGTCGGGGCCGGCATTGCTCGCAACGACGATGTCCTCGAGGCGGAAGCCGAACTTTCCCTCGACGTAGATGCCGGGCTCGATCGAGAAGGCGTGACCGGCCTCGAGCAGCGTGTCATTCCCGATGACGATGTACGGGTCCTCGTGCTCCTCGATGCCGATGCCGTGACCAGTGCGGTGGATGAACTGCTCTCCCCAACCGGCGGCAGCGATGATCCGGCGGGCGGTGGCGTCGACCTCCTCGCACGGCGCGCCCACGACAGCTGCAGCCACCGCCGCCTGTTGCGCATCGAGCAACACCGCGTAGGCCTCGGCGATCTCCTCGCTTGGCTCACCCAGGTGCACGCACCGTGTGATGTCTGAGCAGTAGCCAACGCCGTGGGCGTCGAACATCGTCCCGCCGAAGTCGCAGAGCACGACCTCGCCTTCCGCAATGACCCGCTCACCCGGGTCGTGATGGGGGCTGGCCGCGTTTGGGCCTGCGGCCACGATGGCGAAGTTCACCCGGTGGTGCCCTTCGGCTCGGAGCCGGCGGCCGAGCTCGACGGAAACCTGGGCCTCGGTGCGGCCGACGAGATCGATCTCGCCGGTCTGCAAGGCCATGGCCACCCGATCGGCGGCAGCCGCCGCTGCGCGCAGCGACTCGATCTCGGCGGCATCCTTCCGCGCCCGCAACGGCCCCAGCACGAGGCTGGCCTTGCACCAGGTCGCACGCGGCAGCGCTGCCTGCAGATCGACCACGAACCGCGCCCAGGTGCGATCACCGATAGCGAGTCGGGAGTCGGCGCCAACCAGATCGCTCACGATGGCAATCGGGTCCTCGGACTCGCCCCAAGGTCGCACGGTGAACTCCGGACGGTCCACGACGCGCGGCGCCTCCAAGCGAGGAACCACGAGGGTGCCCGCACCGTCGACCGGGAGCACCAGCATGGTGAGGCGCTCGAGAGGCATCGCTTCGTAGCCCGTGAGGTAGGGGAGGTCGGGGCCGACCGACACCAAGAGGGTGTCGACGCCCAAACCCTGCATGCGCGCTCGCACCCGGTCGAAGCGATCGGCGAAGGGAGAGGTGCTCATCGCCCCAAGGATGACAGGTCAGGAGTCGAGGGCGGGGAGGCCGTCGATGCTCTGCGCGTTTCGCTCGGCCCAGTACTGAGCCAGGCCGTCATCCCCTCGGCGGGTCGCCCACTGCTGGAGGGTTGGGCGCTCGTCGCGATAGTCCATGAAGGGAATCGAGTACCCGCAGGAGGTCTGCACCCGCTCAATGGCCACCGTGATGATCGAGCGTGCACCCGGGAGGAGGTCGAAGCGAGGCGCCAGTTCGTCGAACCGCTCCGAGCCCACGGGGTGGGCCTCACCTCGCCCGAACAGGCGCAAGATCTGCGGTGGACCGCTGAAGGCGCAGAACATCACGGTGATCCGACCGTTCTCGCGGGTGTGGGCGATCGTCTCGGCCCCGCTGCCGGTGAGATCCAGATACGCGACCTCGATCGGGCTCACCACGCGAAGGCTGTCGTGCCCCTTGGGCGACACGTTCACGTGGCCGCCCTCCGAGGGGGCGGACGCCACGAAGAAGACCTGCTGCTCCGAGATCCAACTGATCAGCTCGTCATCGAGTGCCTCAAGCACCTTTCCCATCGCTCAACGACCGCCGATCGCAACCGGGACGGACGGCGCCGCGCCAGCGGCGGCCTGGCGAGCGTGGTAGCTCGACCGGACGAGCGGGCCAGCCTCCACGTGGGCGATGCCCATGGCCTCGCCTGCCACCTTCAGCTCGGTGAGCTCGTCGGGGGTCCACCACCGCACAACCGGCAGGTGGTTGGACGTCGGACGAAGATACTGCCCGATCGTGACGATGCCGACGCCTACCGCCCGGAGGTCGCCGAGCGTCTGCACCATCTCCTCGGTGGTCTCCCCCATCCCCGCGATCAGCGATGATTTCGTGGTGAGCCCGGCGGCCTTCGCGCGAGCGAGAACAGCCAACGACCGGGCATACGAGGCCGACGGACGAGCCGCTCGCTGCAGGCGAGGCACGGTCTCGATGTTGTGGTTCAGCACATCGGGTTGCGCGGCGAAGACCACGTCGAGCGCGTCGGGGTCGCCCTTGCAATCGGGGATCAACACCTCGACTGAGACCCCCGGAGTGCGCAGCCGGACAGCACGGATCACTGCGGCAAACCCAGCGGCTCCGCCGTCGCGGAGGTCATCGCGGGCCACGGCGGTGACGACAGCAAACCGCAACCCCATTCGCTCGACGGCCTCGGCGACCCGATCGGGCTCGCCCGGGTCCGTGGGTCCAGGAAGCTGCGTGTCGACCAGGCAGAAGCCACAGGCTCGAGTGCAGCGCTCGCCGTTGATCATGAACGTTGCCGTGCCATCCGACCAGCACTCTGAGAGGTTGGGGCATCCCGCCTCTTCGCACACGGTGACAAGATCGAGGTCTCGCATCGTGCGCCGGATGGCCGCGACGTCGGGGCTGAGGCGAAGCGGCGCTCGCATCCACTCAGGCTTCCGCTCGCCGATCTCGATGCCCTCGGTGACGCCGGCTTCAGCGAGGCGGGCGGCCCGCCGCTTCGTGGTGCCTGGTGCCAGCCCAGGTCCATCACCGCGGCTGAAGGCTGAGAGATCGTCGGGCGTATGGCGCCACACCACCTCAGCCCGATCGACCCCACCGCTCCCCCATCGGACGCCGGCGCGAGCGATGACGGCTTCTACGACCTCCTGCATCGTGGCAGTCACTCCCTCAGCCCGCAACGAGGTGACGCCTTTGTCAGCGATCCCGCACGGCACGATGTGCTCGAACATCCCCATGTCCGGGTCGACGTTCAGTGCGAACCCGTGCATGGATCGCCCCCGCGACAGCTTGATGCCAACGGCACAGATCTTGCGGGGAGAGGCTGACGTGGGCTCGACCCACACCCCGGGGAAGCCGTTGACGCGGCCGACGTCGCTCAGCCCGACGTCAGCGAGCGCGTCGATCACCAGCTGCTCCACTGAGCAGACGTAGGCCACGGTGTCTGTGATCCCGCCGCCCCGCTTTCCCGGCACCGTGAGGATCGGGTAGCCCACGAGCTGTCCCGGGCCGTGATAGGTGACGTCGCCGCCTCTGTCCGTGTGCTCCAGCTCGGCACCCACCTCGGATGGTTTCCGCAGGAAGTGCCCGAGGTCACCCCGGATTCCGAGGGTGTACACGTGTGGATGTTCCAACAAGAGCAGGTGATCGTCCTCGGACGACGAGAACAGCCCCCGCTGCAGCTCGTGCGCGTCGCGATAGGCGACCCGTCCCAACCACCGCACGTGCAGCGGGCGACCCGACGAGGTGGGTGCGGCGACACAGGCGGGCATCGAGGTCACGCTATCGGGCACCCGCGAAACCGGTCAGCGCCGGACGCCCGACGGATCGACAGGTCTACAGCTCGGATGCCCAGTCCCGGCTCTCCAGGACTTCCTTGATCTTGTGCAGGAAGGCCGCCGCGTACGCACCATCAAAGGCGCGGTGATCCCAGGCGAGCGCGAGGTTGCCAACGGAGTGGATCGCGATGCTCTCGGATCCGTCGGGAAGCTCGACGACAACGGGCCGACGCTTGACCCCGTCGGTGGAGAGGATCGCCACCTGCGGCTGGTTGATGATCGGCATCGTGAGCAACGTGCCGTACGGACCCGGATTGGTGATGGTGAAGGTGCCGTTGGAGATGTCATCCGGCGTGAGCTGCTTCGAACGAGCCCGCGCCGCGAGGTCTGTGATCTCCCGAGCGATGGCCCGCATGCGCTTCGAGTCGGCGTCACGCACGACGGGCACCATGAGGCCCTTGAAGTCGAGGTCGACGGCGATGCCGAGGTTCAGATGGTTGTGCACGATGAGGGCGTCATCGGTGAAGGTGGCGTTCACCTCAGGGAACTCGTGGATTGCTTCGACGACGGCCCGCGACACGAACGGCAAGTAGGTGAGGCTGAACCGCTCCTCCGCCTTCCATGCGTCGCGATTGGCGCGCCGAACCTTGTCGACCACCTCGAAGTCCACCTCGATCGACGCATACACGTGGGCAGAGGTGTCCAGCGAGCGACGGAGGTGTTCTGCACTGCGCCGGCGGATGTTGGAGTGCGGGATGACCGTGTCTCGGGCATCGGATCTCACGAGCGCCTCGGGCGCGGGCGGCGGGGCGACCTGCGCTGCCGGGGCAACGGGAGGGGGGGCGGCGGCTACAACCGGCTCCGGGAGCGGGGTCGGCAGGGGCGGTGCCGACTGCGGCGGTGCCGACTGCGGCGGTGCCGCCACGAGTGGCAGGGTCCGGCCACCGGACTCGGCCACCGCGAGCACGTCGTTGCGGGTGATCCGCCCACCAATTCCGGTGCCGGTGATCGCGGCCGGATCGAGGCCGTGCTCGGCGATGAGGCGTCGAACCACAGGCGACAGCAGCCGGCTTTCCCCCGCGTCGTCATCGTCCGTCGGAGGAGGGGTTGGGGCGGGAGCGACGGGACGGGGGACCTGCGCCACGGCCGCCGGAGCGTCGGCGGGAATCGCCGGACCCGGCGAAGCCGGGGGCACCGGAGCGTCAGCGGGAGCCTCGACCGGCTCCGACGAAGCCTCACTTGGCGCTGCGGGAGCACCGCTCGCCTCGCCGACCACGGCCAACACCACACCGACGTCGACCGTTTCACCCTCTGGCACCCGTATCTCCGTGAGCGTGCCGCTCAACGGCGAAGGCACCTCGGAGTCGACTTTGTCGGTGGACACCTCGAAGAGCGGCTCGTCCTCGGCGACCGTGTCGCCGACTGCCTTGAACCACTTCGTGATGGTGCCCTCAGTGACGGTCTCACCGAGTTGGGGCATCGTGATATCGGCCATGTGCTTACGTGCCTTCCTGGCTGATCATCCGTGGAGCGGGCGACCGGTGAGGCTGATCATGGCCTCACCGAGCACCTCGGTCATCGTGGGGTGGGGCTGGATCAAGGCGGCCATGTCGTCGACGGTGGCCTCCCAATTGACGGCCAAGTATCCCTGGCCCAGCTGTTCGGTGACCCAGGGGCCAACCATGTGGACGCCGAGGATGCGCCCCGCTCGGCCATCGGCAGTCTTCTCGGCGATGACCTTGACCATGCCTTCTGGCTGGTTGACGATCATGGCGCGGCCGTTGTGATTGAACCGGCTCTTCTGCGTGACGACGTCGATACCCGCCTCGCGGGCCGCCTCCTCTGAAAGACCCGTGAACGCAGCCTCTGGCCGGCAGTACACAGCCCACGGGACCTTCGCGTACTCGATGGGTGCGGGGCGCTCACCGAGGATGTCTTGGATCGTGATGACACCTTCCATGAAGGCAATGTGGGCAAGGGCGGGGGTGGCGATCGCGTCGCCAACGGCGTAGACGCCGGGCTCGCCGGTGCGACATCCCTCGTCGACCTCGATGAACGCTCGATCGGAGATCCGCACGGCGGTGCCGTCGAGGCCCAGGTCGCCGGTGTTGGGACGGCGACCGACGGACAGCACGACCACGTCGACGTCGAGCGGCTCACCGCCCACTGACACGGTCGTGCCCGCGGCGCTCGGGGTGTGGCCATCAACGGTGACGCCAGTGCGGACGATGATCCCACGGGCTTTGAACGACCGCTCGATCACCTTGGTGAGATCCTTGTCGAGGCCGGGCAAGATCTTCGGCAGCGCCTCCAGGATCGTGACCTGCGTGCCCAGGTCGGACAGAAGCGACGCGAACTCGCATCCGATCACACCCCCGCCGATGATCGCCGCAGACTTGGGGAGCTCGGCGATCGAGAGGAACTCGTCGGAGGTCATCACGGTCGTGCCGTCGACGGCGAAGCCTGGAAGGGTGCGAGGCACCGATCCCGGTGCCAGCACGACGGCATCGCCGATGAGCTCGAGGTCGCCCGAGGTACCGCCTGACACGGTGACCCGCTTGTTGGCATGGAGGCGGCCGTGACCGTCCAGCACGGTGACCTTGCGGCCGGCGAGGAGGGATCCGAGGCCCGAAACCAGACCGCTCACGATCGTGTCCTTGCGGCCCAGGGAGGTGGCCCAGTCGATCTGAGGTTCGTCGGCCACGATGCCGAAAGCGCCCGCCTCCTTCACATGGAGGTAGGTGGCCGCCGTCTCCAGCAGCTCCTTCGCGGGAATGCATCCAACGTTCAGGCACGTGCCGCCGAGAGGGCCCTTCTCGATCATGGCGATCCTGAGCCCGGCAGAAGCGCCGTAGAGCGCCGTCGCGTAGCCGCCTGGACCACCGCCGATGATGACAACGTCGTAGTGCTCGGCCGTGGGAACCACCTCCAGGTGCGATGGCCGCGAATGAGGGGACGAGCTCGGACTCTACCGGAGGGTCCGTGGTGGCCCTCGGGGCTACCGCTGCGCGATCAAGAAGAACTGCAGCCCGCCGGCGATCAGGATCGCCATTCCGCACAGAAGCGCCGCCACCAGCAAGCGCCGAGTCGACATGTGGTGCGGCCTAGCGCTCGGTGAGGATGGCCTGGACGTCGGCCTCGCTGTCCGGGGTCACCAGGACGAGCACCTCGTCGCCGGGAAGCAGATGCGTGTCGCCGCGGGGGAAGATCACTCGGTCCTCGCGCAGCACGGCCACGATCGTGGAGTCCCGCGGGAACTCGAGGTCGACGATGTCTCGGTTGGCCGCCTTGGCGTCGCCTGCGAGGGTCACCTCGATGAGCGTGGCTCGTCCGTGCTCGAAGCTCAGGAGCCGCACGAGCGTGCCCACCGACACGGCTTCCTCGACGAGCGAGGTGAGGAGGTGGGGCGTGGACACGGCCACGTCGACGCCCCAGTTCTCGTTGAACATCCAGTGGTTCTTGGGGTTGTTCACCCGGGCGATCACGCGCGGTACAGCGAACTCCTGCTTGGCCAACAGCGACACGACGAGGTTGTCCTCGTCGTCGCCGGTGACCGCGGCCAGGACATCCACGTCGTCGAGCGGCACCTTGCGCAGGTTGTCGACCTCGCATGCGTCGGCCAGGACCCAGCGCACGCCTTCGGGTTCGCCCGACTTCGAGGCCCGAGCCACGCGCTCTGCCTCGAGCTCGATGATCGTGATCTCGTGGCCCCCGCGGGTGAGCTCCTCCGCGATGAACGTGCCGACGTTGCCGCCTCCAACGATGACGACCTTCACGAATGACCTCCAGAGGTTCCGCCGGCGAGGTGAGCGTCGAGCTCGGCGATCTGATTGGCGCTCACCGTCATGTAGACGACATCGCCCTCCTGGGTGACGAGGTCGGCGGCGGGCACCTGGCCCACACCAAGACGAGAGAGGGCTGCCACCCGCGCCAGCCCGGGAAGGTCGAGATCGGAGAGGCGGCGGCCTGCCCAGGCCGGAGCGACCGGTCGCTCTACGAGCACGACGCTGGCGGATGGGTCGGTCCACTCAGTTGCGGGCGCGTCCGGCAGGATCCGACGCAGCACTCTGTCGGTGGTCCACTGCACCGTGGCGATCGTTGGAATCCCGAGCTTCTCGTAGATCGCCGCCCGGCGCGGGTCGTAGATCCGAGCGATCACGCGCTCGAGACCGAAGATCTCGCGTGCGGTGCGGGCCACCATGATGTTGGAGTTGTCGCCGCTCGTGACCGCGGCGAGGGCGCCCGCCTCCTCGATGCCAGCGGCCCGAAGGTGGTCGCGGTCGAAGCCCACGCCCTGGATCGTGCGTCCCGAGAACCCTTCGGGTAGGCGGCGGAACGCCTTGGCCTGCTTGTCGATGACGGCGACTGTGTGCCCGCCGTCCTCCAGGATGCCGGCGAGCCCGGAACCAACCCGACCACATCCGACGACGACGACGTGCAACGTGTGCTCCTGTTCACCGTGAGCGAGAGCCCGACGGGTGTTTCGACGGCGGGATCCTAGGACCCCGCCGTCGAGCGGTTGAAACCGGGAGCCGGGACGTCTCGAGCGCTAGCTGCTGCGAGCGGCCAGCAGATCCCGGATCTCGGCGAGGAGCTCCGCCTCGGTCGGCGGTACATCAGCCGCAGGTTCTCCCGCTGCCCGGCGAGCCATCATCGCCTGCATCGGCTTCACCACGAGGAAGAAGAGCACGGCGGCTGTCGACACAAACCGAATTGTCGCGTCGATCACGATGCCGTAGTTGAACTCGCTGCCGTTGACGTCGAAGGTCATCTTGGTGAAGTCCTTCGAGAAGATCATTCCGACCAGCGGCGTGATCATCCCGGTGGTGAAGGCAGTGACGATGGCGGCGAAGGCAAGGCCAATGATCACCGCGACAGCGAGGTCGACCACGTTGCCGCGAAAAAGAAACTTCTTGAACTCATCCAGCATGAACCCTCCAAGGACGTAACGGCCGAGGCCAGAGTGCCGACCGGAGCACTACCGTAACAAGCATGCGCATCGCGATCACCGGATCGAGCGGGCTGATCGGGACCGCCCTTGTCCACTCCTTGGAACACGACGGCCACTCGGTGGTGCGAATCCTCCGCGCCGGGGGCGGATCGGGAGCGGTGCGCTGGGACATCGGCGCTGGCCTTCTCGACCCCGCGGGCCTGGAGGGTCTCGACGGCGTCGTCCACCTGGCGGGTGAGGGCATCGCCGAGAAGCGGTGGACCGAAGACCAGAAGACCAGGATCCTGGAGAGCCGCACGAAGGGCACCGCCCTGCTCGCCGGCACACTCGCTTCGCTCGACTCGAAGCCGCCGGTGCTCGTGTCAGGTTCGGCCATCGGCTTCTATGGCGATCGCGGCGACGAACAGCTCACCGAGTCGAGCGCGCCGGGCTCCGGCTTCCTCCCCGATGTCGTGCGCGCCTGGGAGGCCGCGGCATCGCCGGCCGAGGCTGCCGGGATCCGCACGCCACGCCTGCGAACCGGGGTGGTGCTCGATCGAGACGGCGGCGTGCTGGGGCGCATTGCGCCCCTGGCCAAGCTCGGGCTGCTCGGCAAGCTCGGCACGGGTCGGCAATGGATGAGCTGGATCAGCCTGGCCGACGAAGTCCGCGCGATCCGCTTCCTGCTCGACCACGACATCGCAGGTCCCGTGAACGCCACCGCGCCGACTCCGGTGACGAATGCGGTGTTCACCAAAGCGGTGGGCCACACGCTTCACCGACCCACGTTTCTGCCGATCCCCAACTTCGGACCCAAGCTTCTCGTCGGCTCCGAGCTGGCTGAAGTCCTCCTGTTCGAGGGCCAACGGGTGCTTCCCGAGGTGCTCCAAGCGCACGGCTTCGAATTCACAACCCCGGACCTGGAAGCCGCCCTGAGGTCGATCCTGAGGCCATAGGCCCTAGTGGCGACTGCTCACTTCGGCTGCATCCGCACGCCGCCATCCACCCGGATGGTCTCGGCGTTCATGTAGCTGTTCGAGAGCAGCTCGATCGCCATCGACGAGAACTCGGAGGCGAAACCGAGACGATCAGGAAACAGGACGTCGCGCTTGAGCTTGTCCTTGAAGGCCTCTGAGGCCTCGCCCTCGCCGTAGATCGGTGTGTCGATCAGACCGGGGGCGATGCAGTTCACCCGGATCCCTGCGGCCGAGAGGTCGCGGGCGATCGGGAGGGTCATGCCGACGACGCCACCCTTGGAAGCGGAGTAGGACGCCTGTCCGATCTGGCCGTCGAAGGCAGCGACCGAGGCAACCGTGACGATGGCACCCTTCTCGTTGTCTGCCAGCGGCTCGTTCTGGCCCATGGCAGTGGCGGCCAGACGAATGCAGTTGAACGTGCCAACGAGGTTGACCTCGATCACCTTCTTGAAGATGGCGAGGTCGTGGGCAGACTCGTACTGGCCGTCGCGGCCGATGGTGCGGGTAGCCCAGCCGACGCCGGCGGCGGTGACGAGAGCCCGCAACGGGCCGAGCTCCTTGGCAGCCTCGACCGCGGCGATCACCTGATCGGGATCGGCGACATCAGCTTGGGCGAACACTCCGCCGACGTCCTTGGCCACCGCCTCGCCCTTGTCGGGGTTCATGTCGACCACCACGACCCTGGCGCCGCGGGCGGCGAGGCTGCGGACGGTGGCCTCACCGAGGCCAGAAGCGCCTCCGGTGACGATCGCTGAGATGCCGTTGAGATCCATGGCGATCGACTCTATTGACTGCCTGGTCAAGTGGCGAACCCGAGCCAACGGGCAGGATGGCGGGGTGATGCTCCTCGCAGACCGCATCCCGACGGATCCGAGCCCCGACTCCCTGTTCGATGCGTTCGCAGGGTGGGTGGCGGATCGCGGGCTCACGCTGTACCCAGCGCAGGAAGAGGCATTGATCGAGGTCGTGTCCGGCTCGAACGTGATCGTGGCCACACCCACGGGGTCGGGCAAGAGCCTCGTGGCGGCAGGCGCCCACTTCGCGGCGCTCGCGGAAGGTCGGCGCAGCTTCTACACCGCGCCCATCAAGGCCCTCGTCAGCGAGAAGTTCTTCGACCTGTGCCACATGTTTGGCCGCGAGCACATCGGGATGATGACCGGCGACGCCGCCGTGAACGCCGGGGCGCCGATCATCTGCTGCACCGCGGAGATCCTCGCCAACATCGCGCTACGAGGCGGCGATCAGGCTGATGTCGGCCAGGCCGTGATGGACGAGTTCCACTTCTACGCGGACCCAGATCGCGGGTGGGCCTGGCAGGTGCCGCTGCTCGCCCTCCCTCACGTGCAGCTCATCCTCATGTCGGCCACCCTCGGCGATGTGGCCCATCTCGAAGCCGACGTCACCCGCCGTACGGGGAGACCGACCACCACAGTTCGGTCGGCGATGAGGCCGGTGCCGCTCGACTACTCGTTTCGTCTCACGCCCGTGCTGGAGACGATCGAGGATCTCCTCGAGCACGGCAAGGCTCCCATCTACATCGTCCACTTCACGCAGGCGTCTGCAATCGAGCGGGCCCAGCAGCTGATGAGCACGAACCTGTGCAACCGTGACGAGAAGGATCGCATCGCCGAGCTGATCGGCGACTTCCGCTTCTCCACCGGGTTCGGCAAGACGCTCTCCCGATTCGTGCGCAGCGGTGTGGGAGTGCACCACGCCGGCATGCTCCCGAAGTACCGACGGCTGGTGGAACGCCTCGCCCAGGCGGGGCTGTTGAAGGTCATCTGCGGCACGGACACGCTCGGCGTCGGGATCAATGTGCCCATCCGCACCGTTGTCTTCACGGCGCTTTCGAAGTACGACGGCACCCGAACTCGGCATCTCAGCGCCCGCGAGTTCCACCAGATCGCGGGTCGAGCCGGACGCGCCGGCTACGACAGCGAGGGGTCGGTGGTCGTGCAGGCGCCCGAACACGTCACGGAGAACGAGAAGGCTGTCGCCAAGGCCGGCGACGACCCCAAGAAGCGTCGCAAGATCGTGCGCAAGAAGGCCCCCGAGGGATTCGTGTCCTGGGGTGAGGCCACCTTCGAGCGCCTCGTCAGCGCCGACCCGGAAGCACTCACGTCCAGCTTCGCGGTGTCACACTCGATGTTGCTGAACGTGCTGGACCGGCCCGGCGATGGATGCCTTGCCCTGCGTGACCTGCTCACCGACAACCACGAGCCTCGGGTCGCGCAGCGCAAGCACATCCGTCGGGCCATCTCCACCTACCGCTCGCTCATGGCCGCCGGGGTCGTAGAACGCCTGCACGAACCCGACGACCAGGGGCGGCTGGTGCGGGTCACGGTTGACCTCCAGAAGGACTTTGCCCTCAACCAGCCGCTAGCCCCATTCGCTCTCGCCGCCGTGGAGCTCTTCGATCGGGACGATCCCGGCTATGCGCTCGACATCGTGTCCGTAGTGGAGGCCGTCCTGGATGATCCCGGCGTCGTCCTGTCGGCGCAGCTCAACAAGGCCAAGGGCGACCTGGTGGCCGAGCTCAAGGCAGCCGGCATGGAGTACGAGGAGCGGATGGCCCGCCTCGACGAGGTCACCTACCCCAAGCCCCTCGCCGACGAGCTCGGCGCCGCCTTCGCGATGTACGGCAGCACGCAACCATGGGTGGCGGACCATCCTCTCTCCCCCAAGTCGGTGGTGCGCGACCTGTGGGAGCGAGCGATGACGTTCGCCGACTACGTGCAGCACTACGGCCTCACTCGTGCTGAGGGCACGTTGCTGCGCTACCTCAGCAATGCCTACAAGGCGCTCATCCAGACCGTGCCGGAAGCGGCAAAGACCGACGACCTCTACGACCTCACCGAGTGGCTGGGCGAGCTCGTGCGACAGGTCGACTCCAGCCTGCTCGACGAGTGGGAGGCCCTCACCCATCCTGACGAGCACCTCGAGGAGGTGGTGAACGAGCTCGACCACACCCCGCCCCCTGTGACCGCCAACGCCCGAGCCTTCCGAATCCTGATCCGCAACGAGCTGTTCCGGCGCGTGGAGCTGGCCGCGAACCTGCGCATCACCCAGCTTGCCGAGCTCGACGGCGACCACGGTTGGGACTGGAACCGCTGGTCAGCCGCGCTCGATGCCTACTTCGCGGAGCATGCCTCGATCGGCACCGATGCCCAGGCTCGCAGCGCCGCATTCTTCGAGGTGGACGAGGTCGGTCGCCGCTGGCCTGTGCGCCAGGTGCTCGCCGACCCTGAAGGCGACCACGCATGGATCATCGCCGCGGAGGTGGACCTCGATGCTTCTGACGAAGCCGGAGTCGCTGTTGTTCGAGTGCTGGATGTCCGACCCCGATGAGCGCCACGTTCGACTGGCTCTTTCGCAACCCCAACACGGGCCGGGTAGCGATCGCACAATGGCCCAACCGGGCACTCTGGCTCTACCTTGCGGCACACCTGGTGCGCCGACTGGTCGCTCCCGCCGGTGCCGTCGGCTGGGCCGTGACCGCATTGGCAGCCGTGGGACTCATCTGGTGGGCAGGCGACGAGGTGCTCCGCGGCGACAGCCGATTCCGGCGCGGGCTCGGCGCGGTCACGCTCATCGTGTTCGTGGCGGGCGTGCTCCAGCGGTAACGGGCTGAGGGCGCCCGGGATCAGCAGTTGGCAGCGTCCATCCCGCCGCTCAGGGCGATCTGCAGGCCAAGGAATTCGGGGATGGTGCCAATCGTCTCGTTGTAGGCATCGATCGGGACGTGGGACCGGACGGCGGCAGTCTCAGACGCGGTCGTACAGCTTCGCAGGCCGACCCTGGCCGCTCGCATCCTCGCCGACCTCCTCGAGCTGGCCGTCCTGCACGAGCCGCTTCACGTAGTTGCGGACGGTGGCAACCTCGCGATCGAGACGGGCCGCCAGCTCGTTGATCCTCCACTTCGAGCCGAGCTCGTCGATGGCGCGGTTCACCTCGTGAAGCGAAAGGCTGACAGCCCGGGTTGCTCGCACCGGTGTTGATGCGCTGGTGGTGACCCGGCCGGAGATCGTGAAGCCGGCGTCGCGCAGGACCTGACCCGGCACGTTGAGCGCGAGGAAGGCGTCCACCGGGATCCCCTCGTCGTCTGCCCACGCCTTAGCCTCCGCGATGAACACCGCTTCGAGCCCGCTCGTGTCCTCCGGCTCGGGGATGACGCCCTTGCGGGCTTCCTCCCTCGCCGCGTAGAGGCGGAGCTGGTTGATCGGATCGGCCTCGGCCTTGATCTGCGCCGTGAGCGCCTTCACGGCCTCCTTGTCCACCACCGGCTTGACGGCAGCCGGCTTGGGGGCCAATGACGCCAGGTAGGACCGGATGCCGTCTTCCACGTTCGCTGTCGACATGGGCCGGAGCGTACGACGTTCCCGGCGACTACGGTCCGTTGTGTCCTGGAAGGTCGGAACGCCCGATCCGCCGGACGCGGAGGGCGGATGCGCACCGTGACCAGCCGGCACGTCCGATGGGTGTCCGCATTGGCGCTCGTTGCGCTCGGCGCACTCGCACTCCCGGCCTGCGTCGCCGACTCACCCCCGACCATCGGCAGCGTGATGGCCGGCGACGGACGCGCCGTCGTGTCCTGGCAAGCACCCATCGGCGACAACGGCCTCAGCGTCGCAGCGTACGTCGTGACCCCGTGGATCGGGTCGATCGCGCAGCCGCCTTCGGTGTTCGCGTCAGCCGCGACCACGCAGGTCGTGGGCGGGCTGCGGAATGGCATCGCCTACACCTTCACCGTCCACGCGATCGACCCGGCGGGCAACGGCAGCGCCAAGTCCGGGTGGTCCGCGCCGGTGACTCCAGGCCCACCGCTCGCCGCAGGGTACGACTTCACCTGCGCGGTCCGCAGCGGAGGCACGGTCAAGTGCTGGGGCGAGAACAACTTCGGGCAGCTCGGGAGCATCGGCCCAGATGCCACAACGCCGGTGACGGTCACCGGGCTCACCGGCGCCACAGCGGTGAGCGCTGGGGACGAGCACGCTTGTGCCCTCGTCGGCGGCGGCGCTGTGCAGTGCTGGGGCGCCAACTTCTTCGGGCAGCTCGGCGACGGCACCTCCACCACATCAGCGATCCCCGTCTCGGTGTCAGGGATCACCGGTGCCACTGCGATCGCGAGCGGCCGAGGCCAATCGTGCGCGCTGCTCGCCGACGGCACCGTGT
>JANOQG010000121.1:0-10319 GCA_031422255.1 Actinomycetes bacterium | reverse complement strand
CTGCCCGCCGGAGAACTGGTGGGGCCGCTTGTCGGCCGCCACGTCAGGGTCGAGGCCGACTGCATCGAGCACGTCGGCGACCAGCGCCTTGCGCTCCTCCTCAGTACCGCGCTTCCAGATTCGGAGCGGCTCGGCAACGATGTCCTTCACCTTGCGGCGGGGGTTCAACGAGGAGATCGGGTCCTGGAAGATGAACTGCAGGCGAGTGCGCACCTCACGGAGGCGCTGGCCATCGATGGCGGCGAGGTCGACGCCTTCGAACATCACGCGTCCGGCCGTGGGCGGCGGGAGCTGCATGATGGCGCGCCCGGTTGTGGACTTCCCGCAGCCTGACTCGCCCACGAGACCAAGGGTCTCGCCCTCGAGCACATCCAGGCTGATGCCGGAAACGGCGTGCACCACCCCTGCTGACGTGTGGAACTCGACGGTGAGGTCCTCGATGCGCATGAGGACGTTGTCAGAGTCACGCAGGTGAGCGGTTCCGGTACCGGCCATCAGGAACCCCCTCCAGGGACGGTGACGGCCGATTGGGCGGCTGGCACGTTGTGGGCGAGGTTCTTGGCGAGGGCCTCCCGGCCAGCGTCGGTGCCCACAGGGAACCAGCAGCGGAAGAGGTGCCCAGGGGTCTCGGCCTCTTGCAGGGGCGGTCGCTCGGTGTGGCACTTCGGCTGCGCGTACGGACAGCGCGGGGCGAAGCGGCAGCCGATCGGAGGGTTGATGAGGTCCGGGGGACGGCCACCGATGATCTGGAGCCGGGTGTGGCTGGGTTGTTCGAGCTTCGGGATCGACTTCAGGAGTGCCTCGGTGTATGGCATCCGCACGTTGGCAAAGAGCGCCGCGGTGGGCGCCTTCTCCACGATCTGCCCGGCGTACATCACGGCGATCTCGTCGGTGCGTCCGGCCACCACGCCGAGGTCGTGGGTGACCAGCACCATGGCCATGTGGCGCTCCTGCTGCTGCTGGTTCAACAGGTTGAGGATCTGGGCCTGGACGGTCACGTCGAGCGCCGTGGTGGGCTCGTCGGCGAAGAGCAGCTTCGGACCGCACGCCAACGCGATGGCGATGGTGACTCGCTGCCGCATTCCGCCCGAGAGCTCATGCGGGTACTGGGTGATGCGACGCTTCGGATCGGGAATGCCCACCGAGTCGAGCAGCTGCAGCGCCTGCTCGTGGGCCTCGTTCTTCGGGATCTCGAGGTGGTACCGAAGCCCCTCGGTGATCTGGCGACCGATCTTCATCACGGGGTTCAGCGATGTCATCGGGTCCTGGAACACCATCGCCATCTCGGTGCCCCACAGGGCTCGGAGATGGCTCTTGCTGCAGCCGACCAGCTCGTCGCCGTTGTAGGTGGCCGAACCTGATCGGAGCACGTTCTTTCCGGTCAGGAGGCCCATGATCGAGCGGGCCAGCACGGTCTTCCCGGAGCCCGACTCCCCAACGACGCCGAGGGTCTTGCCGCGCTCGAGCGAGAAGGTGACGCCGTCGACGGCTCGGACCATTCCCCCAGGAGTGTCGAAGTGGGTGCGGAAGTCGTCGACCTGGAGGAGGGGCCCTGTGTGGCCGGGGTCGGCGGTGAGGACACGCCGCGCCCCACGCGGTTCCGTCATAGTGCCGAGTCCTTGACGTCGAAGGCAGCCCGGAAGCGATCGCCGAGGAAGTTCACGGCGAGGACCGTGAGAAACATCATCAGGGCTGGGAGCATGGCGGTGTGGGCGATGTTCTCCTGCTGAAGGGGCCTCTTGCCGCCGTTGATCATCCCGCCCCAGCTGATCGTCTCCGTGGAGGTGAGGCCGAGGAAGGCCAGGCTCCCTTCCGCCACGATGGCGATGCCGACCACCAGGAGCCCGAAGGCGAGAAGGGGGAGGATCACGTTCGGGAGGATCTCGCGCACGAGGATCCGCGCTCGGCTCGCGCCGGCTGCCTTGGCCGCCAGGACGAACTCGCGTTGCGAGAACGTGAGCGTGGTGGCTCGTGCGATGCGAGCGAAGGCGGGGATGGACACGATCGATATCCCCAGCACCACGTTGAGCAGATCGGCCCCAAGGAACGCGACGATGGCGATGAGGAGGATCAAGGCGGGAAACGCCAGGAAGATGTCGACAGTGGCCATGAGGACGACCTCAGCCTTGCCCCGGAGGTACCCAGCGAGCAGGCCGATCGTGCCGCCCACCAGCATTCCGATCATCAGCACGCCGGCGGCGACCACCAACGACACCCGCCCTCCCCAGATGAGCCGGGAGAAGATGTCATAGCCGTTGTTGTCTGTGCCGAGGAGATGCCCGGCCTTGAACGGCGCCGAGTTGTTGGCGAGCACGCTGAAGTCCGTGATGTCGGGCTCGTCGATGGGGAGCCACGGAGCAGCAATGGCAGCGACGCTGATGACAGCGAGCCAAATGGCGGAGAGCCAGCCGCCCAGGCCGAGCACGCCGCCATGCTTGGTCTCGCTGGCCAGCAGCTCGTCGGCGGGAGGCGGAGTGACCATCGGGGGTTCGGCTGCGGTGACGACGTCGTTCATCAGGCGCCGGACCTCCTGACTCTGGGATCGAGGACGGAGTAGAGGATGTCGACGAGGAAGTTCACGACCACGAACGCCGTGGCGATCACGAGGACGACTCCCTGCACGACGAGGTAGTCACGCTTGAGGATCGACTCGATCGCCAAGCTGCCCACACCTGGAATGACGAAGAACTGCTCCAGGATCACTGACCCGCCGATCAGGGTGCCGAACTGGATGCCGAAGACGGTGAGCAGGGAGAAGGAGGAAGGCCGCAGCGCGTGCCGCAGGAGGATGTGCCAGGTGGGGAGCCCCTTGGAGCGAGCCATCAGGACGAAGTCTTCCTGCAGGGTGGCGATCAGGTCGCTGCGGAGCAGGCGGACGTACACGGCAGTGAGGCCCGCAACCAGGACCGTCACCGGCAATGCGATCGACCGAAGGTTGTCCACCAGGCCGTCTCTGAGAGGGCTGAACCCGACGGCTGGAAACCATTTGAGCTGGAGCGAGAACATGTACACGAGGAACACCGCGAAGGCGTAGCCCGGTAGGGAGATCAGCCCGAACGTGGTGGTGGTGATGGCCTTGTCGGCACGCGAGTTCGACCGATAGGCGCTGAACATCGCCACTGGGATGGAGATCATCATCGAGAGGAACTGCGCCAGCAGCATGAGCTCCAAGGAGGCCGGGAGCTTCTGCTTGAGCAGGTCGGTGGTCTTGAAGTTGCTCGTGTACGACCGCCCGAGATCTCCCTGGAGAGCGCCGCCCACGTAGTCCAGGTACTGCACCACGAAGGGCTTATCGAGACCCAGGTCGGCGGTGACCGCCTCCCGGATCTCCAGGTTGGAGTACTGAGGGCCGAGGAGCACGACCACAGGATCACCTGGAAGGAGCTTGGTGAGGCTGAACGTGAGGAAGCTCACGATCAGCACGACCGACAGCAGCTTTGCGAGCCGCGTCGCCACGCCCTTCAGGATTCCCATGTTGTGTCCTCGACCCTCAGGTTCCAGCGATCAGCAGACGGCCTGAGCCGTCAGCTGCCCGCTACGTACAAGAAGCCAGGCTTGATGGCGCCGAGCGAGTTGGACTCTCCAGGGGGCGGCGGACCGACCTTGTCGGCGTTGTAGATGTTGCCGAAGAGGTCGTAGAGAGTGGTGATGATCGGAACCTCTTCGCCGGTGATCGCCTGCACCTCGTCGTAGGCGGCCTTGCGCTCGTCGAAGTCGGCCGTCTGACGGGCTTCGTCGAGGAGCGCATCCACCTTCGGGTTGCTGTAGAAGACGAGGTTGCCAGCGTCATCAGTGGTGAGCCCTGAGCGAATGGCATCGGGCTCGATGAAGTGAGCGCTGCGGAAGCACGCCCCCGTCCAGTCACCCACCTTGCTGAAGATGCGGGCTACGAAGGCACCCTGGTCCTGCGTCTCGAGGCTGATCTCCATGCCCGCAGCTTCGCCCATCTGCTTGACGAGCTGGAGAACGGTGTCCGCCTCCGGGGTGGGGATGCAGACGATCGAGAACTTGAGGCCGCCGAGATCCTTCACGAGCGCGGCTGCCTTGTCCGGGTCGTACTTCGGGGTGCCGGCATCGGCGTTGTAGTACGGCGAGTCGAGGGCGAAGCCCGAGTAGGACGGCACGCGCACGCCGGAGTAGGCGCGCTCGTTGATCACGTCCTTGTTGATGGCGTAGGCCACAGCCTGACGAGCCCTGACGTCGTCGAAGGGCGGCTTGCCGGCGTTCATCAACAGGATGGTGGAGCTAGAACCGCTGATCTTCTGAGCGGTGAAGCCCTTGCCTTCGGCGGTCTTGATCGTGCCGGAGTCGGCTGTCTGGAAGATGTCGATGTCGCCGGCTTCGAGGGCGGCGACGCGCTGGCCGCTGTCCGGGATCGGCTTCACCGTCAGCTTGTCGAGGTACGGCAGCTGAATGCCGTTCTCGTCCTTCTGCCAGTAGCCCTCGTAGGCCTCCAGGACCACTCGGTCGTTGGGGACGTACTCGGTCATGCGGAACGGGCCGGTGCCGACGGGGTTGTTCTTGTAGTCAGCACCGAACTTGGCCACCGCAGTGGGGGACTCGATGTAGCCGCTAGAGCCCGACAGAGTGTCCGCAAAGGCCACGCTCGGGGTGGTCAGCGTGAACACCACGTCGAGGCCTTCGGGGCCCTCGGGGAGCTCCATCGACTCGATGATCTTGACGGTGTCGATGCACGGGCAGGCCGTGACCGGATCCTGAAGGCGGACGAAGTGCTTCTGCACGGCTTCCGCGTTCAACGGGGTGCCGTCCTGGAACGTGACGCCGGAGCGCAGGGTCATGGCCCAGGTGCCCAGGTCGCCGTCGACGGCTTCGATCGACTCAGCCAGGTACGGGACGACCTTGCCATCCTTGTAGGTGGTGAGGGGGTCGTAGATGCCGAGCGTGATCACCTTGTCGGACGGCTGGGCGGCGACGCCCACGTCGAGACTGGAGACGTCGGACTCGGAGCCGAAGATGAGCTCGCCGCCGCGAGAGGTGGGGCCGGCGGGCTTCTCGGTGGTGGTGGTGGCGTCACCGGGGGGAGCGGTCGTGTTCGCGCTCCCACCGTCGTCCCCGCCGCACGCAGCGGCGACTAGGACGAGCCCCATGAGCAGGGCGATGATTCGAGACCACGGTGCAAGGCCGTGCTTGTCCTTCAAGATGTCCCCCGTTAGTGGCGTGGTTGCTGTGAGCGAGCCCACCAAGGGCGTCGACAACCGGTGACGCCGGTCACACCGGTCGGTCGGGACCGTAGGAGCGCTGTTGTCACCGTGTCAACAACCCTCGCGAGGAAATGTCGACCGTCGGAGTCGCAGGTGGCGATCTCGGTCAATCTCGACGTTCGGGCACGTCGACGCGCCGTTGGTAGCCGCGGGCGTGACCAAGCACGTTCTCGACGTACTCCACCGAGTGGTTGTACGAGAAGTAGGCAGCGCGGAGCCCGCGGTCGGCGCTCAGGCCACTGCTTGCCGTGCACAGGTAGTTGGCGGCGGCGAGGGTGGCGTCATACATGTTGAACGGCGACATCACGCCGTCCTCGTTCCCGTCGGCTTCGTAGGCGCGCCAGGTGGATGGGATGAACTGCATCGGTCCGATCGCGCGGTCGTAGGCGGCATCTCCGTCGAAGGCGCCGTTGTCGGTGTCGGGGATGACTGCGGTCGTGTTGGTGCCGTTGAGCTGGATGCCGATGATGCGGCGACTGGTGTCGCCGTTCGGGCTGAGCGTGGCCCCGCCGTAGGTGCCGTGCCGACCCTCGACCTTGGCGATGCCCGCCACACCCCACCACTCCACGCCGCACCCGGGTCGGGCTGCCCCCTCCGACTCGGCTGCCCGGTAGTACGCGTCGAGTGCCACGAGCGGAAACTCGACGCCATCGACGGTGGCCAGCACTCGAGCCTGCTCGTACGTCACCCGTTCACTTGCGACCTGCTGGCCAGATGACACCTCCGCGCGCAGGGCATCAAACCGCTGCTCGAGCGCTGCGTGGCCCGCGCTGGACACGGCGGCGAGCCCGTCGCTGGCTTCGTCCGCTCTCGCTCGGGCACTCGCGATGCGCTCGCGATACGCGGCACGCTCGGCGAGCAGCACGTCCATCGACAGCTGGCCGAGGACGGCCCGTTGGTCGGTCTCGTTGATGGAGGGGGTCTCGGAGGTGAGGGCCTGGGCTACCCGGGCCGTGTTGCCGCCGGAGACGAAGGCTTGGACCGCCATGTCGGCGATGGCGCGTTCGATGTCGTCGAGTCGTTCTGTGAGGCCGGCGATGCGAGCGAGCGCCGCAACCCGGGAGGCGTTGAGGGGGCGCCCGTACACGCTCTCGGTCGTGCGGGCCTGGTCGATGGCCAGGCGCGCGTCCCGCGCCGTGGACTGCTGGTTCGACACTTCGGCGTAGGCAGCGGCGGCGCGGTCGAACACGGGGCTCGACACGGGAACCTGCGCGAGCTCGATCGAGACCTTCGGCAGGTCGGGGAGCTCGGGTGACGGAGCCGCGAGCAGGCTCGGGTCGAACGCTGGTCTCGCGGGAGCGCCGGGGTCCGCGCGGTTGGCGCTGGCCTCTGGCACGGCGCCCACCGACAATCCGAGCACCGTGAGCACGAGGGCCACCAACGCGCGGCGCGGTCGAGCTCGTCGGGGGGAGGAGGGATCAGCGGGTGGCATCGGGCGTGAGGAAGGCGTGGGAGCGCGGTTGCGCCGGGGAGTCAGTGTGCCGCGAACAGGCGCACGGGCAAAGCCCCTGGCATGCTGAGGCCATGTCTGACCGGGTTTCCATCGCACTCAACAACGGCATCGCAGACGTCCGCCTGAACCGCCCCGACAAGCTCAACGCCCTCGACACGGCCATGTTTCAGGGCATCGTTGATGCCGGAGAGACGCTGAAGGGCAACGCTGAGGTGCGGGTGGTGGTCTTGTCCGGCGAGGGCCGTGGGTTCTGCGCAGGCCTCGATTTCGGCAGCTTCCAGGCCATGGCTGGATCGGCCTCGCCAGAGCGGGACCGGGGCGACGATCGGTCCATCGACGCAATTGGAAGCACGAACGGTCGCATCACCCACCTTGGGCAGCAGGCCGCCTGGGTGTGGCAGGAGCTCGAGGTACCAGTGATTGCCGCACTGCATGGCGCAGTGCTCGGCGGGGGGTTGCAGATCGCGCTCGGTGCGGACATCCGGATCGTGGCGCCCGACGCCAAGCTCTCCGTCCTGGAGGCGCGCTGGGGCCTCATCCCGGACATGACCGGCACGGTCATCCTGCCCACCCTCGTTGGGCGCGACGTGGCCAAGGATCTCACCTTCACCGGACGCATGGTGTCGGGTGCTGAGGCTGTGCAGATTGGGTTGGCCACTCGACTCGCCGACGATCCACTCGCTGCGGCGCTCGAGCTGGCCGCGGATCTCGTCACCAAGAGCCCCGATGCGCTCAGAGAGGGCAAGCGGTTGCTCAACTTGTCAGGCACCCGTCCGCTCGCCGAGCAGCTCCAGGACGAACGGGTGACGATGGGCTCATTGATCGGCACCGCCAACCAGGTGGAGGCGACGATGGCCTTCTTCGAGAAGCGGGACCCTCGATTCACCTGAGCGGTGGTGTACCCACAGCGACCACTTGCGTACCATGCACTGCACCAGGTGGTCTGGCGATGGAGGCTTGTCGATGCCCACGTTCCGCTCGACCAACCCAACTCGGCCGGCGGAGGTCGTGGTCGAGCTGCCGATGCACACGGCGGCCGACGTCGACACTGCAGTGCAACAAGCTGCCGATGCCCAACGGGATTGGGCAGAACGTCCGGTCCCTGAGCGGGCGGAGGCGATTGCTGCGGTCGGCGCGGTGCTCACGACGCGGAAGGCTGAGCTCGCTGACCTCGTGAGCCGCGAGGCGGGCAAGATCCGGGTCGAAGGGGGTGGCGAGGTACAGGAGGCCATCGACATGGCTGCCTTTGTGGCAGGCCAGGGGCGCTCCTCCATGGGTGAGGTCGTTCCGTCGGAGATGCACTCGAAGCTCGCGTGGACCACCCGGATCCCCATCGGTGTTGTCGGCATGATCACCCCCTGGAACTTCCCGGTGGCGATTCCCTCTTGGAAGATCTTCCCCGCGCTGCTGGCCGGCAACGGCGTCGTCCTCAAGCCCTCCGAGCTGGCCCCAGCGTGCGGGGTCGCGTTTGTCGCCGCCTGCATCGACGCCGGCATCCCGGCGGAGCTCCTGCAGGTCGTGCATGGCGGTGCGGTTCCAGCGGCAGCGCTCGCAGTGCATCCCGGGGTGGGCGCTGTGTCCTTCACCGGTTCGGTGGAGACGGGACGCAAGGTCGCCGCCTCCGCGATGGCGGTTGGACCCAAGGTGGTGAGCTTGGAGCTCGGAGGAAAGAACGCCATGGTGGTCCTCGACGACGCCGACCTCGACCTTGTGGTCGACGGCGCGCTGTTCGGGGCGTTCGGAAGTGCTGGCCAGCGCTGTACCTCGACCTCCCGACTCATCGTGCAGCGGGGCATCAGTGCCGCGGTGGTGGAGCGCCTTGTCGAACGGATGCGCACCCTCCGCCTCGGTGACCCGCTCAGCACCGCAACCGACGTCGGTCCCGTGATCACGGCCGACTCGGCCCGCCGGATCGTCGCGATGGTCGAGCGAGCGGTGGGCGAGGGCGCCACCGCCACCATCGGTGGAGGCCTGCGCGCTGACGTCGAGGGCTGCGACGGTGGGTCGTTTGTGGAGCCGACCTTGCTCACCGGGGTTCAGCCCGGGCACGCCGTGGCTCGCGAGGAGGTGTTTGGCCCGGTGCTCTCGGTGATCGAGGTGGACGATCTTGACGAGGCCGTGGCGGTGGTGAACTCGGTGGAGTTCGGGCTCAGCGCGGCGGTCTACACACAGGACATCAACGCAGCGTTGCGCGGGGTGCATGCGATCGACACCGGCATCACCTATGTGAACGCGCCCACGATCGGCGCGGAGATCCCGCTGCCCTTCGGCGGTACGAAGCACACCGGCAACGGCTTCCGTGAAGCGGGCTCCCGCGGCATCGAGCAGTTCAGTCAGGTGAAGACGATCTACATCGACTACTCCGGCCGGCTCCAGCGGGCGCAGATCGACAATCGCGAGGACGCATGACGACCGCAGATGCGAGTCTCACCGAGCAGTGGTTGGCGCGTTACCACGATGTCGTGGCACCGGTGTTGCCGTCGTACTTCAACGTCGTGGCTGACAAGGCAGCCGGCTCGTGGGTGTGGGATGTGGAGGGTCGGGCGTTCCTCGACCTCGGTTCGGGAATCGCGGTCACGAACATCGGGCACTGTCATCCGCACGTGGTCGCTGCGGTGCATCGCCAGGTCGATCGACTCCTGCACACGTCGGTCGTCCTGAAGCATCAGCCGTACATCGAGGCCAGCGAGGCCATCGCGACGCTGGCGCCGTTCTTGCAGCACCCAAAGGTGTTCCTCTGCAACAGCGGCGCCGAAGCAGTGGATGGGGCGATCAAGCTCGCCCGCAGCACCACGGGCCGGCCTGGGATCGTGGCCTTCCGAGGCGGCTTCCACGGCCGCACCATGGGCGCCACGTCCCTCACCACGGCGAAGGCCCTTTACCAGGAGGGGTACGCGCCGCTGCTCCCAGCGGTGCACATCGCCCCCTATTGCATCCCGGGCGCGACGGGCGCGTACTGCACCGACGCTGAGGCCGTGGTCGCGGCGCTCGCGGGGCTCGACGACATCCTGGATCCAGAAGCCGGCTCGATCGCTGCGCTGCTCGTGGAACCGGTGCTGGGCGAAGGCGGGTACGTCGTGCCGCCAGTGGCGTGGTTGGAGGGGCTGCGGGAGCGGTGCGATGCCCACGGGATCCTGCTTGTCTTTGACGAGGTGCAGTGCGGCTTCGGGCGCACCGGACGCCCCTTCGCTGCGGAGACGTTCGGCGTCCGACCCGACGTGATCCTCTTCGCCAAGGGCGTCGCCTCAGGCCTCCCGTTGGCAGGGATCATGGCTGGCGCGGAGCTGATGGATCGCTGGCCCAACGGTGCCCACGGCTCCACCTTCGGCGGAAACCCCGTGTCGTGCGCCGCTGCCATCGCCACGATCGAGGTACTCGAGCGAGAGGGTCTCTACGCGCGGGCCTCGGCAATCGGCGATCGAGCACGGAGCGCCCTCAGCGCCCTCGATGTCGGGATCGTCGAGGTGCGCGGCATCGGAGCCATGATCGGCGTGGAGCTGAGCGACAAGGCGACGGCGGAAGCAGTGCAGCAGCGATGCCTCGAGGCGGGAGTGCTCGTGCTCACCTGTGGCCCGGCAGGAAACGTTCTCCGCGTCATCCCGCCCCTCACCATCACCGACGCCGACCTTGAGCACGGCCTCCAG
>JANOQG010000120.1:0-4950 GCA_031422255.1 Actinomycetes bacterium | reverse complement strand
TGCGGTTGTCGGCGGTGGTGGTGCACAACCCCGACAAGGTGGGCCGTGACGCCGGCGACCTGGCTGGGATCGACCGCTTGCTGGGCGTGGCCGCCACCGACGATGTCGATGCAGTGCTCGCCGCCGGTCCCGCTGCTGTCGTATACGCCGCGTCGGGCGACGTTCGCCCCGGCGACGCTCTGGCCGACGTTGTCCGAGCGCTTCGAGCCGGCGCTGTCGTCGTCACGCCGGCGATCTATGCGCTCTACGACCCCAGCTCGGCGCCGCCGGATGTGCGCGGTCCGGTGGAAGCCGCCGTCGCGGCGGGGGGATCGGCCTTGTTCGTGTCGGGCATCGACCCTGGCTGGGGCAACGACGTCCTTCCGCTGCTGATGACGGGGTTGGCCACAACGATCACGCAGATCCGCTGCCAGGAGATCTTCGACTACTCGTCCTACGACCAGCCCGACTCGGTGCGCTACCTGGTGGGCATGGGTCAGCCGATGGACTACGAGCCGCCGATGGTGGCGCCCACAGTTCCCACGATGGTGTGGGGCGGACAGGTTCGGCTCATGGCGCGGGCGCTCGGGGTGGAGCTCGACGACATTCGCGAGACGTTGGAACGGCGTCCGCTCGAACACTCCATCACGAACGCAATGGGCGATTTCGACGCGGGCACCCAGGGCGCCTTGCGCTTCGAGGTGCAAGGGATCGTGCGTGGTCAGCCGATGATCGTCATCGAGCACGTGACGCGCATCAGCCCGACCTGCGCCACCGACTGGCCGATGCCCCCCGATGGTGGCGATGGTGCCCACCGCGTCGTCATCGAGGGCCAGCCGCGCATCGAGGTGACCATCGAGGCCACTGACGAAGGCGGCGGTCGTGCCGCGGGAGGCAACGCCACCGCAGTCGGTCGGCTCGTCAACGCCATCCCTTTTCTGCGGAGCGCCGCGCCTGGCATCTACGACGCCCTCGACGTGCCGCTGCTCCCAGCCCTCGGCCGCCTCTGAGGGCTCACCCCGACCACCCGATGAGCCTTGAGCCAGCGTGGTTCAGGGCGGAGGCAGCGCGGACTCTGGGGTCCAGCAGGAGTGGGTGCCGGAGCTGATGCGCTCCGGGAGGCGGACTCGGGCGATGGGGCCGCTCGTGATGTCGGTGGCGTCGAACACGAGGCACTCGCTGAGGTCGCGGCCCACGTCGGTGGTGAACGTCACGAGATACCCGTCGTCTTCGGCGGTCGCGCCGGGGCGGGGGGCGAAGGGCGTCTCGCTGCCGAAGACGCCCTCGCCGAAGGCGTAGCGCTGCTCCTCGCCGGTTTGCAGGTCCTGCTTCACGAGACCGTCGAAGAGGAACCAGCCGGGGGCTCCGGTGACGTTGTAGGTGTAGCGGTAGGGCAGGCCGCCGTATTGGCCGTTCACCATGCCGAACTCCATGATCCGATCGGACAACGACTCCTCGCGGGTCTCCCCCGTGACGAGGTTGAACCGCCAGCGGTGCGGGCGCGTCTGGAGCTGTTCGAGATCGAGGTACCGATAGACCGACGCCATGTGGGCGTCGGTGGTGTCACGCTTCCGAGGGGACGGGTCGTGCTGGAAGAAGCCGTCGAGCACCACCTCGTCGCCGTCTTCGTAGGCGTTGATCCAGTGCAGGACGTAGGTGGGCTCGGCCTCGAACCACCGCACCGGGCCGGTGCCGTCGCGGCGCACGATGGCGAAGCGGCTGGGCACATCGGGGAAGAAGCGGGGCACGTGGATCCCGCGGGCGAGGAGGTCGGGGTCCCAGAACAACGGGAGGTCGTTGAGGATGGCGTATTGCTCGGTGAAGGCCATGTCGTGGGGGAGGCGCGGGCCGGGGAGCTCGACGTCGATCGAGCGCTCCAGCACGCCGTCGGCACTCACGACGCCGAGGTGCAAGAAGGGATGCTCCTTGCCGTAGCCGAACACGAGGAGCTCACCGGTGCGTTCGTCTACCTTCGGGTGCGCCGAGATGCCGGTGGGAGACGGGAAGCCCGCCGCCCATGGCGCCTTGCCCTGCTGCTCGAGCGTGCGCGGATCGAGTGCATAGAGGTCGCCGCACTGCCAGAAGCTGGTGAGGGCGTGACCGTTGTGGACGACGACGTCGGTGCTCGAGGCGTCCTTCATCCGGCCCCGAGCCCCCCAGCCATCCGTCCGCTTCGACTGCTCCGGCGCCCCGAGCATGCCGGTCCACAACGACTCCGCCGCCTCCTGTTCCGCGAGGAAGCCGTCGGTGCGCACGAAGCGGTTGCGGTAGCTCGCCGAGCCGTCGTGGAAGGCGATCTGGTGGAGCATGCCGTCACCGTCGAAGGGGTGGTACTGCCCGATCGCGGGATGCACCGGGTTCTCGGTGTTCCGGAGGTAGACCCCGGAGAGATCGGCAGGGAGCTCGCCCTGCACCTCGAGGTCGTCGGCGTCCCACTCGTGCACGTTCGGAGTCCACGCACCGCTGCGATACGGGTGCTCGTCGCCGGCTGGAAGGGTGGACGCGACCGTGTTCCGCAGGGTGGTGGCCATGGTGGAAGCCGAGCGTAGGCTCGGCGGGGAGTCGGCGCTGAGGCCGATGTCGAGGATGGAGATCAGCATGCGGGTGCAGGTGGACGACGAGCGGTGCGAGGGCCACGGCCGTTGCTACGCGCTGGCTTCGGAGCTGTTCGAGCCTGACGACATCGGCAACGGCCGCGTGGTGGGAGACGGCATCGTTCCTCCCGACCTCCACGACCGAGCCCGCCTCGCCGCTGCCAACTGTCCCGAACACGCCATCTCGATCGACGAAGGCGCCTGATGGGCGAGCACCCCCCGGTCACCGACTTCGCCACCGACTTCGACCACACCGACGACGTCTACGCCGCCAACCCGTTCCCGATCTGGGACGAGCTGCGCGGCACGTGTCCCATCGCTCACACGGAGCGCTACGGCGGGGCGTGGCTCCCCACCCGTCATGAGGATGTCGCCGCGATCGCTTACGACACCGAGCGATTCACGTCGCGCAGCGTGATCATGTCGCCGTTCCGGCCTCCCTTGGAGCGCGCCCCCCAGGGGGTGGCGCCGCCAATCTCCTCGGACCCGCCCTTCCACAAGGGTGCCAGGCGACTCCTGCTCACGCCGTTCGCGCCCCAGGCCATCGACAAGCTCGAGCCGTCCACCCGCGCCTATTGCGATGAGCTGATCGAAGCCATGCGCGGGCGCGATGTTGTCGACGCCGCCGTGGAGTACGCGCAGCACATCCCTGTTCGGGTGATCGCGAACATGCTGGGCTTTCCCGAGGCCGACGCCGATCGCTTCCGTGGCTTCGTCACGCACGTGATCGAGGGTGTCTCGCTTCCGATGGAGGAGCGGGCCGAGGGGATGATGGTGCTCTTCGAGTACCTGAGACAGCAGGTCGAGGACCACGTCGCCCACCCGCGCGACGACCTCACGAGCTTCTTGTTGGCATCGGAGATGGACGGCGAGGCCCTCAATGCCGACCACGTGATCGGCACGATGGCCCTGCTGCTCCTCGCTGGCATCGACACCACATGGAGCGCCATCGGTGCATCGATCTTCCACCTCGCGGCCACGCCGGCCGATCGCGAGCGCCTCGTGGCCGAGCCCGAGCTCCGCCCCGTCGCCATGGAGGAGCTCCTCCGTGCGTATGCGCCCGTCACCATGGCGCGGCTCGTACGCGAAGACATGGACTACGCGGGCTGCCCCATGAAGGCCGACGACTGGGTGCTGCTCCCGTTCCCCGCCGCCAACCGCGACCCGGAGTTCTTCGACGACGCCGACCAGGTGATCATCGACCGAGAGGTGAACCGCCACGCCGCCTTCGGCCTGGGGATCCACCGCTGTGCGGGTTCTCACCTGGCCCGCATGGAGCTGCGCGTGGCGCTCGACGCCTGGCTCGACGCCTTCCCCACGTTCCACTTGGCCGATCCGGCCGGCGTGCGCTGGTCCGGTGGTCAGGTCCGTGGGCCGCGCCTGCTCCCCATCGCCATCGGCTGACCCATGACCGACATCGTGATGCGCCCCATCGGCCACGTGGTGGGCGGACGGGACGTCGTCGAGGACGACCAGTGGGGCTCGGTCACCGCGCGCATCGAGCTCGACCTCGACGTGATGGACGCCTCGGCCACCGAGGGCCTCGAGGCCTTCTCCCACGTGGAGGTGGTCTTCGTGTTCGATCAGGTCGACCCCGCCTCTGTCTGTCGAGGCGCACGGCACCCTCGGGGCCGCGAGGACTGGCCGCTCGTAGGCATTCTCGGCCAGCGAGCCAAGGACCGGCCCAACCGCATCGGGCTCACCACCTGTGAGATCCGGGCGGTCGGCCCGGGCTGGATCGACGTCGTCGGCCTCGATGCCGTGGCGGGCACGCCCGTGCTCGACGTGAAGCCATCCATGGTGGGGTTCGCTCCGCGGGGGGCTGTGCGCGAGCCCGCGTGGGCGCAGGAGCTGATGTCCGACTACTGGTAGCGCGCGAAGGCTCGCACGGGGAACGTGCCCATGCCGGTGACCTTCACCGGCACGGCGAACACCTCGAAACCGGGGCCGTCGAGCTGGTCGAGCCCCCGCAGGTGCTCCAGCACGTAGATGCCGGCGCCGAGCAATCCAGTGTGCACAGGGCGCTCGCCATTCGCCGTGTCGTCGATGTTCACCGAGTCGATCCCCACCAGGGCAGGTCGCTGTTCCACGAGAAGGTCGACAGCCTCCGGGGTGAGGTGCGGATGACCGCCGGCGCCGTACGTGTCGGTGCCCCAGTGTCGGTCCCAGCCGGTGCGAAGGAGGACGGCGGTGCCACCCAGGTTGCCAGCGATTTCGGCGGTGAAAATTACATTCGGTTTGACCTTGGCCCTGACCTTGCCGGCGTAGCTGGCCGAAGGACCGCTGGACGCCTGGGCGGTGCCGGTCGCCTCTGGACCGCCCGATGCACCGGCCATGCCCATCATGCGTTTCATGGCGTCGTCGCGCTGCTTCTTCG
>JANOQG010000119.1:0-4110 GCA_031422255.1 Actinomycetes bacterium | reverse complement strand
AGCATGTCGAGCGCCTCACCGCCACGACACTCGCCAACGACCACTCGATCGGGGCGCATCCGCAGGGCGTTGCGCACGAGGTCGCGGATCGCGACGAGGCCCTTGCCTTCGATGTTCGGTGGGCGGGCCTCCATCGCCAGGACGTGGTCCTGGTGGAGCTGAAGCTCCTTGGCATCCTCGATCGTGACGATGCGCTCGTCGGTGGGGATGAACGACGACAGGACGTTGAGGGTTGTCGTCTTACCGGTGCCTGTGCCACCGGAGACGATCACGTTCAGGCGGCCAACCACGCACGCCTGCAGGAAGCGGGCGGAGTGGGCGTTCAACGTGCCGAACCGGATCAGGTCATCGATCTGGTACGGGTCCTTGGAGAACTTGCGGATCGTGAGGAACGGCCCACCAATGGCCAGCGGGTGGATCACGGCGTTCACGCGGGAGCCGTCGGGCAGACGAGCGTCGACCATGGGGGTGGCTTCGTCGATTCGCCGGCCGACCTGGCTCACGATCTTGTCGATGATCCGACGAAGGTGCGTCTCGTCGACGAAGCTTGCGTTGGTGCGCTCGATGCGCCCAGCTCGTTCCACGTAGACCGACTCGGGGCCGTTGACCATGACTTCGGAGATCTCTTCGTCCTTCAGGAGCCGATCGATCGGGCCATAGCCGAGGATGTCATCGGAGACGTCCTGGATCAGCTGGGCCTTGTCGGCCGCCGACAGCGGTGCCCGCTCCTGCGCCAGTGCCGAGTGGAGCTGTTCGTGCACGCGTCGCCGGAGGTCGTCCTCCGACAGGCGCTTGTCGTAGAGGATCGGGCCGAGCTCGTCGATCAGGTGGTGGTGAATTCGTTGACGCAGCTCGTCGAGCACGGGGTCGCGGCGCTTCGTCGACCCCGCTGCCGTGGTCGGTTCTTGCTGCACCTCGTGCAAGCGCTTGTAGAGACTCATCCGCCCTTCCCTTCCACAGACCTAACGCCGCCGACGACCGTCGTCTGCGGCGAACATGTTTGCGAGCTGCTCGATCGCCTTGGCCACCCCAGACTTCGGGGAGTCGAGTACCACGGGGGTGCCTTTGTTGACGGACTGCGGCACCACGACATCGCTCGGAATGAGCGACTCCGCCTTGATCTGCAAGGTGCGCTCAACTTCGCTCACGTCGAGCTTCACCTTCGAGTTTGCCCGGTTCAAGACGAGGTGCAACTTCGCCATCGGCACGTTGAGGAGGCGCAGTGTCTGGAGCCCGATCTTGACGTTCTTGATGTTCGGGATGTCCATGCCAGCGATCAAGAGGACCTCGTCGCTCTCCTCGATCAGCCCGAGCACAACCTCGTTGAAGTAGGCGGGGGTGTCGATCACGACGAACTCGCAGAACGTGCGCAGCAGCGTGACGATCTGCACCATCTCAGCGGCGCTGATCTGGTCGGCGAAGGAGGGTTCGAGCGGCGCCGGCAGGATCAGCAAGCCTGACGGCTCGTGCTTCATCAGAAACTGCGTGAGCAGGCTGGGGTCGAGCCGGTCGAGCGAGGCCACGGCATCGACGATCGTGTGCTGAGGAGCCAGCTTGAGCATCACCGCGACGTCGCCGAACTGCAGGTCGGCGTCGACCAGGACAACGGGCTTCTCGCTCCGCCGGGCCAGTACCACGGCCAAGTTGGCGGCGAGCATCGACTTCCCGGCCCCGCCCTTCGTGGAGAACACCGTGATGACCTGGCCGCTTTCGCCTCTGGGTTCGGCGTTGTCGTCGCGGCCTCGTTGCTCGAACCCTGCTTCGTACGCATCAGCGCGGGCTGCGGAGACCGAACCGAGCGTGTCTGCGACGCGCTCGACTGCGGCGACAAGATTCACCGTCTCGACTGGCGCGGCCAGAACGTCCTTCACTCCTGCTCGAAGTGCCGTCTGGAGGAGCTCCGTGGTGAGCTCGTCGGTGACCAGGATGGTGCCGAGCTCCGAATGACCCCCGAGGAGTCCGGCGACGGACTCGATCCCAGAAGCGCTCGCCAATGATGGGCCTAGTACGAGAACCAACGGGGTGCCGTTGAGACGGCCGCGCAGGGTGTCGACCGAGTCGAGCGACTCAGCGTGAGCACCGAGCTGGTCTGCGATGCGCCCGCGCACTTCGGCGTCGTCCTCCAGGACGGCCACCGGCACGAGGTTCGTCGGGTTGGTTGCGATGGGAGCGGTCCTTGTCTCAGAGCGGGGGGAATGGGTCCACCTTTGGCTGCTTGCCCTACGACTCCGGCCGCCCATCTGGGCCATAGGGGGTGAGCTGGTCAGCGGCCTCGCCGGGTAGCGAAGCCTCAGGGTCGATCGGCGGAAGGGCGGTGGGCTGATAATCCTTGGGTACGAGGGTCAGATAGATGGAGGAGCCCTCGACCGAGGCGATGCGCTGCGCAGCCTCTGCGGGAACGGCAAACGTGATGAGCCCCGAGGATGCCCCGGAGTTCACGGGCGTGCCGTCGGCGTTGGTGGCAGCGGTCTCACCTGGTTCGAGCTTTCGCTCCTGACCGACTGCGAGTATCTGCACCTTCTGGTACAGGTATCTGGCGTTGTTCTTCAGCACGGTCTGTCCGGCGTCGGGGACCACAGGCTCGCCCTCAGCGTCGACGTTCTCGACCGCCACCAGGAGGTTCACGAAGTCACCAGGCACCAGGAGGCCCGCCACACCGCGGACTTGGTCCACGGAGATGGTGATGGCCACCTCGTTGTTCTTGAGGAGCTGCGAGAAGGTGGACAGCGACTCCTGCTGCGTGACGAACTGCTGCTTGATGACCACCTGATTGGCGGGGAGGTCGGAGATGGCAACGAGACCGTCGATCTGCGACCGGTTGGTGATCGCGGTACCGGGGCGGTACTCCTGCGCGATCACATCTCGCTCGATGAGCCCCTGCGCGAAGGCCTCATCGCCGAAGGTGCCCTTCGGGATGTCACCGACGATCTTGAAGATCTCGACCCGCTTCGCATTGCCGTTGGCATTGTCCTCAATGCCCCCGACATAGGTGAACAGCGCATAGGCCGCAACCGCGCCAACAAGCGCAGCCGCGATCAGGATCAGTGTTCTACGAGAACTCACACCCACCTCTTCTCGGAATGGACCTTCCGCAAGGTCGGCCGAACTGTACCCCGACCTTTAGCGGTACTTGGGGACCCACAGCGGAATCACCGGCCATTCCGGAGGCAGGCCGGTGTCCTGATTCAGGACTCGTTGACCTCTCCTTCGGGAATTGCGGGCTCTGCTGCTTCTTCGGGGGCCGCTGCTTCGTCCACCTGTGGAGCGACCGGGTCGGCGCCCTCCGCCGGGGTGGCGGCCGGGGCGCCCTCTTCCACGAAGTACTCGGCCCAGGCCGCCTCGGCCTCCTCGGAGTGCTCGATCGCCGGGCCGATGTAGTTGCCCTCGTTGTCGTACATCTGCTCGCCGAAGTGCTCCTGGTACTCAGCGGCCACCACGCCGCCTTCGGCAGCCTGCTTGATCGAGAGGCTGATCCGGCGCCGTTGCAGGTCGAGATCGATGATCTTGACCCACAGCTCCTCGCCGGGGGTGACCACCTGCTCGGGCAGGTCGACGTGGTGTGCAGACATCTCGGAGATGTGCACGAGACCCTCGATGCCCTCGCCCACCTGCACGAACGATCCGAACGGCACAAGCTTGGTGACCCGGCCGTAGACCAGCTCCCCGATCTTGTGAGACGTGGCGAACTCCTGCCACGGATCCTGCTGCGTGGCCTTGAGCGAAAGGCTGATCCGCTCGCGATCGAGGTCGACGTCGAGCACCTGCACCGTGACTTCATCGCCCACAGCGACGACCGAGCCGGGGTGGTCGACGTGCTTCCATGAGAGCTCGGACACGTGGATGAGGCCATCCATGCCACCGAGATCGACGAACGCACCGAAGCTGACGACGCTGCTGACCGTGCCCTGACGGATCTCGCCCGGCTTGAGGTTGGTGAGGAACTCGTCGCGAGCTTCCTTCTGCGTCTCTTCCAGATACGCCCGACGTGACAGAACGACGTTGTTGCGGTTCTTGTCCAGCTCGATGATCTTGGCCTGAACCATCTTGCCCACGTAGGGCTGCAGGTCACGGACGCGTCGCAACTCGACGAGCGAAGCGGGCAAGAAGCCG
>JANOQG010000118.1:0-5734 GCA_031422255.1 Actinomycetes bacterium | reverse complement strand
GTGCCAGCGTGGCGTCCGAGAGCCCGCTCCTCCAGCTCCCCGGAATGACGATCCATCGCGCCCGCGTGGAGGCTGCTCTGCAGGCCGCCGTAGCTGCGGAGGACGAGCTGATGGCCCAGATGGGCGGCCATCTCATCACAGCCGGTGGCAAACGGGCTCGGCCCCTGTTCGCCGTGGCCTCGGCGGCCGCCCTGGCCACCGATGCCGACGGTGTAGCCGCCGCCGTCACGGACGACGTGATCCTCGGCGGCGTCTCGGTTGAGCTCGTGCAGGTTGGCTCGCTGTGCCATGACGACGTCATCGACGAAGCCGAAACGAGGCGGGGCGTCGACAGCGTCAACCTGCGTTGGGGCAACCTCAAGGCGATCCTGGCTGGTGACTTCCTCCTGGCCAAGGCATCCGAGATCGCGGCCGGCCTCGGCACCGAAGTGGCCGGTCTGCTCGCTGCGACGATCGGTCGCCTGTGTGAGGGAGAGGTCAACGAGCTGCGTCACGCGTACGACCCCACACGCACCGAAGCGTCGTATGTGCGGGCGATCCAGGGAAAGACTGCGGCGCTGTTCGCCACCGCTTGCCGGGTCGGCGGCATCGTCGGCGGCGTCCCTCGGCCACAGATCGAACAGCTCACGAACTTCGGGCTGCACTACGGGATGGCGTTCCAGATCGTAGACGATGTGCTCGACGTGATCGCCACCGACGAACAGCTCGGCAAGCCCGCGGGCCACGACATCGCCGAGGGCATCTACAACCTGCCCGTCCTGTACGCGCTCGAGGAGCTCGGCGGCGACCTCGGCACCCTCCTCGGCGGGCCGATCGAGGGTGCCGACCTCGACGCGGCTCGGCGACTCGTGCGCACCTCCAAGGGCGTGGAGCGGTCGATCGACCTCGCCCGTACCTACATCGATCAGGCCATCGACGCGGTCGCTCCCTTCAACGCAACCCCGAGCGCGGTCGCCCTCGGCGGCGCTGCGTCACACCTGCTCGTCGACCTCGAAGCCGTTCTCGCCGCGTAGGCGGCCGGCCATGCTCCCGGCACGCGAGGACGAGCTGGTTCGGGGGCTCCTCACGGGCATCGCCGCGTTCCGCTGGCTGTCCTGGACGTGGATGGCGATCGTGCTGCTCGTGAGCCGCGGCGATCTTCACGACGCTCTGGGACGACGGTGGCTTGCCGTCGGACTCGTCGCTGCGGCACTGCTCGTCACCGCCACGACCGCGTTGATCCTCCGTCGGGAACCAGCGCGGCTCCTCACGCTCCCGGTCATCGCGGCCGAGCTGTCCGTCGGGTTCGCGTTGGGAGCGGCCGACGGGTGGGTGTTCGTCGGCGACCACGCCCAATCGCTCGGCTCGGTGTGGCCACTCGCGGGTGTGCTCACGGCGGGCGTCGCGTGGGCTGGGCGCGGGGGGGCGCTCGCGGGCGCGCTGGTCGGGCTCGGACGGCTGTTCGGTGATGTGCTCCAACGGGGCACCGAACCGATGCGGGACCTGACGCTCACGGCAAGCTCCACCTTCGTGCTCTACGCGCTGGCGGGCGGAGCGGCGGGCTACGCCACGGTGAAGCTCCGCGAGGCCGAGCGGCGCATCTCCACTGCACAAGCTCGGGAGGAGGTGGCACGCACGTTGCATGACGGAGTGCTCCAGACCCTCGCGGTCGTCCAGCGCCGGGCCACGGATCCCGACCTCGTCCGCCTCGCTCGGGATCAAGAGCGAGATCTGCGGGAGTACCTCTTCGGCGACGAGCCCTCCGGAGGCGGCCTCGGCCCGCGGCTCCGGCAGGCCGCTGCGCGCTTTGAGGACCACTACGGCGGCCAGGCACGCGTCGTCGTGGCGGACGACCTCCCGCACCTCGCCGACGCGACGGTCGACGCCCTCGCCGGTGCTGTCAGCGAAGCGCTCGCCAACGCTGGCAAGCACGCCAGGGCGGGGCTGGTCACCGTGTTCGCGGAGCCGGGCGGCAATGGCACCGTGTTCTGCTCAGTGAAGGACGATGGCGGTGGCTTCGAACCCGACACACCCGAAGGCGTCGGGCTGGGCCGATCGATCCGCGGCCGCGTCGCGGAAGTCGGAGGCCGGGTCGAGGTGGATGGCAACCCAGGGCGGGGTGCCGAAGTGCGCCTGTGGGTCCCGTCGTAGGGTCAGGGTCATGGCAGACCTGAGCACGGTGCGCGTGGTTCTTGCCGATGACCACCCCATCTGGCGCTCCGGAGTGCGTGCCGACCTCGGGAGCAACTTCCAGGTCGTCGGCGAGGCAGCCGACGCCGACGAGGCGATCGAGGTGATCGGTCAAACCGAGCCCGATCTGGTCGTCTGCGACCTCCACATGCCCAACGGCGGCGGGATCAAGGTCGCCAAGACCTGCGGGGAGACGACGCGGATCGTCATGCTCACCGTGTCCGAGGCAGAGCGCGACCTCCTCGATGCCGTGTCCGCGGGGGCCGTCGGCTACCTCGTGAAGTCCACTCCACCGGAGGAGCTGCGACAAGGGTTGTGGCGGGCCGCGCACGGCGATCCGGTGTTCTCACCGTCGCTGGCGTCGTTGGTGCTCGGTGAGTTCCGGCGGCTCGCCAAGGCAAGCGGACCGGTTCAGCCCCTATCGGACCGTGAGCGCGAGGTGCTGCAGTACGTCGCCCGTGGCCACGCCTACCGGGAGATCGGCGAGCAGCTCTTCATCGCAGAGAAGACCGTGGAGAACCACGTACGCAACATCCTCGGCAAGCTGCACCTCAACCGACGCCAGGAGCTCGTCCGCTACGCCCTCGATCACGGGATCGAGTAGCTCCAAACGGGGAACCCCCAGAGGTTCTTGGGGGATTCACCGGGTCCCCTGACGCCCCGATCGGGCGGATGGTGGCGCCATGACAACAGCCAGCACACCATCACGTCCCGACCCCACCCGCACCGGCGCCGTGTGGGTGACCGGCACCGGAGCGTTCCTGCTCCTCGCCGCCGCCGCCGTGTTCACCGCGGTGCGGTGGGACCAGATCCCGGAGGCGGCCAAGCTCGGTGCCATCGCGCTCGCCACGGGGGCGTTCCTGATCACCGGGCGAGGGCTGAAGACGTCTCTCCCGGCCACCGCGGGGGCCTTGTTCCACCTCGGCGCGTTCCTCGTGCCGCTCGACGTGGCCGCCATTGGGATGCAGGCGCACCTCGACTGGTCGGGTCTGCTCTTGGCCGAAGGTGTGGCTGCCACCGTCACCTTCGCTTGGGCAGCAGCCACAGAGCGATCGGTGGTGCTGCGGTGGTCGCTCGCCGGGGCTGTCGTTGCGCTCGCCGGCGGAATCGCCGCCAACACCGAGGTGCCTGCTCCGCTCCTCCTGGCAGCGTTCGCAGGCGCTGCACTCATTGCCCGGCAGGCGACCGCCGCCATCGGCTGGGCAGCGCTCGCCGGGGCGGCACCACTCCTCACCTTCCTCGACCGCCTCCGGTTTGAGCCCGCCGCACCCTTCGAGCGCCTTGGGCTGGTGGGCGACCAGCCCCGAGCGACGGCGGTGCTCACAGGGGGGATCGCCGCCGTGGTCCTCGGCATCGCCGGTCGACGCCGGGGGGAGGTCGGCCTTGCGCTGCTCGGTGGCCTGGTGGCCGCCACAGGCGCGGTCACGAGCGGATCCGGACTCAACCCAGAACCCGGCGACACGCTCGTCGGACTGGCCGTCGCCTTTCTCGTCGTGCAGGCCGCAGCGTTCCTGACGCGGGGCGATCCCTTCTGGTCGATCCCAACCAGAATCGTGGCTCGCCTCACCGAGCTGCCCGCACTCCTCGCAACGGCCTTCCTGCTCATTCCCATCGTCGCCGTCACGCTCCTCGACCAGTCCGATGCGCGGGGCGCGCTGGCGGCCGCTGTGCTCGGGCTCGGCTGGATGGCCGCGGATCTGCGAGGCAGCGCTGGGCGGGCCGCGTCCACGATCGGCGTGTCAGTTGCCGCGGTCGCCGCGGTAACCCTCGTCAGCGCCTCGCCCATGCTGGTCGCAGTGGCGCTCGCCGTCACAGCCGGTGGCGCGGTTGCCCTTCCGTGGGGAACGTTGGGGCGTCCGCGCCCCGGGGTGCATCTGGTGGCCGCGGCGGCAACGGTGAGCGCTCCGTTGATCGCGGCGACGACCTCGTCGCTCACCGCGGTCCTCACGGGAATCGCGGGCAGCATCATCCTCACCGAAGCGGCCGTCCGGAGGTCGTTCGTGGAGGACGCGTCGCATCCCGAACGGGTGAGCGACAGCGAGGGCTGGGCCTGGATCCTCGCCTTCGTCGCCATGCTTCCGGGCGCCCTTTCGGTGGGCGTGTACATCTCGGCGACGGGTGAGCACGCTCTCGGGCTCATCGCCGCTGCCGTCATGGCCGCCGCACTCGCTTCGCAGGCCGACCGGGCCCGCACGGCCAGCTCCTACCTGCCGCTCGGGACGGTGGCCCGAGCGTGCGCAGTCTCGGTTCTGGCCTTCACCGACGGACTGCCTCCTCTGGAGCTGGGCCTCGTCGCGCTCACGGTGATCGCTGTCTCGGTCCTGGACGCGGTGCGCCTGCGACGACCGGAGCTGGCGCTTGGGGCCGCACTCGCCGTACCGATCGCGGTGGCCAGCCTCTGTCGCGCCTCGGGACTCTCGTCCGCTGGCGCAGGCGTTGCGCTCACGGTGGCGGCCGCCGTGCTGGCCGGGCTCGGCGCTCAGCTCGGGCGTCGGTGGCTCATTCCCGTCTCCGCAGCGATGACGCTGTCGATTGGCTGCGGTCTGCTCCTTGCGTCGGCTCTCCCGTCGGCGTTCGCCGACGCGCTGATGGTCACGGGCGGCATCGCGATGGCAATCGCCATCGATCGCGGGCGCCTCGAGGGCGTCTACCTCGCCGGAATCGTCGTGACCGGTGGCATCTGGCTGCGACTGGCCGACGCCACCATCACCGCCAGCGAGCTGTACCTCGCTCCCGTTGCCGTCCTGCTGCTCATCGCTGGCCTGCGGGCCCGATCGATCGGCACGAGCAGCTGGATCGCCTATGGCCCGACCATCGCGGTGCTCGGGGGGGCGGCGCTCGCCGAACGCATCGGTGGCGGTGCCGGCTGGCACGCCGTGGTGTGCGGTTCGGTCGGCGTGGCCTCGGTGGTGGCCGGCGGATACCGCAAGCTGGCCGCTCCCCTCCTCCTTGGCACGGGCGTGCTGGTGGCACTGGCTGGCTACGAGACGCTCGCCATCACCGCAACCTTGCCGACGTGGACCTGGCTTGCCCTCGGCGGCTCGATCCTCCTCGGCGCCGGCGTGGCGATGGAGCGCCATGATCTCGGTCCGCTGGAGACCGGCAAGCGCCTCGTCGACGTCGTGGAGGAACGCTTCGCATGACGGGTCGGAGGCCGTCGGGCTCAGGTGGGCAGGGCCACGGGAAGGCGCCGGGCCGCAACCACGCCGGCCACTGCGACGGCGAGGGTGCAGGCGAAGGCGAGCTCGAGGGCACTCCGGGTGGCCCAGCCGTTCGACTCACCCAGTGCCACAAAGGCGCCCCCCATGCCGGTCCCGAGTGCGACGCCGAGCACATCCGTGAGCTGCAGGCTCGCCGAGGCAGACCCCTCCCGGCCCGGCTCGGCCAACCCAAGCACCGTGACGGACAGGGGCGAATACGACAGTCCCATCGCAAATCCGCCGAGACCCCACACGCCAACGGCGAGAGGAATTGGCAGGGGGCCGAGCACCCCGAACATGAGCGCGATCGACGCCGCCAGCAGCACGAAGCCCACCCCCACGAGCCGTCGGGGGCCGACGCGATG
>JANOQG010000117.1:0-2685 GCA_031422255.1 Actinomycetes bacterium | reverse complement strand
CCGGAACTGGGCGAGCACGTCCTCGACGGTCCACGCCACCGCCGGTGCGGCGGCCCGCACCGCAGCGGTCACGGGTCCCGGATCGAGTCGATGCAGGGCGGCCATGGTGCGAGCGAGCTGGCGGGGCAGGTCCCGGACCAGTTGCGGTGCCCGCCGCAACGCCGCCGGTCCATCGAGGCCCGCCAGCAGAGGACGGCCGGCGGCGAAGTCGGCCACCGACCACCACCCGTCCCCGGCCGTAGCCGTTTCGGAGATCCGCACCGCGGGCGTCGGGAACCCGAGCGCGGCGAGCGTCGCCTGCACCGCGGCCTCCTTGGCGCCCATCGCCTGGTCCGGGGCGTGGCGCACCACCAGTGCGGTGGGCACTTCGTCGGGCTGGCCCTCGACCTGGACCGTCGCCATCGACGCCCAGAACCCGCCCGACAGCACCCGGGGCCCGTCGACCACCTTGGCCGCCGGCCACGCCCCCGCCACGAGCCTGGCCGCGTCCTTCATCGTAATAGTCACGGTGTCTACCGTAACGGTAAATCATGTTACTGTCCAGGGGTGCCCGCAACCGACCCCACCGAAACGGCTTCCGAGCTCACCGTCGACCAGCTCGCCACCCGAGCCAGCCTCCCGGTGCGAACCATCCGCGAGTACCAGACCACGGGCCTGCTCCCCGGACCCGAGCGACGCGGCCGCGTCGGCATCTACGGGCCCACCCACCTGGCCCGCCTCGCCCTCATCGGCCGGCTCCAGGACCGCGGGTACTCCCTGGCCGGTATCCGCGACCTCGTCAGCTCCTGGAGCGACGGCGCCGACCTCGGCGAGATCCTCGGCCTCGAAGCCGACCAGCTCGTCCACCTCGACGAACCGGGCGCCCCCGCCACGCCCGAACAGCTCGCCACGCTCCTGCCCGCTCTCGTCCCCGATCGGCTCGATGACCTCATCGCCGCAGGAGTCGTCGAAGCCTGTGGCCCCGGCCGCTACTGCGTGCCCAGCCCTTCTCTGCTGCAGCTGACCGTCGACGCCCTCGCCGCCGGCTATGACCCCGACCGCGTGCTCGGCCTGCTGGGCACGATCCGGAACGCAACCGCCGCCATCGCCAGCGCCACCGTCACCCTGCTCGCAGACCGGCCCGCCGACGCCGACCCGGACCAGCTCGTCGCCCTCGCCACACGGGGACGAGGCCTTCTCGCCCACGGCACCGGCCGCCTCACCATCCACGCCATCGGCAAGACGCTCGGCATCGACCACGACGGCGACACCGCCACCGCCCTGCGCCAGCTCCTCGAGACGGACCGATGACCACACCGAACCAGACCGAACGCGACAACTGGAACGGCGAGAGCGGCCAACGATGGATCACCGACGCCGACGGCCGCGACCGGGTCATGACAGCCGTCGCCGACACCCTCCTCGACGCCGCACAGCTCCGCAGGGGCGAGCGGGTCCTCGACATCGGCTGCGGGTGCGGCGCCACCACCCTCGCCGCCGCCCGAGCCGTCGGGCCCGACGGCACCGTGCTCGGCGTCGACGTGTCCGAACCGATGCTCAGCGTCGCCCGCCAACGGCTCACCGACGCCGCCATCGACAACGTCACCCTCATCCAGGCCGACGCCCAAACCCACCCGTTCGTCGCCCAGGGCGTCGACATCGCCATGAGCAGGTTCGGGACCATGTTCTTCGACGACGCAGACGCCGCCTTCGTCAACATCGCCAGCGCGCTGCGCTCCGGAGGGCGGCTCTGCATCGCCACCTGGCAACCGCTGATCGCCAACCAGTGGCTCACCGTCCCCGGCGGCGCGCTGCTCCGCTACGGCAGCCTCCCGGAGTCGGGCGGCCCCGGCCCGGGGATGTTCGCCCAGTCCGACCCCGACACCATCGACACTGTCCTCACCGGAGCCGGGTTCGTCGACATCGAGATACGCCCGGACGCCGTGCCACTCCACCTCGGGGTCGACATCGATGATGCCACTGCCCATCTCGCCGACACCGGCGTAGGTCGCGCCGTCCTCGCCACGGTCCCCGAGGACCAGCACCCCGCCGCCCTCGATGCCGTACGCGAGGCACTCGTTGACCACCTCGGCGACGAAGGCGTTCTCCTCGACGGAGCCATCCTTCTCACCACTGCGACTGTGCGCTGACCAGCCCTCAACCGGGCCAGTACTCCATCACATTGCGCGCTCGGAGGGACTCGAACGGCATCCGCCAAGTGCTGCCGAATCCCACCTGATCCTGCGCAGTTGAGTGCCAATCGGAGTGCCAACTCTCAGGCGACTTGGACGGCGTCCTTGAGGCGAGCGGGGACCTTCTCGGGGAACGACACGATGAGATGCCGGTCCAACGCGGTGGCCACGCGGGCGAGCGTGTCGAGGCGGTTCTTGGCGCCGCCGCCCTCCTCGAGCCGGGAGATGACCGACTGTGTGGTGCCCATCCGCTCGGCCAGCGCCCGTTGGCTGAGCCCGGCTTCGGTGCGGAGGTCGTAGATGAGTTGACCGAGCGCGAGGTCGTGTTCGACCTCGACCACCACTTCGGAGGTCGGCGCGGGTCGGCGCTTCTTGACGTCGTCCCAGCGGGAGTAGTTGGCCATCGTCATCCCCTCCTCAGGGGTACTTGCGAGCACAGGCCTCGGCGACCTTGCGGGCTCGGGTGATCTCGGTGCGTTCGTTGTTGCGTTGCTTGCGGAAGGTCGTGAGCAGG
>JANOQG010000116.1:0-1862 GCA_031422255.1 Actinomycetes bacterium | reverse complement strand
CTGTCGCGGATCATGTGCTCCAGTCGGTCGCTTGGGTAGACCGGATCGAGCGGGACGTACGCGCCGCCTGCCTTGTGCACGGCGGTGACGGCGACCACGAGGTCGATGCTCCGGCTGACGTGCACGCCGACGAGATCGTCGGGGCCGATGCCGAGCGTGACGAGGTGGTGCGCGAGTCGGTTCGCCCTCGCGTCCATCTCTGCGTAGGTGATGGCCTCGCCCTCGAACATGAGGGCGGTGACGTCGGGGTCTCGATCCACCTGCTCCTCGAACAGCTGGTGGATGCAGACGTCGTCCCGGATCGCGCGGGTGGTGTCGCCCCAGCCGTCGAGAACCTGCTGGCGAAGGGTGTCCCCCAGGAGATCGACAGTTGCGACGGTGGTCGTGCTGGCCGCCTCTGCGGCTGCTGAAAGAGCGCTCTCCAGACACGTCACCAGGAGGTGGGCATCGGCGGCGTCGATGAGGCCGTCGTCGAAGCGGATGGACCACGCGCCGGCCGCACCGTGAAGCTCCAGCACCACGCCCTCGTTGGGGTCGCCGCCGGCCGAGACGCGCACGGCGATCGGAAGCAGCCGCCCCGCAGCGAGCTCCGGGTTGCGCGCCAGGTCTGGGTTGCGAGCGATGAGCTCGTGCGCGAACGGAGGTCGCAGCCGAGCGTGGTCGAGTTGGGCGCCGATGGAATCGAACACCGCGCAGAGGGCGTCGTCGCCCTGGAGTTCGATCTCCACCGGAACGGCGCCGGCCAAGAAGGCGTGGCCGACAGCGTCGGTCCACCGGCCATCGACGAGCCCAATATGGAAGCGGTCCTTGCCCGATAGTCGGGCGAGCACCACCGCCAACGCTCCGGTCACCGCGCCGGCCTCGCCGCTCAGTGATGTCGGCACGGTGACTGCTAGGGACGCGTAGTGGGGGGTGTGATCGGTCGAGGGGGTGCGTGCCCACGGGAGCTCCAGCGGCTCGAGGGTGGACAGCTGCCGGAGGTAGGACCGCTCGGTTCGAGCGAGGACCGCGGCCAGCTCGGTGAGCGATTCGGCGAGGTCGTCGGCAAGCTGCGGGAGTGGTGTCCCGATGTCGATGCCGAGCTGGGTGGATGCCTCGATGGCAGTGAGCGCTGCGCCGCGTTGTGTCGTGAGCTGGGTGAGCGCGAGTGCCCCGCTGGCGCACGCGATGACGATGCGATCGTCGCTGATCTCGAGGACGACGCCGGACTCACCGTCCTCGTCCAGCAGATCCGCTGCCACGACCAGGACGACGGCGTCGCCGACGACAACCTTCGCGAAGCCGAGGGGGTTGGGGTACGGCCCGAAGGTCAAGGCTCGGACGAGCCGGTCGAGCTCCTCGGCGGGGCGGCGCCAGTCGAGCACCGCCATGGCGGGGGGCCGATCGTGGCGGCTGTAGGTGGATCGCTCGGCGGCGACGTCCTGCGGTACGGCGACGTGGCGGCCGGTTGCAAGCTCGTCGACAAGCTCGTCAAAGGTCTCGATCGCGGCCTCGAAGTTCCGCGTGTTGAGGGAGAGGGATGTCTCGCCTGGGGCGACGTCGAACCGACGCTCCTTGAGCACGTCGCCCTCGTCGATCCCAGGCGTGATCTCGTGCCAGGTGATGCCGTAGGTGGCCTCGCCGTTGATCAGTGCCCACGCGGGGGTGTTCAGCCCGGCATAAGTCGGGAGTGGCCCGTCGTGGAAGTTCACTGCGCCGTGGGTGGGTAACGCCAGCACGCTCTCGGGCAGCAGGGCGAGGTGCGTGATGGCGAACAGCCAGTCGAAGCTGTGCCCAGCAAGTGCGGGCTCCCATTCACTCACGGGTCGAGCCGCGTCCACCACGGGCAGGCCCCGCGCGGTGGCCCATGTGGCGACGCGTTG
>JANOQG010000115.1:0-4449 GCA_031422255.1 Actinomycetes bacterium | reverse complement strand
CGAGCGCACCTTGGCTTCGAGCTGGGTCGCGTCACCGAAACGAACCGTGCCGCCCTGGACAAGCGTGGCCGTGACCTCGTCGCCCACGGACACGGTGGCCACCGCTCCCGGGGCGGCGCTGGCAAGGCGTTCGGCCACGAGCAGGGCCGCGGAGGAGCCGGCCGCGAGTGCAACGCCAGGCCGGAGCGCCGAGGAGGCATCAGCCAAGCGCACGAGGCTTGCGGCAAGCACCGCGTTCGATGCGCTGGGCGCGAGGACCCGGCCCTCAACGTCCACGAGGTACGCGTCGGCGCCCTCGCCCACCACCGCCACCGCAATGCGCTCGATGACCAGGACGTCCACGATCCCGTCTACGCCGCGGTGAATGCGTACTTCGCTGACCCAAGGGAGCGCGGCGATCGACCTACCGACCGCCCGCAGGTCCAGATCCATGAGCTGCTGGCCTGGGAGCAGCCCCGATTGCTCGATCACCGTCTCCGGGCTGATGTGGGTCGTGCCCGCCACTCGGACCTCGTCGACGTCGAGCAGCGGTGACCGCAGCGCCCCGGCGAAGCCGACCGCCACCGCGATCAGCAGACCAGCGTCCAGCACTCGCTGGAGGCGCCGGCGACCCTGACCTCGCTGCACCTCGATGCGCCGAGCGCGCAGGCGCGGGTCGATCGACGGGGCCGCTCGCTCGAGCGTCGCGGTCCTCACCGGGTCAACCCTCGATCCGTGGTCGAGGGTTGCGAGAAGGGTCGTCGAACCCAACGCATCGGGTCTCGGCTGTCAGCTCCACTCCCGCGTGCACGCGGACGAGCTCCTGAATGGCGACCATCAGGTCTCGCACGTCGTCGGCTCGACCGCCTGCGTTGCTCTGGATGAAGTTGGCGTGCTTGGCGGACACCTGTGCCGTCCCAACCCGCAGCCCCTTGCCGCCCGCCGCGTCGATCAAGCGGCCCGCGGAATCGCCTGGCGGGTTGGTGAACACCGAGCCAGCGTTGGGTCCGCCGGGCTGGTTGGCGCGTCGCCAAGCGACGATCTCGGCCAGCTCTGCCGCCCCGAGCGAGGGGTCGCCTGCTGTCAGTGCGAGCTCGGCATGCAACACGAGGTGCTCAGGAGCCAGCGAAGAGCAGCGGTATCCGAGCTGAAGCGAGGCGGCCGGCACCTCTCCATCCTCCCCGGTCCGCAAGTCCACAACGCGGACCCCGACGAGCGTCGCCGCCATGTCTGACCCGTGACCGCCTGCGTTCATGCGCACGCCGCCACCGATCGACCCCGGAACGCCGACCGCCCACTCGAAGCCGGTGAGGCCCGCGGCAACGGAACGCCGGGCCACGACGGGCAACGAAGCCGCTCCCCCCGCACGCAGGCTTGTGCCCACCACGTCCACGGCTGCAAAGGCGTCACCGAGGACGAGCGCCAAGCCGGGAAACCCCGCATCGGCCACCAGGAGGTTGCTGCCCTTTCCCACCACGAGGACATCGACCCCGGTGGTGCGCACGGCATCCGTGACCGCCTCCACAGCGGAGTCGTCGTCGACCGCTACGAACAGTGCAGCGGGACCGCCCACTCGGTAGGTCGTGTGCAGGCCGAGTGAGACCCCGCGTTGCGCTCGGCCGCCGAGTATGGCGGCGGCCGCCTCGATCACATCGGGCGCGCTCATCGCTCGCGCTCCTGAAGTACGGCCAGGACCCGCTCAGGCACCGAGGTCAGGTCGCCAGCGCCCAACGTGATGCAGAGGTCGCCAGGGCGAACCGTTGCGGCCAAGTAGGCGACGACGTCGTCGAGCGCTGGCATCCAGGCAACCCGCTTCGAGGGGTGAGCGTCGAGCACGGCATCGACGAGGAGCCGGCCGGTGACCCCAGGGCGCGGGGCCTCGCCTGCCGAATAGATGTCGGTGATGACAAGGAGATCCGCGGCGCCAAAGGCGTGGGCGAAGTTGTGCCACTGCGCTTCGGTGCGGCTGAAGCGGTGGGGTTGAAAGCAGCACACGACGCGCTTCCACCGGCCGGCGCGGGCGGCCGCAAGCGCCGCAGCAACCTCAGTAGGAAGGTGGTCGTAGCTGTCGACGAGCACGACTCCGGCCGCCTCCCCGCGCACCTCGAAGCGACGCGCGACCCCCCGGAACGAGGCGATGGCACCGATCGCGACCGGCAGGTCGATCCCGAGCTGGTGTGCCATGACGAGCGCAGCCGTTGCGTTTCGTGCGTTGTGATCGCCGGGGGCGGCGGGCACCACCACGTCGAGATCGACTCCCTGATGGCGCAGCGTGAAACGGACTCCCGTGCCATCGGTGGTGATACCGAGGATCTGATAGTCGCTGGCCGGGTCGGTCCCATAGGTGACGGGGTGAGCGGCCGACGCCGCCAACGCCGCCGAGCCCGCGTCGTCGAGGCACAGCACCGCTGCCCCCTCCAGCGCTGCCACGAACTCGACGAACCCAGCGCGCAGCTCGGCTTCCCCGCCCCAGTACTCCAAGTGGTCGGGCTCGACATTTGTGACGATGGCCGCACGGGCTCCGAGTGCGAGGAACGTTCCGTCGCTCTCGTCAGCCTCCACCACCAGCGGTCCACCCCCGCCCCATGCGGCGCTGCAACCCAAGGCGGCAACGCTGGCGCCGACGATCCACCCTGGGGCCGCGTCCGCCCCGACCAGGACGGTGGCAAGCAGAGCCGAGGTCGTCGTCTTCACGTGGGTACCGGCTACAGCCACGGTGTCGCGATGCGCACAGATCGCAGCGAGGGCCGCCGAACGGTGCACGACGGGGATCCCAGCCGACGAGGCCGCGACCACATCAGGGTGATCCGGCGGCGTGGCCGTAGACGTGATGACCGCCTCGACGTTGCTCATCGACGTGGCAGCGAGACCGGTTTGGACCTCCACCCCGAGTCGGCGCAGCGGCACGAGAAAGGGGGTCTCTGGCGACGGGTCGTGGCCGCTCACGGTGTGCCCCATCTCAGACAGGACGGTGGCTATGGCACTCATGCCGGCTCCACCCACGTTCGTCACGTGCAGACGGCGAGGCGAACGGAGACCCGGTAGCTCAGCCACGGCTGTGCTCGATGGCGAGGGCGGCGATGTCCGCGGCGGCTTCCGGCCGAGCTCTGGTTCGGGCGGCGGCCCCCATGGCGGACCGACGGTCATCGTCAGCGAGCAGCGCGTTCACCTCAGCTGCCAAGCGCACCCCGTCGAGGTCCTGATCCGTCACGAGGACTGCCGCTCCGACGTCCACGAGGTGGTCGGCGTTTCTGGTCTGCTGGTCCGCTGTCACAGAGGGCGAGGGCACGAGAACGGCAGGCAAGCCGGCCGCTGCCAGCTCGAAGCAAGTGCTCGAACCCGCACGGCACACCGCAAGGTCCGCGCCAGCCAGCGCCGCCGGCATGTTGTCTTCATAGATCACGGCTCGGTACTCGAGAACACCAAGGTGTGCGGGGGTAGCGGCGCAGATCGCTTCCCAGTCCCGTCGACCCACGACGTGGTGAACCGCGAGGTCTGCGCGGGCGTGCCAGATCGGTAGGGCCTCGAGGACGGCGTCGTTCAGACGACGAGCACCCAGCGAGCCGCCGAACACGAGGAGCAGCTGGCGGCCTTCCCCGACCCCACAGGCGCGGCGAGCCGTCGCCCGATCGCGCTCAGGACGCAGCGCGGAGATGTCCTCTCGGATGGGGTTTCCTGTGACGACGGCCCGTGGCAACGGCGTGCCTGGGAAGGCCACCGCCGTCACCTTGGCGAACCGGGCCAGTAGGCGGTTGGCGGCTCCAGGGGCGATGTTCTGCTCCGCGACGACGAGCGGGACCCGCCACACGACCGCGGCGAGGCCGACCGCCACGCTGGCGTAGCCACCTACGGCGATCACGACCTGGGGACGGAGCCGCCGAACCAGTCGCAGCGCCCGGACCCCCGCAACGAGGAGCCCTGCCACGGCCCGGAGGTTGGCCAGCGCGAACCTTCGCTGGATCCCGCGCCCGGGCAGCAGCGTCATCGGATAGCCGGACTCGGGTACGAGTCGAGCCTCGATGCCTCGCTGGCTCCCCGCGTAGTGGATGGTGCTCGGCGAATGCCCGGCGGCAACAAGGGCGGCCGCGATCGCCAGAGCCGGGTTCACGTGACCGGCGGTTCCCCCTCCGGTGACGATGGCGAAGGTGGGAGCGCAGGCTTCCGTCACCGCACGGGCGCCGAAGGTCGGCGCGCCGACTGGCCGGGACGCGTCGCTGTGACGGGCCTCTGTGCCTGCCGCGCCACGTTCAAGAGGAGGCCCGCTCCCGCCATGCTGAACAGGAGCGAGGAGCCGCCGTAGCTCACGAAGGGCAACGGCACGCCGGTGATGGGCAGGATGCCGATCACCGCGCCGATGTTCACGAAGGCCTGGACACCGAACCACACCGTGATCCCGGCCGCGAGGAGCATCCCGAACCGGTCCGGGGCGAGCAGGGCCGCACGCGCGCCGAGGAGGCAGAGCCCCACGAA
>JANOQG010000114.1:0-7642 GCA_031422255.1 Actinomycetes bacterium | reverse complement strand
TGCTCAGCGCAGCGCTGGCGGTGGCTGCCTGTCTCTTCTACGTGTTCGTGTACACGCTCTGGCTGAAGCGCACGTCGACCCACAACATCGTCATTGGCGGCGCCGCGGGAGCAGTACCGGTGCTGATCGGGTGGAGTGCGGTCACCAACACGCTCGATTGGGCGCCAGTGCTCCTGTTCGGGATCATGTTCTATTGGACGCCCCCGCATTTCTGGGCCCTCGCGATCCGCTACCGGGACGACTACTCCGCAGCCGATGTGCCGATGTTGCCGTCGGTGGTGAGCCTCAAGCGCACCTCGAGTCGCATCCTCCTCTACACCTTGGTCTTGTGGGCGCTCACGGTTGCCTTCGCTCCGGTCGCTGGCATGGGCCACGTGTACCTGGGGTCCGCGATCGTGCTTGGCGCCGTGTTCACCTTCCTCGCCGTGCGCCTCTCGCAGATGTCCTCGCGGGTGGGCATCTCTCTTTCCGCGAGCGGCGGTCCCGCGGAGATCGAGATCCGGGCCACCGCAATGCGACTCTTCACCTACTCCATCACCTACGTCACCCTCCTGTTCGGCGCGATGGCTCTCGATCAGCTGCTGCGGTCCGGATGGTGATCGCCCGTGGGGGCAGGGTTCGAAGGGCGACCGCCCACGTGACTAGATTCCCAAACCGGACCATTCCCTTCTCTCAGGTGCCTGCATGACCGTCACGGAAGACGCTCCGGCCGCCGCGCTGGCGTCCCCAGATCCCATCGCCCCCGCTCAGGCACCTGCCGGGTTGGCGGCCGTCCTCGGGTCGGGCGACCACAAGGTGGTGGGGAGGCTCTGGATCGTTGCGGCCCTCGCCCACCTCGTGCTCGTGGCCGCTGCCTCGCTCTACGTCTCTGCCATGCGTTTGGACACTGGCGGGCTGGCCGACCTCACCGGTAGCGAGGGCGACTGGTTCTCCCAGATCGTCACCTACCGGGCGATCGGCGGGGCCTTCCTCGTGCTGTTGCCGCTCACGATCGGCCTGGCCACCGTGATCGTGCCGCTGCAGGTCGGTGCCTCGACGCTGGCCTTCCCGCGCGCTGCGGCAGCGGCGGCTTGGGCCTACCTGATCGGTGGCGGCTTGGTCATCGGCTCGTACGCAATCGACGGCGGGCCCTTCGGCTCCGACCGCGACGGCGTACGGCTGTTCATCGCGGCCCTCCTCCTCGTGCTCGTGGCCGAGGTTGTTGCCTGGATCTCCATCATGACGACGGTGTTCACGTTGCGGGCCCCCGGCATGACGTTGGCTCGCACGCCGCTGTTCGCCTGGTCGGCGCTCGTAGCCGGCACGGTTTGGCTGCTCACCCTGCCGGTCCTCGCCGCCGTGCTGGTGATCACCTACGTCTTCGTCCGCTACGGCGGCGAGGACAGCTCGGGCATCTACGCCCGCATCAGCTGGGCCTTCAGTCAGCCCACCGTCTACGCGTTCGGCATTCCGGTACTCGGGTTCGTCGGGAGCGTCGTCCCGGTCTTCAGCGCCACCCGTCACCACCTCAACCGCCACGCCCGCACCTCCATCACCGCATTCGGCGCCCTCGCGATCGGCGCGTGGGCCCTACCGGGCTTCGTGGGAGCGAGCACTCCGTGGCTCTACGAGCTGCCGTGGGTGGCGTCGTCGTTCCTGATCCTGCTGCCGGTGCTGGCTCTGCTGGGCCTGTGGGCCATCACGATCCGCAAGGGCCGGGTCACGATCGCGAGCCCCTTGCTCTTCGGTGCCGCCTCCACGGTGATGCTGCTGGTGGGGCTCCTCGCCGGAGCGGTGCAGGCCATCAAGCCCATCAAGACCCTCGTCGACGGCGACGGGTCGTCGCTGTACGGCACCTCCTGGACCACTTCGGTGGCGTCCTACGTCTTCCTCGCACTCGCCATCGCACTCTTCGGTGCGATCACCTTCTGGGCACCGAAGCTCATCGGTCGCAGGCTCCCCGAAGGCCCCGCCCGAGGAACTGCTGTCCTCCTCCTTGTCGGCACCGTGCTGTGGAGCTTCCCTGACCTCGCGTCTGGTCTTCTCGGCCAGGGTGGGGATGTGCCGGGCCCGGTAACCGATAACCGGAGCACGATCGAAGCGCTCAACACCGCGTCGCTGGTGGGTGGCGTACTGCTCAGCCTCGCGGCCATTGGTTTCATCGGGCTGATGATGCGGGCGATCCGCAGCGGTGAGCTTCCGGGTGACGATCCCTGGGAGGGCCACACGCTCGAGTGGGCCACCAGCTCACCGCCGGCGCCGGGCAACTTCGCAACCCTTCCCGAGGTGGCCTCAGAGGCTCCGCTGTACGACGCCCGCCACCAGGAGGCCTCAGCCTGATGAGCACCGCCACCGTTGCAACCAATCCGCTCATCGACGCTCCGGCTCCGGGCGCGCGTCGGCCCCGGGTGCTGTTGCTTGGGTCGGGATTCGCCGCTGTCGCAGCCGTCCTGGTCGTGATCGTCGAGCTCGCGGTCTACCTGCAGGTGCGTGGCCAGCTCGCCGCTGCCGGTGACACCACCCTCCCCGAGGGGGTCGTGCTCCCCCTCACCCCCGGAAGCATGGGGATGCTCACCCTGGCGATGTCGCTCGTCACCATCGCCTGGGCTGTGTACGCACTCCGGAACGACGACCGGCCGCACGCCTACCTGGCCATCGGGCTCACGATCCTGTTCGGCGCCGCCTTCATCAACTCGACCGTCTACCTCTACCAGCAGCTCCAGATGGGTCTCACGGCTTCCGCCGCGGGAACGCTCCTCTACATCGTCACGGGCACCCACCTGCTCATGGTCGTCATCGGCATGGTCTTCATCGGTGTCATGGGATTTCACGCCCTCGGTGGTCAGCTCACCGGCCGCGATGCCGAGGGCATGACCGCTGCCGCCCTGTACTGGTTCGTCACCGTCGCCGTCTACGTCGTGATCTGGTACGGCATCTACATCAACAAGTAGCGAGGCCTTCTCCTTCGATGTTCACCACCGGTTCCAAGACGTTCCTCGGCATGGGCACCTTGTCGCTCGTGCTGGCGGCCGCCTATGGATGGACCACAGGCGGCAGCGGGCTCGGCCCGCTCACCGCGGGCTACAACGGGGCGGTCGGCGACCACCTGGGGTACTCGTTGTTGGTGTCATTCGGCTTGCTCGGCCTGGTCCTCGGATTGCTGGCAGTGGCGGCCCGCGACGCTGAGGGAGTGGCCCTGGCGGAGTTCGCAGGCACGGAGTCGGCTCCCACCGAGCCCTCGCCGTCGCACCTCTCCTATTCGCCGATCGTCGGCGCGTTTGGCGCTGGGCTGGTGGTCCTCGGGTTCGTCATCAGCAACGTGATGTTCGTGGTTGGGCTCTTCGTCCTGCTGGCCGTGCTGGTCGAGTGGATGGTGCTCGCGTGGTCCGACCACGCCACCGGCGATCCCGTGGCCAACCGGGCTGTGCGTGATCGTCTCCTCGCCCCCTTCGAGGTGCCCCTCGCTGGTGGCCTCATCGTGGCGGGTGCGGTTGGGGCATTCTCCCGGCTCCTGCTGACGTCATCTGCGTTCGGAGCGGTCGTGGTTGCAGTCGTCCTCGGAGCGGGGATCCTCGCCATCGGCGTGCTGTTCGCCACCCGTCCGAAGCTGTCCCCCAACGTCATCGCGGGCGTGCTCGTAGTAGTGGCGCTCGGCGTGGTCGTGGGTGGCGTCGTATCCGCAGCTCGCGGCGAACGCGTGATCGAGCACCACGAGGAGCCCGAAAGTGAGGGCAACGGCAACCAGCCCTTCGTGCCTCCCGGCACGAACGCGAGCGATCCCGCCACGGTCACGGAGGAAGAGAATTGATGACGGCTCGATCGTCTCGCCGCTTCAAGGCAGCAATGCTGGCGCCGCTCGTGCTCACGCTGGCCGCCTGCGCCGACAAGGCACCGCTCGACACGCTGAACCCGAAGGGCCCCGAGGCGCGGGCGATCGACCAGCTCTCCGACCCGGTCTTCGCCGTCGCCGGTGTCGTGTTCCTGCTCGTGCAGTTCGGGGTGCTGTACCTCGCCATCAAGTTCCGCAAGCGCAAGGACGACGACGACAGCCTTCCACCCCAGGTGCATGGCAACTTCAAGCTCGAGATCGGCTGGACGATCCTTCCGGCGCTCGTGCTGGCTGCCGTGGGTGCCGGGTCGGTGTTCACCATCCTCGACCTTGCCGACACCCCGAAGGATGCACAGGAGATCACCGTCATCGGTCAGCAGTGGTGGTGGGAGTATCGCTACGACGTCGACCACGACGGCAAGGACGACATCGTCACGGCCAACGACCTGGTGATCCCCGCGGGCGAGCCCATCGCCCTCACGATCACGTCGCGTGACGTCATCCACTCCTTCTGGATCCCGGCCCTCAATGGCAAGCGCGACGCGGTGCCGGGTCGAGAGCATCCCCTCACGATCGAGGCCGACGAGCCCGGCGTGTTCCGCGGGCAGTGCACCGAGTTCTGCGGCTTGTCGCACGGGTACATGCGAATGCGCGTCGTCGCCCTTTCTCCCGCTGACTACGAGGCCTGGCTCGTGAATCAGCTCACCGATGCAGAGGTGCCTGCGGACACCTTGGCGAAGGCGGGGATGGACCAGTTCCGCACGTCGTGCTCGGCTTGTCACCTCGTCCGAGGCGACGGTGGAAACGAAGACCTCTTCAAGGGCGCAGCCCAGGTGAGCGGAGCGGCGCCCAACCTCACGCACTTCGCGAGTCGCGGAGTGTTTGCGGGAGGGATCTTCGACCTCTGGGTCGACGGGGACGGCAACGGTGAGGTCGACACAGTCGAGCTCGGCCAGCAGCTCAACGTCGCCGATCTCAAGAAGTGGCTGCACGACCCGCCGGGCGAGAAGCCGATGTACCCCCAGGGCTCCCGCGGCATGCCGAACCTCGAGCTCACCGACAAGCAGATCGATGCCCTCGTCGCCTACCTGAAGACGTTGGAGTAGCCCGCCTCATGGCGATCGAGAAACGACCCTCAGATGTGCCGGCCCTGACTTCGGGCGCCGGTGTGGCGCGCGCCCCACTCGGGGTGTTCGCTCGACCGCGGGCCAAGACCGGTTGGCGGTCCTGGGTGAGCACGGTCGATCACAAGAAGATCGGCATCATGTACGGCGTGGCATCGCTGTTCTTCTTCGTGATCGGCGGCGTGGAAGCGTTGCTCATCCGTGCGCAGCTGGCGGCGCCGGGTCAGAAGCTCCTGTCAGCAGACCTGTACAACCAGGTCTTCACGATGCACGGCATCACAATGATCTTCCTGGTGGTGATGCCCATGGGCGCCGCCTTCATGAACTATCTGATGCCGCTGCAGATCGGCGCTCGCGACGTCGCCTTTCCGCGGCTGAACGCGCTCAGCTTCTGGACGTTCCTCTTCGGCGGCATCTTCTTGAACAGCTCGTGGTTCCTGGGCGGGGGCGCTGACGGCGGGTGGTTCGCGTACGCCCCCAACACGGGCGTGATCTTCTCTCCGAGTCACGGCATGGACTTCTACGCAATCGGCCTGCAGATCACCGGCATCGCCTCCCTCATCGGTGGCGTGAACCTGGTCGTCACCGCACTCAACATGCGGGCGCCGGGCATGACGCTGATGAAGATGCCGGTCTTCACCTGGATGAGCCTTGTCACCCAGGTGCTGCTGGTGTTCGCAATCCCGGTGATCTCGGTGGCCTTGTTCCTGCTCACGTTCGACCGGCTGTTCGATGCCAACTTCTTCAACGTGGGTCAGGGAGCCGACCCGCTCCTCTGGGAGCATCTGTTCTGGATCTTCGGTCATCCCGAGGTGTACATCCTCATCCTGCCGGCCTTCGGCATCGTCTCGGAGATCATCCCGGTGTTCTCCCGCAAGCCGATCTTCGGCTACCCGTTCATGGTGTTCAGCGGCATCGCGATCGGCTTCATGGGCTGGGGCGTGTGGGCTCACCACATGTTCGCCTCGGGGCTCGGGCCCATCTCCGTCGCCGCCTTCTCGGTGTCCACGATGTTCATCGCGGTGCCCACCGGCGTGAAGATCCTGAACTGGATGGCCACGCTCTGGGGCGGGAAGATCAGCTTCACCACTCCGCTGTTGTTTTCGATCGGCCTGGTGGCCATGTTCACCATCGGCGGCCTGTCTGGCGTCACCCATGCCGTTGCCCCAGCCGACACACAGCAGACAGATACGTACTACATCGTCGCCCACTTCCACTACGTCATCTTCGGCGGCGCGCTGTTCGGCTTCCTCGGCGGCTTCTACTTCTGGTGGCCGAAGGTGTTCGGCTACTTCCTGAACGACAAGCTCGGCAAGGTGCACTTCTGGCTGACGCTGGTCGGGTTCAACCTCACCTTCGGCCCGATGCACATCCTTGGTCTCCAGGGCATGAGCCGTCGGATCCAGACCTACCGCGACGGGTACGGCTTCAACTTCTGGAACCTCGTCTCCACCGTCGGCGCATTCGTGATCGCGCTGAGCGTGCTGCTGTTCTTCGTGAACATCGTCCGCTCGAAGCGCGAAGCAGGGTCGCTGCCGCCTCCTGGCCCGGACCCGTGGGACAGCCGCAGCCTCGAGTGGAGCATTCCGTCGCCCACCCCTGAGCACAACTTCGACGACGATCCCATCGTCACGCAACTCGATCACTGGTGGCATCAGAAGTACCAGGAGGACGAATCCGGGCGCGTCGTCAAGGTGCACGAGCCTGAGGAGATCGCCATGATCGGTGACGGCTCTCGGGCGCATCTGCCCGCGCCTTCCTACTGGCCGATCACGCTCTCCGCCGCCTTCCCGCTCATCGGCTACGGCGTCATCTTCAACCTCGCTGTCGCCTTCGTCGGAGCTGCCGTGCTGCTCGGTTCAATGGTTGGCTGGGCGCTCGAGCCGCCCGACGACGAGGACCAAGCCCCCCATGGCCACGACGATCACGCCGTCGACGCGTCGGAAGAACTGACATCGGAAGGCGAGGAGGTGATCGTCAATGACTGACACCGCCGTGCACGCACCTGTCGTGGCTGACCACGGTCATGCCACATCCACCGGCATCTCGAACACAAAGCTGGCGATGTGGGTGTACCTGGGCTCCGACTGCCTGCTCTTCGGAAGCCTGATCTCCACCTACCTCTTGCTGCGGCACCGGAGCGTGGGCGGGCCGACGCCCGAGGCCGTCTTCGACATCCCGTTCACGTCGGTGAGCTCGTTCGTGCTCCTGATGAGCTCGCTCACCATGGCTCTTGCTGTCTCATCGATCGTGCGTGGCGACGTCCGGCTGAACCGCATCTGGCTTGCCACCACCGCCATGCTCGGCGCGGTGTTCATCGGCGGTCAGGTGTACGAGTTCACCACCTTCTACCGGGAGGGCCTCGGCTACACCACGAACATCTTCGGGTCGGCCTTCTACACACTCACCGGCTTCCACGGCGTCCACGTCAGCGTGGGCATCATCATGCTGATGTCCCTGCTGGTGATGTCGCTGCGCGGCAACCTTGGTCCGGAGCGGGCCGAGGCCGTCGAGACCATCGGCCTCTACTGGCACTTCGTCGACATCGTGTGGATCATCATCTTCACGGTCGTCTACCTGATCCCCTGAGGAACTGGGAACGATGAGCACCACCACCGAAGTCCGGGTCGCCGAGGCGCACAACGCCAACGAGCCCGTGCACGTGCACGAGCACGAGCACCCGTCGGATATGAAGTACGTGAAGATCGCC
>JANOQG010000113.1:0-3381 GCA_031422255.1 Actinomycetes bacterium | reverse complement strand
CCACGCGCTTCTGAAGCTCTGTGCACCACCACTTCGCCATGGCGGCCTCTTCCGCCGTGAGGGCTCCGTCGTTCAGCGCGAGGACGCTGCGGTCCACGAACGTCTGCGCGATCTCGATCTCCGTGGCCATCTCCGCAAGCCTGAAGCGGCTGTTCTGGAAGGAGCCGATCGGCTGTCCGAAGGCCGTGCGGTCCTTGACGTAGACGAGGGTGATGTCGAGCGCCTGCCGCGCCGCGGCCACAGCAGTCACGGCGATCGAGAGGCGCTCCTGGGGCAGCTTGTCGACGAGCGATCGAAACCCGCTGCCCTCCTCGCCGAGGCGATTCGCCACGGGCACCACAACGTCGGTGAAGAAGAGCTCGGCGGTGTCCTGGGCGTGCATCCCGATCTTGTCCAGATTGCGGCCTCGTTCGAACCCGGGCATCCCGCGCTCCAGCACGACGAGACTCATGCCTGCGTGGCGCTGCGTGGGATCTGTCTTCACCGCCGTGATCACCAGGTCGGCGTTGATGCCATTCGTGATGAACGTCTTGGACCCGTTCACGACGTAGTGGTCGCCGTCTCGGACCGCGTTGGTGGACATCGACGCGAGGTCAGATCCCATGGCCGGCTCCGTCATGGCGATGGCCGTGATGAGCTCACCCGAGCAGATGCCGGGGAGCCAACGCGCCTGCTGCTCCGGGGAGCCGAGGGACAGGAAGTACGGCAGACAGATGTCGTTGTGGAGGGTCCAGCCCAGGCCGGCCGCGTTCACGCCGGCGCGCTGGATCTCCTCGGCGATCACGGCGTTGTAGCGAAAGTCGCGCACACCGCCGCCACCGTGCTCCTCAGGGGCGGCCATCGCGAGGAAGCCATGGGACCCGGCCTTCGTGAAAAGGGCCCGATCGACGATGCCCGCCCGCTCCCACTCCTCGTGGTGCGGCACGAGCTCCTTGGCAATGAAGCCGCGCACCGAGTGGCGGAAGAGGTCGTGCTCGTCGTCGTAGAGGTCGCGCTCCATCGCCCCGACGGTAATCGGATGGTCTTGCGGGCCTCATCCGGCCAGGCTGCCCACCGTGACTGTGACCGTGGAATCGTTCGAATCGCCCGATGCCCTCGATGCACGCGACCGGACGGCCATGACCGCCATCTTCAATGCGGTGTGGGCAGAGTGGATCGTGGGAGAGCCGCCCGTGAGCGAAGCGGCATTCCTCGACCTGGAGCGCCTCGGCCATCTACCGGAGGTGCAGCACCGTCGCCTGGCGCGCGACGCCGGGGGAGCGCTCGTGGGGTTCGGCGACGTCGGATGGCGCGAAGGGGAGCCGGGCCATGCCCACCTCAGCCTCAAGGTGGCGCCAGACCGTCGTGGCGTCGGCGTGGGTCGCGCTTTGGGCGCTGAGCTGGCGGCGGTCGCCCGACGCGCTGGGCGAACGAGCCTGACCATCGAGGCGCGTTGCGGCGACCGGAGCGCCGAGATCTGCGCCAAGGCTGGCGCCGTTGCCGACATGGTGGTGGAGGTCAATCGCACGCGGGTGTCCGAGATCCCGCAGGCACTCCTCGAGAGCTGGCAGCGATCAGGCGAGGCCGCCGACGGCTACTCCCTGGTGGCCTATGACGCCCCCTGTCCACCCGCCCTGGCCGAAGCCTTCACCGCTGTTCGCCACGTCATGAACGATGCCCCTCGCTACGCAGGGGAGGGGGAGGCCACCTTCACCGTCGACGAGCTCCGAGCTGCCGAGGCGTCGATCGCCGGCGCGGGGCAGGACTGGTGGTGCCTCGGGGTGCGCGACGAAGCATCGGGCGAGATCGTCGGCCTCAGCGAGATGTACCTGCCGATCCGGCGGCCTTGGCTCGTTCTCCAGGGCGATACCGGTGTGGCGCCGGCTCATCGTGGTCACGGGCTCGGCGCGTGGATGAAGGCGGTCAACCACCTCCGGCTCGTAGGGGAACGGCCGGAGGCGGAGATCGTGCAGACGTGGAACGCGTCTGCCAACCAGCCGATGCTCCGAATCAATCGGGCGCTTGGGTTCGAGCCGGTGCAGCGCTTCCAAGGCTGGTCCCTGGCGCTAGTCTGACGACGCACGAAGGGGAGCTCGGGGTAGTCGGGCTGAGAGGGTGGCCACGCCGGCAACGGCACGCCATCGACCCGTGGAACCTGAACCGGGTAATGCCGGCGGAGGGAATCGGCAGATGGCAGCGCCAGGCGCGAGCGACACAGTGGTGGTGGTGACAGGGGGCGACCCGGTGGACCCCGCACACCTACCTGCCCTGCCGCGCGAAGCCTTCGTCATCGCCGCCGACTCAGGGGTCGATCGCGCCCTGGCCCTCGGGCTGGTCGTGGGGCTCGCGATCGGTGATTTCGACTCCGTCGACCCAGCCTCGCTTCTCCATGTGGCCGAGCAGGGGGCCGCTGTCGAACGTCACCCTGCCGCAAAGGACGCCACCGACCTGGAGCTCGCGCTCGACGCTGCGCTCCAGCGCGGGGCAGCGAGGATCGTCGTCATCGGGGGCTACGGCGGACGCCTCGACCACCTGCTGGCCAACGCGCTGCTCCTGGCGTCACCCGCGTACGCCGACGTTGCGATCGAGGCGCAGATGGGGCCAGCGCATGTCACGGTGATCCGCGATCAGGCCGCGCTGGTCGGCCCCGCGGGCGACCTCGTCAGCCTCTTCGCCGTGCATGGTGGCGCCGTCGGGGTTCGGACGGAGGGGCTGCTGTACCCCCTTGACGACGAAGTGCTGCTTCCGGGAGCGACTCGTGGTGTGAGCAACGAGCTCACGACCGGCATCGCCACGGTCAGCATCCGGGGCGGCGTTTTGGTCGCTGTCCAACCCGGACAGCTCGGAACCCATCACCATCCAAGGACGCCATGAAGCGATCCAACGTACGACGTGTGGCCGCAGTGATCCTGGCCGTCACGGTCCTGGGCGGTGCGTGCAGCGCCGGAGGCCGCGACGAGGAACCGGTCACCCTCACCTTGCTCACCCACGACTCCTTCGCTGTCTCAGACGACGTGCTGGCGGCCTTCACCGAGGCAACGGGCATACGGGTCAAGCTGTTGCAGGGCGGCGACGCCGGTACCGTCGTGAACCAGGCGGTGCTCACGAAAGGGTCGCCGCAGGCCGACGTCCTCTTCGGCGTCGATTCCACGTTCCTCTCGCGAGCCCTCGATGCCGATCTGTTTGTCCCGTACGAGGCCTCGGGGAGCGGGGCCATCCCTGCGGATCTGGTGCTCGACCCCAAGCATCGGGTGACCTCGATCGACTACGGCGACGTCTGCTTGAACTACGACAAGGCCTACTTCGCCGGGTCGGGTGTCCCCGTGCCCTCCACCCTCCAGGACCTGCTCGATCCTCAGTACGCGGACTTGCTCGTGGTGGAGAACCCCGCGTCGTCATCGC
>JANOQG010000112.1:0-13815 GCA_031422255.1 Actinomycetes bacterium | reverse complement strand
TGGGCGCGATCGGCTCCGACGCCTTCCAGGAGTGCGACACGATCGGCATCACCCGGTCGGTCACCAAGCACAACGAGCTCGTCACATCCGCCCAGGACATTCCGCGTGCCGTGCGGGAGGCATTCCACATCGCCACCACCGGTCGACCCGGCCCGGTGCTGCTCGACATCCCGAAGGACATCGTCGACGCCCAGAACCCCAACTCGGCGATGGAGTGGTACTGGCCCGATGACAGCGAGGTGCGCGAGGGCCTGCCGGGCTACAAGCCCAACACCAAGGGCCACCCCCGCCAGATCCGAGAGGCCGCTGAGTACATCCTGCGCTCGGAGCGCCCGGTCATCTACGCCGGCGGCGGCATCCTCAAGGCCCGCGCAGCGGAAGCCCTCCGCGAGCTGGCCGAGCTGTGCGACATCCACGTCGTCACCACGCTCATGGCGCGCGGGGCCTTCCCGGACTCGCATCCGCTGTGCCTCGGGATGCCGGGCATGCACGGCAACTACTCAGCGGTGACCTCGATGCAGCGGTCTGACCTGCTCATCGCATTGGGCAGCCGCTTTGACGACCGGATCACCGGCAAGGTGTCGGCCTTCGCCCCCGACGCCAAGATCATCCACGTCGACATCGACCCCGCTGAGCTGGGCAAGGTCCGGCGGCCCGACGTGCCGATCGTGGGCGACTGTCGCCTCGTCATCGAGGAGCTCGTCAGCGTCATCAAGGACATGCTGGACGGCGGCTCGACATTCCCCGACCGGACGCCGTGGAAGCAGACGATCTCCGGCTGGCAGGAGACCTACCCGCTCGCGTACGTGCAGTCCGAGCCGGGCGACGCGCTGAAGCCGCAGTTCGTCCTCGAGCAGCTGAGGGACAACACCCCAGACGACTGCATCGTCGCATCGGGGGTCGGGCAGCACCAGATGTGGACCTCGCAGTACTGGAAGTTCGACCACCCCTATACCTGGGTGAACTCGGGCGGTCTGGGCACGATGGGCTTCGCGGTCCCCGCTGCGATCGGCGCCAAGGTCGGTCGGCCCGACGCCATGGTGTGGGCCGTCGACGGCGACGGTTGCTTCCAGATGACGGCGCAGGAGCTTGTCACCGCAGCCGCCGAGCGCATCCCGGTGAAGATCGCCATCCTCAACAACGCCTACCTCGGCATGGTGCGCCAATGGCAGGAGATGTTCTACGAGGAGCGCTACTCCGAGGTCTACCTCTCGCCCGACCTGCCGGACTACAAGATGTGGGCCGAAGCCATGGGCTGTGTGGGGATGCGGGTCGACTCGCCCGACGAGGTGCAGTCGGCGATTCAGAAGGCCAACGAGATCGACGATCGGCCGGTGGTCATCGACTTCCGCACCGACTCGTCGGAGAAGGTCTTCCCCATGGTCGCCGCAGGCCAGAGCAACGACGACATCATCACCGATCCCGCCCTCGGGAAGGACTTCGTCCAGTGACCGCTACCGATCACCACTTGCTGTCCGTGCTGGTTGAGAACAAGGCCGGTGTCCTCGCCCGCGTCGCGGGCCTCTTCGCTCGGCGCGGCTTCAACATCATCAGCCTGGCCGTGGCGCCCACCGAGGACGAACGTCTCAGTCGCATCACCATCGCGGTGACGGCCGACTCGGCGCCGCTCGAGCAGGTCACCAAGCAGCTGTTCAAGCTCATCAACGTCGTGAAGATCACCGAGCTCGAGCCCAAGGCCGCGGTCGAGCGCGAGCTCCTCCTCGCCACGGTCGACGCCCCGGGCGCGACCCGTGGCCAGATCATCGAGCTGGTCGATGTCTTCGAGGGCAAGATCCTCAATGTGGGCCACGATCGCCTGACGATCTCGCTCGAAGGCCACCCTGAGAAGCTCGATGACTTCGAAGAGCTTCTTCGGCCCTACGGCATTGCCGAGCTCGCCCGCACCGGTCGAGTGGCCCTGCCCCGCATCGACAACTCCTCGCGCCTGCGGGCGGCCCGTTCCGCCTAATTGGTAACCGGTGCCCTCGGGCGCCGAACATGGTGCCGCTCTGAACTCCATGCTCCGCTCCACCTACGACGGAAGTGACGACTGATGGCCAACGTGTACTACGACAAGGATGCCGACCCCTCCCTCATCGCCGGGCGCAAGGTCGCCGTCATCGGGTACGGCTCGCAGGGCCATGCCCATGCGCTCAACCTCAAGGAGTCGGGCGTCGACGTGCGCGTCGGCCTTCGGGAGGACTCGTCGTCCGTGGCCAAGGCGGAGGCGGCGGGCTTGCGGGTGCTGTCGGTGGCAGCCGCCACAGCCGAAGCCGACCTGATCATGCTCCTGGGCCCTGACACGGAGCACAAGGCGATCTTCAACGAGCACATCGCCCCGAACCTGTCCTCTGGCGACGCGTTGTTCGTGGGCCACGGGTTCTCGGTGCGCTTCGACCAGGTTGTGCCGCAGGCCGACGTCGACGTCGCACTTGTCGCCCCCAAGGGTCCCGGCCACCTCGTGCGCCGCACCTACACCGAAGGCGGCGGCGTGCCCTGTCTGATCGCCGTGGCGCAGGACGCCACCGGCAAGGCTCGCGACCTCGCGCTGTCGTACGCGGCTGCCATCGGCGGCGCGCGGGCAGGCGTGCTCGAGACCACCTTCGAGGAGGAGACGGAAACCGACCTCTTCGGCGAGCAAGTCGTGCTGTGCGGTGGCCTCACCGCCCTCGTGCAAGCGGGCTTCGAGACGCTCGTCGAGGCCGGCTACCAGCCTGAGTCGGCCTACTTCGAGTGCCTCCACGAGCTGAAGCTCATCGTCGACCTCATGTACGAGCAAGGGATCGCCGGCATGCGCTACTCCATCTCCGACACGGCTGAGTACGGCGACCTGACGCGGGGCCCGCGGATCATCAACGCCGCGGTGAAGGCCGAGATGCGCAAGGTGCTCGACGAGATCCAGGACGGCCGCTTTGCTGCCGAGTGGGTGGCCGAGGCCGAGTCGGGTCGGACCAACTACACGGCGCTCCAGGCCAAGGGCAAGGAGCATCAGATCGAGCAGGTCGGCGAACAGCTCCGCGGCATGATGCCGTGGATCTCCGCCGGCAAGCAGCGGGTCCAGGACATCAGCGGCGGCTGATCACCGGTAGCCAGCTTGGGTTCGGTGTGCCTGGTATGCCGCCCAACCTCGTTGCACGAGCAGGAGGAAGAGGATCGCCGTGCCGGCTGGAGCGAAGGCGTCGCGTGCCGCGGGCGAGGTGGCCTCGTCGATGACGTTGTCGAGAGCGGGAAGGCGGTAGGCGATGCGTGCCACCTCCTCATTCGCAACCGGCGACCAAGCTGGGTTCTGGGGGCCCGTGCTGTCCGTCGTGAACGAGTACTGCCCAAGGGACTGCTGCACATCGAGCACGCGTTCGGTCACGGCGGCCGAGCCCTCGGCATCGGTGTAGGTGATGACATCACCAACCCGAACGGCCGATTGTGCAACGACCTCGTGCAACACCACATCACCGCGGTCGATGCTGGGCGGCGCGCCGTCGGTATGGACGAAGGTGGGTTGGTAGCCGAAGGCCACGAGGACAACGGGGGCGATCGCGACGAGCGCGAGCAGTACGAAGGTCGATCGGATCGCGATGCGCAGACAGCGCTGGGCGAACCTGCTCAAGGCATAGCGCGCCGACGTTCGCTGCCGCGGGGCCACCAGCGAGGTAATGGCCGTCATGAGATGTCCAACTGCTGCATCGTCGCTCCCGGGGCAGGGCGCGGTCACGCCTGGTCCCCCCTCATGCTCGGCGGACCTAGGCAGTTTGTTGAGTGAAATAGTGCGTTGTGCCTATGCGGGCTGCTGGCGCTGAGCCCCGTCGCCTACATCGTCTCCGCGAAGCTCACGTCTCCGGCGCCGCGAAGCACGTTCTTCAGAAGCTTCCCGCTCGCGTTGCGAGGGAGCTTGTCGACTGTCAGATCCACGTAGGCGGGGACCTTGAAGGCGGCTAGTCCAGCGGCCACCCACTGCTTGACCTCCGCTTCGGAGAGCGTCGCCCCGGCCTCGAGCTGCACCGTTGCCTTGACCTCCTCGCCCAGCTCAGGGTGAGGCACGCCGTAGATGGCGGCGTCGGCGATCTCGGGGTGCGCGACGAGCCTCTGCTCGATCTCAACGCAGTAGATGTTCTCGCCGCCCCTGATGATCATGTCCTTCTTGCGGTCGGTGATGAAGAGGAAGCCTGCGTCGTCGAGGTGGCCGACGTCGCCCGTGTGGAGCCAGCCCTCGGGATCGATGGCCTCGGCCGTGGCCTCAGGCTTGTTCCAGTAGCCAGCCATCAGGATGGGCCCTGTGATGCACACCTCACCGGTCTCGCCGACGTCGAGGGCGCTCCCGTCGCCGCCGATGATCTTCACGGTCACGGTGGGCACGGGAGGGCCGACCGAGGTGGGCTTCTCGTTGGCGTCGGCTCCCGAGATCACGGTGGCCACGGACGAGGTCTCCGTGAGCCCATAGGCGTTCGAGGTGCTCGAGACCTTCGGGAAGGTCTCGTGGATCATGCGTTGGAGCTCGTCGGCCGAGGGCGAGCCGCCGAAGGCCACGCTGCGAACCGTGGATGTGTCGTAGTCGTGCCGATCGGGGTGCTCGCACACCCGCCACACCATCGTTGGCACGGTGGCCCAGATGGTGACCCCGTGCTCTTGGATCAGCTCCAACGCGGTCTCCGGGGTGAAGCGACCCTCTGGCATCACGAGCTTGAGGCCGGCCAAGAGGCCCACGACCAAGGTTGAGTGGCAGCCCGATACGTGGAACAGGGGAGAGGTGAAGAGCGAGATGTTCTGCCCCGCGTTGTCGGGGAGCGCACCCCCACCCCCGGACATCGATCCGGCGACGGCGTTGTACATCGTGTTCTGCAGGTTGGCGATCATGCTGCGGTGCGTCGAGATCGCGCCCTTGGGTCGGCCCGTCGTGCCTGACGTGTAGAAGATCACGGCGTAGTCGTCCTCCGCGATCTCCTCGTCGATGAGCTCCGGACGCGGTGAGTCGGTCAGTTCGGAAAACGAGTGCATGCGGGGGTCGTCGGCCATGCCGACATCGGCAGGCGTGCAGTCGATGAGGAAGACATGCTCGAGGTCGGGGGCGCGATCCAACGATCCGGCGATTCGCTCGAACCGCTTGCGGTCGGCCACGAGCACCCGGGCGCCGGAGTCCTGGAGGCCGTACTCGATCTCGTCCGTGGTCCACCACCCGTTGAGGCCCACGAGCACGGCCCCCTGAGAGACCGTGGCCCAGAACGTGAGGCACCACTCGGGGTTGTTCTGAGCGAGCACGGCCACCCGGTCGCCCTTGGCCAGACCGAACTGTGTTCGCAGCTCCTGCGCCACACCGTTGGCCAGCTGTCCGAACGTGCCGAAGCCGTAGTTGCGTTGGCCGTAGGTGAGAAACGTCTGGTCATCGCCGCGCAAGAGACCCACCTCGAGCACCGACCGCAAGGACGGCATTCGGGATGCGTAGACCTGTGTGGGGCGACCCAGGACGTCCTCGGTCACCACCTCGAACATCCCTCCGGGACCGGTGAGCTGTGCACGCACTTCGAGACTGGTGGGCATGGGTCCGGACGGTAGCGGGCCCTATCTTGGACAACAGCTATCCCAGATGACTAGTGTCCGAGTAATGCGGATGAGTGAGGCGGTCGAGTGGGCGGCGCATTGCTGCACGATCCTCGCCACCCTCCCAGAGGACCAGGCGCTGCCCGCTGCCCGGCTCGCCGAGTTCCACGGGGTGCCGCCGGCGTATCTCGCCAAGGCCCTGCAGGCAACGACGGCCGCGGGCATCACGGAGTCGCGTTCGGGGCCCCGTGGTGGCTACCGGCTCGCCCGGCCGCCGGCCGAGATCACCCTCCTCGAGGTCGTGCTGGCCGTCGATGGCCACGAGACAGCGTTCCAGTGCAGCGAGATCCGGCGACGGGGCCCTATGGCCACCGACGACCCCGGCGCGTATCGGAGCCCCTGTGGCGTCGCCAGCGCCATGTGGAGGGCGGAGGACGCATGGCGAGCCGAGCTCGCCCGCACCACGATCGGTGAACTGGTGAGCGGCGTGGTCGCGACAGTCGCGCCAGCGCAGCTCCTCAAAGGCGCCGAATGGATCCGGTCCGTAGAGATCAACCGAAGGAGCCGATCATGAAGATCTTCCTCGCCGGCGGCACAGGTGTGCTGGGGCGCGCCACCGTTCCCCGTCTCGTTGCTGCTGGCCATCAGGTGGTGGCGGTCGCTCGGAGCGAGGCCAAGGCCGAACAGCTCCGCCAGCAGGGCGCGGAGCCCGTCACCGTCGATCTCTTCGATCCAGCGGCCGTGCGCGCTGGGCTCGACGGGTGCCAGGCGGCTGTGCACATGGCCACCAGCATCCCGCCGCTCCAGCAGGGATGGCGGACCTCGGCGTGGGCATCGAACGATCGCCTCCGCCGGGAAGGGACGCGCATCATGGCTGAGGCCGCGCGCGACGCTGGTGTCGAGGTCCTGGTCAAGGAGGGGGTGTCGTTCTTCTACCGCGACGGCGGCGACGTGAGGATCGATGAGGACTGGCCGATCGACCGCCAGTCGTTCAGCGCCGCATCCCTCGATTCTGAGGACACCGTGCTCGCCTACTCCGACGGTCCCCGCCGCGGTGTGGCTCTGCGCTTCGGCCTCTTCTACTCGGCCGACTCCCGTGCCCTCGCTGAGGGCCTCCGGATGGCCCGGCTGAGGCAGGGACCAATGGTCGGGCTTGCCTCGTCCTGGCGTGCCTCGATCCACGTAGACGATGCGGCAACCGCCGTTCTCGCCGCTCTCGGCGCTCCGCCGGGCGCTTACAACGTGGCCGACGAACCGATCACGAACGGCGAATGGAACGCGGCGTTCACTGCGGCATTCGGGATGCGACGGTCACACTCGACACCGCGCTTCGTCATGCGGGCGGGAGGTCGGAAGCTGTCCGTGCTCGGGGGCAGTCGTCGGATAGATTCGACCCGCTTCCGCTCGGCCACGGGTTGGGAGCCGGCGTTCGCCGATGCGACGGTGGGGCTCCCCATCGTCGCCGCTACTCACCGAGGAGTGACCGCATGACGCTCGTTCGTCGCCTCGCCCTCATCGTGATCGCCGGCGGGGGTCTGCTCGTCGGCCTGTGGGCTCAAGGCTTTCCGCGGTCGTTCTATGACGACTTCCCTGGCATGGGCCGCGTGTGGGTGGCCGTCGACGGCCCGTTCAACGAGCACCTCGTTCGTGACGTCGGTGGCCTCAACCTGGGCTTGGCCTTCGTTGCCGTGATGGCGCTCGTGACCGGGAGCCTGATGCTCGCCCGTGTCGCCGGCGGGGCTGCGCTGCTCTACGGCCTGCCGCACCTCATCTATCACGCCACCCATCTCGATGGGTACGACACGACCGACAAGATCGCGATGCTCGGCTCGCTCGCGTTCGCAGTCCTCGCGGCGATCCTGGTGGCGACGCCCACCCCACAGAACTCCGCCTCCGACTGAGTCTCACAGTCAGCGGAAGTTGGGCGCTACCTGTTCGATGATGGCGTCCATCTTCTCGAGGCGCCTGGCGCCGCGACCGAGGGTGAAGTCGGGAATGATCACCTCGTCGAGGCCTGCGTCCTGCCACGCGCTCACCGCGGCGGACACAGCGTCCACCGGGCCGGCGATGGCGGCTCGACCACCGGTGCCTTCGAGGAAGGCCGCAGCCTTGGTCGCGTCGTCGGTGAGGAGCACCAGCGCCTGGGCTGACCGCTCGATCTCGGCCGGGTCGCGACTGATCTCCTCGCAGCGCTGGTCGAGCACTGCAGATCGCTCCGCAATGACGTCGGCAAGGCCCCACATGTTCCACGCGTCGGCATGGCGAGCCACCACGCCCATCATCCGGTTGCCCTTTCCGCCGATCAGCAAGGGGAGCGGCGACTGCACCGGCTTTGGTTCACAGATCGCGTCAGTGAGCTGGTAGTAGGCGCCGTCGAACGTCGTGAGGGGCTGTCGCAGCAGACCGTTCCACACGTGGCAGGCCTCCTCGAACCGATCGATCCGCTTCCCGGGCGAGGGGAGCTCGATCCCGTACTGCGCGTGCTCGTTCTCCTGCCAACCCGCTCCCACGCCGAGGAGCAGGCGGCCACCGCTGAGCTGGTCGACGGTGGCTGCCCAGTTCGCCAGCACGGCGGGATGCCGGTAGGTGTTGCCGAAGACGAGGGTGCCCAGCCGCAGCCGTGAGGTGAGCGTGGCCAGGGCGGGCAGGGCGGCCGTCGCTTCGAGCGTGGGTTCGGTGACCAGCCCGAAGCCGCCACCGGCGTCGCCCATGAAGTGGTCGGCCACGTACACGCCGTCCCAACCCGTGGCCTCAGCGTGCTGGGTCACCTCGACGACGTCGGCCCAGGGCTGGGCGAGGTTCGGCCAGATCGAGAAGCGCATGGTGGCGACCCTATCGACAACACCCACCACAGATTCCGCTGCGACTAGGAGGCCATGGCCTCGACGACATAGTCGATGCAGCGGGTGAGGGCGGCGACGTCGGCGGGGTCGATCGAGGGGAAGAGTGCGACCCGTACCTGGTTGCGGCCGAGCTTGCGGTAGCTCTCCGTGTCGATCACGCCGTTCTGGCGGAGCACCGCCGACACGGCGTTGGCGTCGACGATGGTTGCGTCGAGATCGATGGTGGCGACGACATGACTGCGTTGGGTGTGATCGGCGACGAAGGGTGTGGCGTAGCTCGAGGCGTCGGCCCAGTCGTAGATGGCAGCGGCGGACGCGTCGCAGCGGCTCGCGGCCCACTCGATCCCACCCTGCTGGTTGATCCACTCGACCTGCTGGTTGGCCAGGAAGATCGTGGCGAGCGCGGGCGTGTTGTAGGTCTGGTCCTTGCGGCTGTTCTCCAGAGCGATGCCGAGGTCGAGCGAGGCCGGCACCCACCGATCGGAGGAGGCGATGCGCTCGATCCGCTCGACGGCAGCGGGGGATATGGCGGCGAGCCACAGCCCGCCATCGGAGGCCAGGCACTTCTGCGGAGCGAAGTAGTAGACGTCGGTCTCACTCGGGTCGAAGCGCAGGCCACCGGCCGCAGATGTGGCATCCACGAGCACGAGTCCGTCGGCGCCCACAGGGCGCTCAATCGGCATCGCAACCCCGGTGGAGGTCTCGTTGTGCGTGAGGCAGTAGGCGTCGACGTCGGGGTCGGCCACAGGGAGGGGGTGGGTGCCGGGCTCAGCGAACAGGTTGGCGGGCTCTCCGAGGAAGGGCGCGGCCGCCACTGCGTCAGCGAACTTGGAGGAGAACTCTCCGAACCGGAGGTGCTGACTGCGGTGGTCGATCAAGCCGAAGGTGGCGGCATCCCAGAAGCAGGTGGTGCCGCCATTGCCGAGGATGATCTCGTACCCGTCCGGGAGGGCGAACAGCTCGGCAAGGCCGTTGCGCAGCGCCCCGACCTCGAACTGCACACGCGCCTGGCGATGGGAGGTGCCGAGGTAGTCGGTGCCAGCGGCGGCGAGGGCCGCCACGGCCTCAGGTCGGACCTTGGATGGGCCACAACCGAAGCGGCCGTCCAGCGGCAGCAGGTCGACGGGGATCTTGATCTCGGGGGGAGGGGCGGGAGTCACCGTGCCATGATCGCGGACCAGTCCACCAAGGAGCGAGAACGTTGGCCACCCCCCGAACCGCCGCCCGCGTATCCCGGCGCATTGCGGCGATCGCAGAGTCCGCCACGCTGGCCGTCGATGCCAAGGCAAAAGCGCTCCAAGCGGCCGGTGAACCCGTCATCGGGTTCGGCGCAGGCGAGCCCGACTTCCCAACTCCCACGCACATCGTCGAGGCTGCCGTAGAGGCCTGCCGAGACCCTCGGAACCACAAGTACTCGCCCGCGGGCGGGCTGCTCGAGCTCAAGGAGGCGATCGTTGACAAGACGATCCGCGACTCCGACCTCCACGTCACACCCCGGCAGGTGCTCGTCACCAACGGGGGCAAGCACGCCGTGTACAACACGTTCGCCACGCTGCTCGACCCCGGCGACGAGGTGCTGCTTCCGGCCCCTTACTGGACCACCTACCCCGAGCCGATCGTCCTGGCTGGGGGCGTGCCCGTCGTGCTGCCCACCGACGAGCGCACGGGGTTCCGCGTGACGATCGACCAGCTGGATGCGGCCCTCACGAACCGCACGAAGGCGCTCATGTTCGTGTCGCCGTCAAACCCCACCGGCGCGGTGTACCCGATCGAAGAGGTGGAGGCCATCGGCCGCTGGGCCGCGGAGCAGGGCATCTGGGTCATCACCGACGAGATCTACGAGCACCTCACCTACGGCGCCCACCGCTTCGGTTCGATGCCCACCCTCGTACCCGAGATCCGGGATCGCTGTGTTGTGCTCAACGGCGTGGCCAAGACGTACGCGATGACGGGCTGGCGCGTGGGGTGGATGCTCGGCCCTGAAGACGTCATCACTGCGGCCACCAACCTCCAGTCGCACCAGACGTCGAACGTCGCCAACGTCAGCCAGCGCGCCGCTATCGCTGCTCTGCGGGGCGACCTCACCGCGGTCGCCAGCATGCGCGATGCCTTCTACCGGCGCGGTCAGACCATGTGGAAGCTGCTTAGCGGCATCGAGGGCGTCACGTGCATGGAACCCGAGGGCGCGTTCTATGCGTTCCCAAACCTGACGGCGTACTTGGATCGCCCGATCCGAGGACGCACGGCGACCACGAGCGCGGAGCTCTGCGGCCTCCTGCTCGACGAAGCGAAGGTGGCCATCGTTCCGGGGGAGGCCTTCTCCGCGCCCGGCTACGCACGGCTGAGCTTTGCCCTCGGGGACGATGATCTGGGCGAAGGGTGCCGCCGGATCGCCGACCTCCTCGCCGAAGCCACATGACCGTCGTCGCGCCCCACGGCTCCTGGTCCACGCCGATCACGAGCGAGCTGGTGGTGCGGTCGGCCCGACAGCCCGGCGGGGTCGCACTCGACGGCGACGAGCTGTGGTGGTCCGAGAGCCGGCCGGAGGAATCGGGTCGCAACGCCGTGATGCGGCGCTCCGCGGAGGGCGTGGTCAGCGAGGTCTTGGGGGCGCCGTGGAACGCTCGCACAGCCGTGCATGAGTACGGCGGTGGCGCATGGTGGGTTGCGGGCGGGGTGCTGTGGTTTGCCGACTGGGCCACACAGCGCCTCCATCGCCTCGCGCCCGGCGGCGAACCCGTGCCGCTCACACCCGAGCCGGCGGTGCCCCGTGGCCTGCGGTACACGGACGGGTCGCTGCACCCCGATGGCGTCACCCTGCTCTGCGTGCAGGAGGAGCACCACGCTGATGGGAGGGAGGCCACCAACACCATCGTCCGCCTCGCAGCCCACGAGGCGTCGGTACCCGCGATCGTCGTGCAGGGCGCTGACTTCGTCAGCGATCCGCGCTGGCGGCCCGATGGCGGCGCGTACTGCTGGATCGAATGGGATCACCCCGACATGCCGTGGGATGCCACGCGACTCGTAGTCGACGAAGGCGGCGTGCGCACGGTGGTGGCCGGGGGCGAGGAGCGTGAATCGGTTGGTCAGCCCACCTGGGCGCCCGACGGCTCGCTCTGGTTCTTCGCTGACCGCACCGGCTTCTGGAGCCTCTATCGCTGGACACCCATCGGGGGCACCGAGACGATGGTCGACCTCGGCCTCGACATCGGGTTCCCGCAGTGGGTGTTCGGCCAGTCGTGCTTCGCGTTCCTCAGCGGTGGGCGGGTGGCCTTCAGCTTCCACGACGGCGGGGTCGAGCGTCTTGCCGTCCGCGAGCCCGACTTCGGTCGGGTCGCGCTCCTCGAAGTTCCGCACACGTCGATCGACGGCCTGCACGCTCGCGGCGACGAGCTTGTCTACCTGGCTGCCAGTCCCTCCACCGAGCTGCATGTGGCGAGGGTGGTGATCGAGGGCGAGCGGCTGAAATCTGTAGAGGCGGTCGTGCCGCCTCGCGACCTTGGGCTCGACGCTGCGTGGTGCGCGCGGCCCGAGCCGATCTCCTTCCCAACAGCCGAGGGAGCCGTCGCCCATGCCCTCTTCTATCCGCCCACGAATCCGGAGTTCGACGGCCCCGAAGGTGAGCGGCCGCCCCTGCTGGTGCTCATCCACGGCGGCCCCACCTCGGCAGCGCGCCCGATGCTCTCGCTCGGCCGCCAGTACTGGACCAGCCGCGGGTTCGCCGTCGCCGACGTGAACTACCGCGGGTCCACCGGCTACGGCCGGGCCTACCGCAACCTGCTGCAAGGTCAGTGGGGCATCGCAGACGTCGAGGACTGCGTCGCTGTCGGTGCATTCCTGGTAGAGCGCGGCGACGTCGACCCTGACCGACTGTGCATTCGCGGAGGGTCAGCGGGCGGCTTCACCACGCTCGCGGCGCTCACGTTTCACGATGTGTTCGCCGCAGGTGCAAGCCACTTCGGCGTCGCCGACCTCGGCGCACTCGCGACCGACACCCACAAGTTCGAGAGCCGCTATCTCGACAGCCTGGTGGGACCGTGGCCCGAGGCCCGCGCCACCTATGAGGAACGGTCGCCGATCTTCCACACCGACCGCATCGATCGCCCGCTCGCGGTGTTCCAGGGTCTCGACGACCCCGTCGTCCCCCCGAATCAGGCCGAGATGATCGTGGCCGCACTGCGCACGAGGCGCGTGCCGGTTGCCTACGTCGCGTTCGAGGGCGAACAGCACGGCTTCCGCCAGGCCAAGAACATTCGTGCCGCACTCGACGGTGAGCTCAGCTTCTACGCCCAGATCCTCGGTTTCACCCTCCCCACCGACGAAGGAATCGAGCCGATCCCCGTGGAAAACCTGGTTCTGTGAACGTTTACGTCCGCTATGCGGACGTAAACGTTCACAGAACCGGTTGGTCGACCCGGCCGAGGATCATCGGGCCTGGGGAGACGGGGGTGGGGGACACCTCGATGGCGTCCTCGAGGGCGGCTAGGGCAGCGGGGAGCCTGGTGGGGTCGTCGAGGTGGAGCTCGAGCAGGGGCTGACCCGCCACCACTGGGTCGCCGACTGTGGCCCGCCACACCACTCCGGCGATGGGGGAGACGACGTCTTCCTTGCGGGAGCGGCCAGCACCCAAGCGCCACGCCGCCACGCCCACGCCCAGCGCGTCGAGCTTGGACAACGTGCCGCTCGCCGGAGCCACCACCACCTCCACCTCAACCGCCCGGGGCAGCTCCGCAGTCGGGTCCCCGCCTTGGGCCCGCACCATGGCGCGCCAGGAGTCCATCGCCCGCCCGTCGGCCAGCGCCGCGGCTGGATCCGCGTCGGGGAGTCCAGCCAGATCGAGCATCTCGCGAGCGAGGGCGAGCGTGAGCTCGATGAGATCGGAGGGTCCTCCGCCAGCGAGCGCATCGACTGCCTCGACGACTTCGAGGGCGTTGCCAGCGGTGCGCCCGAGGGGGACGTCCATCTGGGTGAGCAGCGCCCGGGTGTGCACGCCGTGGGCGGTGCCGATGCCGACCATCGTCTCGGCCAGCTCGCGCGCCTGCGCTTCGTGCTTCATGAACGCGCCAGTGCCGACCTTCACGTCGAGCACCAACGCGGCCGTTCCCTCGGCGATCTTCTTGGACATGATGGAGCTGGCGATGAGCGGGATCGACTCCACGGTGCCGGTGATGTCGCGCAGGGCGTACAGCTTGCGATCGGCGGGGGCGAGGTCGGGGCCGGCGGCGTTGATGACCGCGCCCGTGCTGGAGCTGCTCGCCATCACCTCGGTGGGGGAGAGCGTGGAGCGCCACCCGGGGATCGTCTCCATCTTGTCGAGCGTGCCGCCGGTGTGGCCCATGCCTCGCCCGGCCGCCCGCGGTTCTGCAGCTCCGCATGCCGCCACGTCGGGGCAGACGATGAGCGACACCTTGTCGCCCACTCCGCCGGTGGAGTGCTTGTCGAC
>JANOQG010000111.1:0-1564 GCA_031422255.1 Actinomycetes bacterium | reverse complement strand
CGATCCTCGTGAATGAGGCGCAGACCCCGTTGGGCCACTGCCCGAGCCAGCTCGGCGTCACCCCGCTCGAGGTGCAGTCGGGCGGCGGGCAGCAGGGCCTGGAGGGCATTGTCCTTGCCAAGCAACAGCGCCTCGGCGTCGGCATGACGGCCCTGCCGAGTGCGCAGGTCAGCCAGCGCGATGTCAGGGTGCCAGCTACTGGTGGTGCCCATGGCCGCTTCGAAATCGGACTTCGCTCGTAGGAGGACGGTCTCGGCATCGCTCCAGCAGCCCAGCTCGATGAGCAGCGTGGCTTGCACGCTGTCGCAGTGGCTGGACAGGAACACCGGCCCCGGTGGCGTCGTCCCAATGAGACCGCGCTGCCGGAGCAGTCCGCTCCACGAGTCAGCCCGCGCGAAATCGACGGCGAAGTAGCAGGCAGTGAAGAACGAACACACCGACTTGGCGGCCGCGGCGCCGTCGTCCGCCGGCCCACAAGCCAGCGCCATGGCCTCGTCGAGCAGCGCCATGCCTTGGTCGACGCGCCCCAGCTGAACGTGAGCCAGTCCGGCGTCGGCAAGCGCTTTGGTCTCCAGGTTCAGGTCGCCGAAGCGGCGAGACCGGTCAAGGGCCAGCTCCGCCCGGGCCAAGAGGTCATCCGGGTCGTCCACGTCGCAGCCCATGGCCGCCACCGCCACCCACCCCTGCTCCACACACGCCGGCTGGTCATCCACCAAGCGCGTCGCACGTGCGAACCACGCCCGGCCGACGGTGAGGTTTCCCAGCGCGTTGGCAAAGACGTTTCCCAGCTGCACGCACGCCATGGCCGCCTTGCACGGTTGCTCCGCGGCGGTGAAACCACGGATGGCCTCTGAGAGGTGCGTGACCAGCGCCTCCACATCGAATGGGTCGTAGGCCTCTGACGCGAGCTGCAGCGCCCGCTCCGCCGCCTCCGTCCCTGCCATCAGCACAGCATCCCACCGCCATGCGGTCGAGGGCGCCAGGAACCAAGGCCTTCGTTGTCAACCCATCATGCGCGAACCTCCAGAGGTAGAGATCGCGGCAACACCCGTCGATCCCGGGGCCAATCCGCCGGCAGCCCGGCCCCATGCGCGTCGATCACCCGCCCGTCGAGGCCAACTAGCCGGAGCGAGGCTCCGGCGTAGCGGGGACGCGCGGAGGGTGTTCGCCACGGATTTGGAACACGGCGGCGCGGGCTACGACGAACAGGGCCCCGACGCCACCAAACATCCAGGGCGGCAGGATCGCGAGCAACCCCCCGATGAACGCGGTTCGACCAGGGACCTTCTTCAAGAGACCGGCCAGTACCACGAAGGCGATGCCCGAGATCCAGGCGATCATCTCCCCGGTTCCAGCGGTGTCGTGACCCGAGGTAAAGGCAGCAGGATCGAGGGCAACGGCTTCCCCGACCGCCTCGTCGCCGTAGCTGGTCGTCCAGAGCGACTCCGCCACACGCCAGTTCCCTGACGCTGCGATGGCGAGCCCGATGACCACCACCCCTGCCAGCAGCAGGACAACACCGAAGCGGCGGGCCAGACCACAGGTGACGACCAGGGCCAGGCCA
>JANOQG010000110.1:0-9009 GCA_031422255.1 Actinomycetes bacterium | reverse complement strand
GCCGGCGCCTCAGGATCGCTCTGCGCGACCTCGTTGTGGAGTCGCACCGCCTCTTCGGCATCGCGCACCGACAGCCCCTCGGCCACGATTCGCTTCGCCAGGAGCTCTTGGTAAGCCCGGTCAGGAGTGCCGAGCAACGCCTTGGCGTGACCAGCGGCCAACTGGTTCTCCGCCACGAGGCGCTGAATTGAGGGCGGGAGCTGGAAGAGCCGCAAGGTGTTGGCGATGGCGGACCGAGACTTGCCAACCTTCTGTGCGACTGCTTCCTGCGTCAGCTCGAAGTCCTCCATCAGCTGCTGGAAGGCGGCCGCTTCCTCGAGCGGGTTGAGGTTCTCGCGGTGGAGGTTCTCGACGAGCGCCTGCTCAAGCGAGAGCACCTCGTCGACCTCGCGGATCACCACGGGGATCGAGGGAAGCCCCGCCCGCTTAGCCGCCCGCCAGCGACGCTCACCCGCGATCAGCTCGTAGCGATCGTCACCGAGATCGCGCACGAGCACTGGTTGCAGCACGCCGAGCTCAGCCACCGAAGCGGTGAGACTCGCCAGCGACTCCTCATCGAAGTAGGCCCGCGGCTGGTGCGGGTTGGGCAAGATCGACCCAACCGGTACCTCCCGCAGTCCAGAGCCGCTGCCTCCCGTGATGTCCGTGGGGATCAGCGCCCCCAATCCCCTACCGAGCCCGCTGCGGCGTGCCACCGCTCACCTCCTTGGCGAGTTCGCGATAGGCGATGGCGCCCCGCGAACTCGGATCGAATGCGATGATCGGCTGCCCGAACGACGGTGCCTCAGACAGACGGACCGTCCGGGGCACCACGTTCTTGCAGACCTTTTCCCCAAAGTGCTCGCGCACCTCGTTCACGACCTGGTCGGCCAACTTCGTGCGGGCGTCGTACATGACCAGGATGATGGCGCTGACCTCGAGGACCGGGTTGAGGTTCTTCTGCACCAGGTTCACGTTTCGGAGAAGCTGGCCCAGACCCTCGAGTGCGTAGTACTCGCACTGGATCGGTACCACGACCTCCGTTGCCGCCGCCAGACCGTTCACGGTCAGGAGCCCCAACGAGGGGGGACAATCGATGAGGACGAAGTCGTAGTCATCGTGCACTTCGCTGAGAGCCCGCTTCAGGCGAAGCTCGCGACTGAAGGCGGGCACGAGCTCGATCTCGGCGCCGGCGAGGTCCAGCGACGACGGGGCACAGAACAGGTTCTTGACTGAGGTCGCCTCCACGCAGTCCTCAATCGGCAGATCGTGGAGGATCACGTCGTACATCGAACCCTGCAGATCGCGGATGTTGATGCCCAATCCGGTGCTGGCGTTGCCCTGCGGGTCGAGGTCGACCACGAGCACCCGGTAGCCGATGTCGGCCAGGCAGGCGCCCAGGTTCACCGCGGTCGTTGTCTTTCCCACCCCACCCTTCTGATTGGCCACCGCCATGACCCGAGGCAGATCACGAGCGAACGACCCGGGGCCCGGCTCGTGCCCGGCCGCCATGGAGTCAGCGGCCGTCGTCGAGGCGGGGTCGACGGTCGGTGGGGCCGTCGCGGGAGCAGCGGCGGCCGCAGGCGCCTCGGGTGTGTCACGGGCCGCTGCCGGACCTCCCTCGTCGAGGGGCACGTAGATCGGGGTGGCGGAATCCGTCTCAGGCTCCCCAAGGGTGGGGAGATCCTCCGCACCGGGAAGGGGGCCGCGCGCAGGGTCCACCGGAGGGGACGAATGCTCGGGGGGAGTCGGGGCCGTAAAGGCCTCCAGTTCATCATCCGTCAGCGACGGGGTCGCATCAGAGGAGGGTGGCGTCAGGTCGGTCGACTTGCTGGCCTCGGGGTGCTCTGGTCGCACCTCGCGGAGCCGCTTGAAGATTGCCCGACCTCGGGTAGCGACATCATCCGACGGTTCGGTCACTGCTGCATCCTGCCCGCTCTGCTACACCGAAGCAAGGACTGCCGGCATGTTCCGCCAAGAACCCTCAACCATCAGGGCAGACCTCCCGAATGTTCCACGTGGAACAGAGGCAACACCCGTCAGAACAGCGGCCGCTTGGCTGGAACCCCATCCCGGCGAGGGAACTCGTCGGGACACGAGGCGGCGAGCGTGAGCACCTGGATCACGGGGCTGGTCGTCGTCCGGAGCAGCGGCCGAAGCCCGAGCTTGCTCAGTGGCGCGACGGGCCAGCGGTCCTCGCCGCTGGCGGGGGGCTCACTGACGACGAGAAGCCCACCCGGCCTCAGAAGGGGGGCAGCACACTCGGCCGTCACCGACGGCGGCCCGAAGCTCCGTGCCACCACGGCATCAGCCGTCCCTCGGAGTGCACCGTGACCGATGACCTCGGCACGACCCTCGATGACCGAAGCGGTCAGCTGCAAGCGCGCAACCGCCTCCTCCAGAAATCTGCACCGTTTGGCGGTCGCATCGACCAGCACCAACTCCAGATCCGGCCTCTCGATGGCGAGGATCAGCCCGGGCACGCCGCCGCCGCTCCCGAGATCGACGACCCGACCCGTCACCGATGCCAACGCGGTGAGAAACCCACTCGCGTGCGTGATGTGATCCTCGACAGGTCCTGGGCCAAGAAAGCCCAGGGTGCGAGCTCGATCCAACGTCGCAAGGAGCCCACGGCTGTCGGACCCCGGAACGGCAACGGGCGGCCCGTCAGGGCCGCCCGTGCTCGAACTACCGCCACCATCGCTCACTCGGGAAGGATGACCACCCGGCGACGAGCGTCCTCGCCCTCGGACATCGTCCGAACGCCGGCAATCTCGTTCACCGTGTCGTGCACAACCTTGCGGTCGGGAGGTGACATCGGTTCCAGGGCCTTCTGGACGCCGGAATCCCGCACCTCCTCGGCGATCTGCTGCGTGAAGCGAGCCAGCGCCTCGCGGCGATGAGCTCGATACCCGCCGACGTCCACCCGGATCCGGGCATGCGTTTCGCCGGGCAGGGACCGCTGCAGCACGCTCCTGGAGAGCTCCTGGACCGCCTGCAGGGTGGCGCCCTTCGGTCCGATGAGGAGGCCGAGGTCCTCGCCGGTTACGTCTAGCTCGACCGCACCCTCCTCGGCCGGCATGGCAGTGACATCGCCGTCAAGGCCAAAGGCATCCAGGAGGTCGACGAGAAATCCCCTCACTACCTCACCTTGCTCGGCCAGTTCGGTATCGCTCATCTCGATGGTCTCCTGATCGTCGTCGAAGTCGCTGGTGCGGTTGCCGGTCTGATTGCGGGAGCCCCCACGGCCGCCACGCCGCTTGCGGCGGGGACCGTCGCTCCCATTGGGTGACGCGGTGGCTGCCGGGGCATCGGCCCCGGGTTCACTGGCGGCGGCCGGCTGCGCTGGCAGCACGGCGACCGGGCGATTCTCCTGGGCCGAAGCCGCGGGCTTAGCGGTCGGCTTGGTGCGGCCACCACCGCGAGCGCCGTCCCGGCCCCGCCGTTCGCCGGGCTTTGCGGCCCGGCCACCCGTGCGGCCACGACGGTCCCGTCGCTCGACCTTCGGTCGAGGCTGGGTGGGTCGGACGCGCGCCCGGACCCGTGCATCGCCGCGTGTGCGTCCGAACAACCCCGTACGGGGCTCCTCGAGCACGTCGAACTCAGCGTCTTGCTCATCGACGCCAAGCTGGTCCAGGGCGGCGTCCTTGGCTTCCTCGATCGTCTTGCCTGTCGTCTCTACCCATTCCACGGTTCAGCTACCTGCGCTTCTTCTTCTTCTTGGACCGGTTCTGAGGGCTGGTCCGAGAGGTCGGCGCCGGCGGCGTCGAGGGGGAGGTGGTGGAGCCATTGGACCCCGCCTTGGAGGGTGACCCTGTTGGCGGCGACTTGGTCGTTTCCTTCGACGAAGCCTCGATGCCTCGCGCCTTCTTGGTCAGACGGGGGAGGAGGTCGGAGGAACCCTGCTGGTCCTTGAGCTGCTTCGCCTCAGCGGTGGCCCGCTGAGCCTGGGCGCCCAAAGAGTCCTCGCCGTGGTAGAGGGTGCGGGTGATGTAGTACTGCATCCCGATGCGGTAGAGGTTCGAGGTCACGAAGTAGATCACCAGCGCGGCGGGGGCCACGAAGGAGAACGCCACCATCATCAGCGGCATCAGCTTCATGAGCATCTGCTGTTGCTGGGGCACCTCGACGCCCGGGTTCCGACCCTGGATCTGACGTTGCTGGTAGTAGGACGACAGCGCAACGATGACCACCAGCATGATGTGTGGCAGTCCATGGGCGAAGCTCACACCCAGGGCCTTGCTGGCGCTCTCGGCGAGGTCCACGCCGAAGGCCATCATCCGCTCGGCCCCATCGAGGCTTTGGAAGAGCTTCGAGGTCTCGTCGAGATGCTTCGGCGCGAAGCCACTTGCGCCACCGGGGGTATGGGTCAGGCCTTGGATGACCTGGTACAGCAGGATGAAGATCGGGGTCTGCAGCAACAAGGGCAGGCAGCCACCGAGCGGGTTGAGGCTGTTCTCCTTGTAGAACGCCATCAGCTCCTCGTTGAGCTTCTGGCGGTCGTCCTTGTATTGGATCTGCAGCTTCTTCATCTCCGGTTGGAGGCGCTGCATCTGGATCATGCTGCGAGTGCCCTTCAGCGTGAAGGGCGTCGTCACCACCATCACCACGATCGTGAGCAGGGCAATCGCCACCGCGTAGTTCGGGATCAGGTCGTAGAAGACGCTGAGCGTCTTGGCGATGACCTCGAAGAGGCCGTCGAACATCAGTTCGCCTTTCGGTCAGGGACGGGATCCCAGCCCATGCCACCCCACGGGTGACAGCGAGCGAGGCGCCGCAGGGACATCCACGTGCCGCGCCCTGCGCCATGGCGCTCCAGCGCCTCGAGTGCATAGGTGGAACAACTGGGGTCGAACCGGCAGGGGGAGAGGCGTCCAGCCGTGAGGCGACGGTAGCCACGCACCCCGGCGTGCAGGACACGCGCCGGCGGCCTCATCGAGTGACCTCGCCAATGGCGGCTGACAGGTCGGAAAGCAGCTCTGACCAGGGCATCTGCGATACCACAGCCGTGGCGCCAAGGAGGTAGGTGCCCGCCGGCAGGTGGTTGGTGACGAGCAGCTCTCGGAGCGCGGCCCGGAGGCGCCGACGGATCCGGTTCCGAACGACGGCTCCACCGGTGGACTTCCCAACCGCGAACGCAACCCGGGGTGGGCTCGGCACCGTGCCCGACTCTGGTGCGAGGAAGGTCACGGTAAGCGCACGTACCCGGACTCTCCGTCCCCGTCGCCGCAGGGCCTGAAAGGAGGCGCGATCGGTGACTCGCCAGAGCTGAAGGCGCGGCACGGCCCCCTTGGGCCCTTTCACCGCGGTGGACATCGTGGACGGTCCGGGTGCCGCCTACGCCGACAGGCGCTTGCGGCCCTTGTTGCGACGGGCACGAAGGACGGCCTGCCCGGCGCGATCCGACATCCGGTGGCGGAAACCGTGGCGCTTGGCCCGACGGCGGTTGTTCGGCTGATACGTGCGCTTCACTGGGGGTTGCCTCCTCGGCTGCCATGGCCACCCTGGCCCGGCGCCCGGCAAGAGCGATCCTGCGGGGTGCACCACAGACGCGCCGGGACCCGGCGCTACTTGGTGCGCGGGGAACGCTAGAGCGCCGAGCGCCCTGTGGGCAACCTGGGATCGGGTTACCACACAACCCTCGCGCATTGGTGGATCATCCAGCCCCTCTGACCAGGGTAAACGCAAGATCTCCACAGACCCCTTGCGTCCCGCGAGAACCTCGGTGCTACGGTGCCGAAACCCCGTCACGAGGGCTTGGGAACAGTCCCTTCCACCGCTCCCAAACGTTCTTGGCAGGGCTTGAACTTGGCAGGGATGGCCAGCCCAATCGGGCGGCCGGTCCCCCACCAGGTCTTTTCCACAGTTGTGGACGTCCTGTGGACGTCCCCCGAACGGGAGGCACAGCCCCGAGTGAACGAGGCACAGCGGCTGTGGGACGAATGCGCTGGCATCTTGCAGGCCCAGGTGTCCGAGCCGGTGTGGCTGACGAGCTTCGAGGCCGCCCGGGCGGTCAGCCTCGAAGGTGGAGTCCTGACCTTGGCGGTCCCCTCGTTCCTCGCCAAGGAGCGCATCGAGGGCCGGTATCTCTCGATGGTGCGAGACGCGCTCACCGATGTGGGCGCAGCACAGATAGCGCTCACGCTGCAGATCGCACCCAGCGAGCCCGAGCCGGCCTGGACAGTGGCCCCGCCGACGGCCACCCAGCCAGCGCACGCACCCGACGGAGCGGGGATCCTCGCCCAGGACATCAACGCCCGCTACACGTTCGACACCTTCGTGATCGGCCCGTCGAACCGGTTCGCGCACGCCGCTGCACTGGCGGTCGCTGAGACCCCCGCCCGCAAGTACAACCCTCTGTTCATCTACGGCGACGCTGGTCTTGGCAAGACGCACCTCCTGCAGGCCATCGCTCACTACGTCCGTGAGAACTACCCGACGTATCGCGTGCGCTATGTCACCTCGGAGGCGTTCCTCAACGAGTTCATCGACGCCGTACGGAACAAGACCAACGATGCCTTCAAGCGCCGGTACCGGGACATCGACGTCCTGCTCATCGACGACATCCAGTTCATCGAGGGCAAGACGGAGACGCAGGAGGAGTTCTTCCACACCTTCAACCACCTCCATCAGGCCAACCGGCAGATCGTGCTCTCTTCCGATCGCTCTCCGGATGCCATCGGCACCCTGGAGGACCGGCTCCGCAGCCGCTTCAAGATGGGGCTCATCACAGATGTGCAGCCTCCGGACCTCGAGACGCGCCTAGCAATCCTGCGCAACAAGGCTGAGCGAGAGGCTGCCTGGGTGCCGCCTGAGGTGCTCGAGTTCATCGCCACGAACATCACCGACAACATCCGAGTCCTCGAAGGCGCGCTCATTCGAGTGGCGGCATTTGCGAGCCTCACGGCGGAAGAGCTCACCGTCGAGACAGCCGCGTCGGTGCTCGGGGACCTTCTGACCAGCCGTCAGCCCCGAGCCATCACCCCGCAGGTGATCCTGGAAGCCACCTCGAAGATGTTCGGGATCCCGATCGAGGAGATCATCGGCAAGAAGCGCCAACGACCGCTGGTCACTGCTCGGCAGGTGGCGATGTACGTCTTCCGTGACATCACCGATCTGAGCTATCCCGCGATAGCCCGCGAGTTCGGTGGGCGCGACCACACCACGGTGATCCATGCGGTCGAGAAGATCACCTCACAGATGGGCACCCAACGGGCCACGTACGACCAGGTCACCGCGCTTGTCCAGACGATCCGGGCCGAAGCGTGATTCGCCAGCTGGGGACGACACCGGGGACGACCTGTGGACTCGGGTGCGTCAGCGCGGTCACCCTGTGGGTAGCAGGCGGCCAAGTCCGCCAGCGTCCGCGGCGATGTCACATCCCTGTGGGAGCCTGGGGATGACCATGGGACAGCCGCACCCCTCCTGAGCAGGGAAGATCCCATGTCATCCACAATCCACAACCCCTATCACTACTTCTTCTCCTATGAAGCACAAGACGACAGTAGAAAGCGAGTCACGGCGTGAAGTTCCGATGTGAGCGTGATGTCCTCGTAGAGGCCCTGGGAAGCGCGGGCAGGGCCGCAGCGGGCCGGGGCAGCTCCTTGCCTGTGTTGTCGGGCGTAAGGGTGGAGCTCACGGGTGACTCGCTGCGCATCACTGGCACCGATCTCGAGCTCACGATCTCGGTCGATGTCGCTGTCTCGGGTAGCGGGGATGGTGTGGTCGTCCTTCCAGGGCGTCTCGCCTCCGACATCGTGCGGGCGCTACCGGCTGGAAGCGTGGAGATCGAGGTTGAGGGCGAGGAAGCGCGCATCGCCGCCGGCAGGTCAGAGTTCAGCCTGCGTGTGCTCCCGGCCGACGAGTTCCCGCGTCTTGCCGAAGCCGTGGGCGAGCCGGTCACCCTCGCCTCAGCCGAGCTGGGGCTTGCGTTGTCCCAGGTCGTGCGTGCCGCGTCGAGCGACGATGCGCGCCCGATCCTCACCGGGGTGCTCCTCGCGGCCGAGGCTGGTGGACTGCGCTTGGTCGCCACCGACTCCTACCGGCTGGCCATTCGCGACCTCCCCGGCACCAACGTGCTCGCTGAGGGACAGCACGTGCTCATTCCGTCCCGCGCCCTGCAGGAGCTCGCCCGAGTGCTCTCGGCGAGCGACACGCTCTCGGTGCGCCTCGGCGAGCGCGAAGCCAGCTTTGAGGTAGGTGGCACCCGACTCACCACGGTGCTGATCGAGGGCGAGTTCCCGCCCTACGAGCGCCTGATTCCCCAGGCACAGCCGAATCGGCTCACCGTGGGTCGTGAGGTGCTGCTCGAAGCGGTGCGCCGCGTGAAGCTCCTCGCCAGAGAGGCCACCCCGGTACGCCTTGCGATGTCAAACGATGGCCTTGAGCTCGTTGCCGTCACCCAGGATGTCGGCCAAGCTCATGAAAGCCTCGATGCCAAGTTCGAGGGCACAGAGCTCACGGTGGCCTTCAACCCCGAGTACCTGGTTCAGGGGATCGAAGTAGCCCCCGGCGACGAAGTCACGATCGAGACGGTGGATGCGCTGAAGCCCGCCCTGCTGCGGGTCCCGGAGCATCCGGAGTTCCTCTACCTGCTCATGCCGGTACGCGTCTCGTAGCGCTGGGCTCCGCCCCTCTGATCTCGCGCGACCGATGCCGGTTCGAACGGCCTCAGCAACCCCAGATCCGCAGATGAGAGGCTCTCGCTGATGCGTCTGGATCGGGTCTGGCTCACGGATGTGCGGTCGTACGCGTCCGCAGACATCGAGCTGGCCTCGGGGCTCACAGCGCTGCTCGGGGACAACGGCGAGGGCAAGACGAACGTGCTGGAGGCAATCAGCTGGCTCGCCACGATGGCGTCGTTCCGTGGGGCTCCTACGGAGGCGTTGATCCGCCAGGGGGCAACCAGCGCGGTCATCAGGGCCGAGGGGGAGCGGGAGGGCCGCACCCTGCTCATCGAGGCGGAGCTGATGGCGACCGGCCGGAATCGCGTGCTCGTGAACCGGCAACCGCTGAAGCGTGCGCGTGACC
>JANOQG010000109.1:0-6299 GCA_031422255.1 Actinomycetes bacterium | reverse complement strand
CAATGGTGGATGCGTCCGGCAACCAGCAGGCCAAGGAGTGGCTCGAGAAGTTCGCCGAGGACTCTGCCGCGGGGAGCGATGCCGCCTCTGCATTCCAGCTCAACCAGTGAGCTGTCCCTCCTGCGGGGCCGCCCGCCCGAGCCGATCCTTTTTGGATCGCTCTCGGTGGCGCTCACCCCTCTGCGCTGAGCGGGCTCAGGAGCGTTCGTCGACGAAGTCCGCGCTCTCCGGTGGGGGACCGACCGGCGTGCTGGTGCCGAGCTCTACCCGGCCAAGCGGCCCATCGAATCCGAGGGTGTAGCGCTCAAGCCGGTAGGAGCACATCCCGGCCAGGGACTGGATCACCCGGATCTCTTGCTCGACCAATTCCGGCGGGCCGATCCGGCGTGTGGTGGCCATCGGGCCGAAGGTGAGGTACTCGGCGGTCACGCTGTAGCTGGTGGTGAACTGGTTGACGCCGGTCGTGCCCGAGGCGCGCCCATCGTGGCCGAAGTTCACCTCGAGCACCTCAGCCTCGAGGGCGGGACGGCCGTCGATGGCCGTGATCCACCAGCGGGTGCCGGCCAGCAGATCGCTGGTGGCCCGAGGTCCCCCGTTCATGGCATCGGTCATCGCCCGACAACGGTACTGCGACACTGGGTCGGGCTGAAAAAGGGGGCGGCCCCGGGCGCCTCCAGCCGAAGCCAGGGGCGGCGCCGGGGCCACCAGTCGGTCGGGCATCCACCAAGCGACCCTTGCGAGACCGTAGCCTCGCTCCGATCACTCACATCGCCCGTCCGAGCCAAGGCTCTGGCGGGCGATGCCCGTTGGGGGCCAGCTCGCCGAAGCGCTCCGACTCCCTCCCGCTGGTCCTCCGAGTTGCCCCGGTCACCTGGCGGACCGCTCGACCTGGTCGGCTTGCGCCTCCCCTGCCGGGCGGACGGTGGATACCACGTCCTCCCACTGCGGTGGTCTCGGTGCGTTCCTGAGGGTTCTCCGTTGGCCGAAGCCTCCGGTCACTTCTCGCTCTCGCACCGCTCCGTTCCGCTGCGGTACGACCGATCGTGGACCTTGCCCGTCCCGTCGTCAACGGGTTTCGCGAGATCCCCAGGCTTATCCACCGACCTTTTCGGTTGTCCCCAAATCTTGCTGAGTTTTCCACCGCTTGGTCACAGGGAACTACACAGGCTTGCCTCGTGCTAGGCCTCCTGGCATGACGGACTACGACCTGATCCGCGTTGACCGGGACAGCGAGCTCGACGGCCTGCTCACGATCACCCTCGACCGGCCCGACAAGCTCAACGCGCTGAACATCGCGATGCACGACGAGCTCCAGCATCAGCTGGCGGCCCTCGAGACGGACCCCACGGTGCGCGTCGTGGTCCTCACGGGAACCGGACGGGCGTTCTCGGCGGGAGCGCAGCTCGGCGACCGCCGGCCCACGCCCCCGGTCAACGACCTGGACCGCTTGGCTCGTGCGCACCTCGGTGGCCGCACCTGCGAGATGCTCGACCGCCTCCCGCAAGTGACGATCGGCGTGGCCAACGGGCTCGCCATCGGGGGTGGCGTGGTGCTGCTGACTGCCTGCGACCTGCGCTTGGCCGCTGACTCGGCCTGGTTCTCGATCCCGGAGGTGGAGCTCGACCTCCCGCTCACCTGGCAAGCACTTCCCCGACTGATGCGGGAGCTCGGACCGGCCCGCACGAAGGAGGTGACGATGCTCTGTGAGCGCTTCACGAGTGCGCAGGCTGCCGCGTGGGGTTTCGTGAACCACGTGCACCCCGACGACGAGGTCCCCGCCGCCACGCGGACGATGGCCGCCCGGCTCCTCTCCATGGATCCCCTCAGCCTCGCCTCCACCAAGCGTGCCTGCGCGGCCCTCGCCAACGCCATGGTGCCCAAGGAGGTCACCTGGAGCGACCCCGAGATGATGCTGCTCGCCTACCGCCAGGGCGCCCTGCGTTCGCGCGCCGATAACGTCGCGACCCATGACGACTGAGCCCCGATATGAGCAGATTGCAACCCCCGAGGGCGACACCTTCGACGCCTATTGCGCAGTTCCCGAATCCGGCTCCGGCCCGGGAATCCTCCTGTTCCAGGAGATCTTTGGGATCAACGACAACATGCGGGGCCTGGCCGACAAGCTGGCCCTCGAGGGGTATGTCGTGCTCGTGCCCGACATGTTCTGGCGCATCGAGCGCCGGTTCGAGCGCAAGGACGAGGCAGGCATGGCCGACGCCTTCGCCATCATGCAGCAGCTCGACCTCGAGGCGGCCGCCGAGGACGTCGCCTCCACGCACGCCCACCTCCTCCAGATGAGCGAGTGCACCGGCAAGATCGGTGCGGTCGGCTTCTGCCTCGGGGGTTCGCTGGCCTTCGCCGCCGCTGGCCGCAGCCAGGTGGACGGCGAGGGCATCGACGCGGCCGTGTCCTACTACGGCTCGGGCAACAACGACCTGCTCGGCCTGCTGCCGACGGTCCATTGCCCGATGCTGTTCCACTACGGAGCCGAAGACCCCTTCATCCCAGAGGAGAAGATCGTCGAGGTAGAGCAAGCCGTGGCTGACCGGGACGACATCACCGTCCACCGCTACGCCGCCGGGCATGCCTTCAGCAACTGGGACGCCCCGTCCATGTACCAGGAAGCCGCTGCCACCGAGGCCTGGGCCCGCACGCTCGCCTTCTTCGCAGACCACCTCCGCTGACCTGCGTCAGATGTCGAACACGCCGTTCATGAGGAGGGCGACGCCACTCACGAGGAGCAGCGCGCCTGTCGCACGGCCGAGCGCCGTGAGCACCCTCCTCCGCACCGGCGACTCCTGCGACGAGATCAGCGCGAGCCCAGGGATCGTGGCAAGGGCAAGCGCGAGAACGGCCAGAGCCACGGGGGCGGGATGATCGACGCTCGCGGACACAGCGAGCCCGCCGAGGCCCGGCGTGAGCGTGACGGGGAACGCCACGGGCACAAGGGCTGCCCGTCGACCCGGAAGGCCTGGCTCGGCCTGCGGCGGGGCCGCTAGGGCCACCGCCGCGCCCTGGAGCAGGAGGAGCACCCCCACCCCCATGCGCAAGGTGGAGGCGGCGATGTCGACCTGGTCGAGCAGCAGATGAGCGGCCAGCACCGTCGGGACAAGCATGAGCCACGCGAGCGCGGCCCCGAGCGCCCCGACGAGGACGTGGTCCCGCTGTGGGAGAGCCGACCGCACACGGGCGGGGTTGATCACCGCGAGTGCCGCCAGGGCCAGCATGGCCAGGCTCACGAGCGGACCTCCAGCACCGGCAGGGCCTGGAGCAACGCGGAGATGGCGTGCTGTGCGTCATCCACCTGGGTGACGTCACTGCGGAACCACGCACCGTCGAGGCGCGGGTCGTCGCTGTGGGTCTGCCGGGCGACGAGGAGGCTCGCGACGCAGGCCAAGCGCTCACCGACGGCCTCACGGTCGAGGGCGAGGCCGGCCTCGGTGGCACCGAGACGCCAGATCCCCCCGAGGCCCTCCCCCACCGTGCCGATGCCCGAGGTCAGGGCCACGGGCCCGCGTGTGATGCGCACGAGGCCATCGGGCCGACGCTGCGACTCGAAGCGGGCCTGCAGGCCGAAGATGCCCGCCTGCCGACGTGCGTAGCTCAGCTCTGCTCCGTTCAGCGCAGCGGGAGCACCCGCATTCGTCGGCCACGTCGCCATCTCGGCTAGGGCGTAGCCTGCCCAGTGATCAGACACCGGCGGGAACCAACCCTCCACATCATCTCGCTCGGTCACGAGGTAGCGGCTCACGCGCCGGGCCGGCTCGTCCCATCCCGAACGGGGGAACTCGGCATGCAGACGCGCCAGCGCCCACAGGATCTCGCCCGTGAAGAACGGCGACGTGGATCCCTGCACCGGCTCGTCAGTCGCAAGGTCCCACGCCGCGACCACGGAGCCCCGCTTCGTGACGGCGCCCACCAGGAAGCGCCCGAGCCGGTCTAGGAGCTCGTCATCGCCCGTCACACCGTCCTGGTGACGGCGCTCGACCAAAGCCACCACCAACAGCGCTGTCGCCCCCGTCTCCGGCCCGAAGGCGGCCCGACCGCCGGCGAGGTTCGTGAGCTCGCCGGTCGCCCAGTCGATCGCGCGCTCAGCGGTGTTCGTCGCACGGGAGATCCCCACACCTCGGGCCTGTTCCAGCGCGAGCAGTGTGCCCCCGTGCCGCGCATAGCTGTAGCCAGGCTCCACGGCTCCCCGGTCGCGGTCATAGCGATAGAGGAACGACCCGTCCGCCCGCTGGTTCGCCGCGATCCATGCCACGCCATCGCGGGATGCCCGCAGGGCCTCCTCTGAGGAGGGCGCCGGACACGAGGACGGGTGGGCGACGGCCACCAGTGCTCCGATCCCGCCGAGCCAGGCCACGATGCCGGTCCCCACCCGCCGCCTCACCGTGGTCGCCACCGGGATCGAGACTAGCGACACGACCTAGCCTCGTCGCCGTCATGACGAACTGGACGAGGCGGCTGCTCACGATGGCAGTGAGTCTCGCGGTGGTGCTGCCCGCCGTCCTCCCCGGGGGCGCGGACGGGTTTCCGATCTCCACCTACCCGATGTTCACGAGCGACCGCGGGCGCGTGATGGCGATCGACACGGTGGTGCTGGTGAACGCTGAAGGGCGCCAGCGCCTCTCCCCGACCACCATCGGCGGTACGGACGAGATCGTGCTTGCCGCTGTCACGGTGAGCAATGCCATCCACGACGGTCCGGTTGCCCTGGAACGCCTTTGCCGAGAGGTGGCGGGACGGATCGCCGCGCAGGCCACGATCGAGATCGTCACCGAGACGCACGACACCATCGAGCTCCTGCAATCCGACGCTCCCCCGCTCGAGATCCGCGTGCACGCCCGCTGCCAGGCGGAGCCGTGAGGCAGCTGGACGTCACGCTCCTGGCGGAGGCTCCCGCCCAGCGGCTCGCCGCCTTTCGCATTCTCACCGGCGCGTTCGCCGTCGGGTACCTCCTGGTGCGTCTCCCGTACTTCCTCACCGTCACCCGCCTTGATCCCGCTCGATGGGATCCTCCAGGCGCGCTTTCGGTGCTGGGCTCACCGCTCACCCCCGGACCCGCTCAGGCCGTACTGATCGCCACGATCCTGGCCGGGATCGCCTTCACCCTTGGCTGGCAGTACCGCGTCTCGGGACCCACGTTCGCGTTGCTGCTCCTGTGCGTGCTCACCTATCGCAACTCCTGGAGCCACCTCTTCCACTCCGACAACCTGTTGGCGATGCACGTGCTCATCGTGGGACTGGCCCCAGCTGTGGATGCCTGGTCCGTGGATGCGCGCCGGAGCGCTCTGCCCGCACCGAGCGTCCGCTACGGCTGGCCACTGCGACTGGCCGCGTTCGTCACCGTGCTCACCTACGTCGTGACCGGAATCGCCAAGCTTCGCTACACCGGCGGCGAGTGGCTGACGGGCGACACCCTCCTGCATCAGATCACCTTCGACAACGCACGCAAGAAGGTGCTCGGAAGTCCCTACTCGCCCTTGGCCGCCCCCCTCGCCAACCATCCAGGCCTCGTCCGGCCGCTCGGACTTGCCACGCTCGTCGTTGAGCTGGGTGCCCCGATGGCGTTGTTGAGCCGGCGTTGGGCGACGTCATGGGCCGCGTCGGCATGGATCTTCCATGTTGGCATCGTGGCACTCATGGCCATCTCGTTCCCGTACCCGCTCAGCCTGGTTGCCTATGCGCCGCTCTTCCGCTGCGAGCGACCGTTCAGGTCGGCGGCAGCGGCATTGGGTCGGCGAAGGGGACGGCGTGCGCAGGAGCTACGCGCCGACAGGCATGGCGGCCTCGACGAGATTCAGTGACCGTGGACCGCGCCGCAGTCGTTCCCGAGGGCGTCGATGATGCCGAACGGTCCGCAGCCGGTCTCCTCAACCCACACGTGCAGCATCGGCGGCATGTCGAGCAGGAGCCCACTCGTGCAACTGCCCGCGACGGTGAGCCCCACGAACCCAGTGCCGTCGAAGCACATGTTGTCGTGGTCGTGCCACGTCGTGAGCGATCCGGCAATCTCGGGTACGTCGTCGGCGCCCTTGCCCAGGGTGAGGGCGTACATCCCGGCGACCACGCGAGTCGACCCGTCAGCATTCATCTTCATCACGATCGACTCGACGTGTGCCGGATCGAGCTCGAAGGCATCCGTGAGGAACGACCAGTTCACGTAGTGGGTGTACTGCCCCGGTGCCCCACCGTCTCCGATCGACTCGTATCCCGCAGCGACTACGTCAGCTTCAGTGATGATCGGTCGCATTTCAACAATCGTTCCGACGATCAGGGCGACGGCGGCTTCGGCCTGC
>JANOQG010000108.1:0-1768 GCA_031422255.1 Actinomycetes bacterium | reverse complement strand
GACACGCCCAGGAACGATCGAGCCTGAGCCCTCGTCAACCGCAACGCGAGAGTGGACCAGCGGCGAACGCCCTTACTGCCCGGATTGCCGACGCAGGGCGAGCACCGGGCCTTCCGGCAGAAGAGGGTCACCCGCCCTGCTCCGCCCTCGCTCGATTCCGCAAGACACCGCCGAAACGGGAACCACTGGATCATCTCCGGCCGACGGAGAGACGGGGCGTTCCAGAGTTCTCTAGTGTCAGCGGCACGATGACGAGAAAGGGGCCAGCGATGACATCGTCCGTTGAGGGCCGGAGCGCGGTTGGGGCTCTCGAGTTGGAGACACGGGTGCGCGAGCTTGCCCCTGTGGTGGCGGAGCATCGCAGCGAGTTCGACTCGGACGGTCGGTTGCCTGATCACCTGGTGGAGCAGCTCGCCGCGCTCGGTCTGTTCCGACTCCTCTTGCCGTCGTCGCTCGGCGGACACGGTCTGTCGGCTCTCGAGTTCATGGGTGTCGTCGAAGCGGCCGCTGCGCTAGACGGCACGATCGGCTGGCTCGTGGGCAATGGGGGTGGCATGGCGCGCGCTGGCGGATACCTCCCGGAAGAGAGCGCGCGAGAGATCTTCGACGATCCCCTGGCGTTCGTGGTCTCATCGACAGGTGCGGTCGGACGCGCAGTGCGTGTGCCGGGCGGATACTCGGTGACGGGGCGGTGGCCCTTCGGAAGTGGTTCACCGCACGGCACGTGGTTCACCCCACTTTGCGAGGTCGAAGACGGCGAGCAGGCCACCGGTGAGCTGATCTTCGTGTATGCACCCCGCCGGGACGTGCAACTTGACGAGAACTGGGACGTTTCGGGTCTGTGCGCCACGGGGAGCGTCCACTTCGAGCTCTCGGATGTGTTCGTACCTGACCGCTTCGCGCACGCCTTCCAGCCCGAGCCGACGCAGCCCGGCACGCTCTATCGGCTCCCCACCGGCTCGATCTTTTCGTGGACGGTGGCCACCGTGCCGCTCGGCATCGCGGCCGGCGCCATCGACGACTTCGTTACCAAGGCTCGCTCTGCAAGGCGATACGGCGACGGCGTCCCGTTCGCAGAACGCGAATTGATCCAGTCGCAGCTCGGTCAGATTCAGGCGCGAACCGCCGCGAGCCGGGCCTACCTCCGCCACACGATGAGCACGCTGCTCGAGGGAACCGAAGCCGGCACGGACCTAGAAGCGAGCCGAGTCGACTTCAAACTCGCGTGCACCTTCGCCAGCCAATCAGCCCTCTGGGCGATCAACCTGGTCACCGAGATGGCCGGAACCGTCTCCATTATGCGGTCGTCACCACTCGAACGGCGTGAGAGAGACGCACGTGCCGCCGCGAAGCACATCGCCATGACTCCAGACGAATACATCAGGGGCGGGCGCCTTCGACTCGGACTTGACCTGTAGATCATCTCGTTCTGAGCCACGCAGCGTGAGAGATGAACCCCTGCTGGCCGCGCATCATCGGCATCAACTGGCCCAGCATCCCCGCGTCGGTCCTTCGGTCAGGTTCGGCACCTCCCCGATCATCAGAACGGGCATCGGACGCCCCTCCCTTGTCGGTGTTGGTAGGCGCTCGTCCTGTCACAGACGGCCCGGAATGCCCAGCTGGCGCGTGGCAGGAATGCCCGCAGCTCGTTCTCATCCTCTTGGTCGTCGGTTATCAGGGGCCAGGTCGGAGGACAGCTCATTGCCCGACGACTCTGGGGGCTGGACCAATGCGTCTGCTGCGAATGCGACGATCCGTTCCACATCAC
>JANOQG010000107.1:0-3336 GCA_031422255.1 Actinomycetes bacterium | reverse complement strand
CCCAAGCCCAAGCGACAGGGCCTCCCAGATGAGTCCCTCGCGTCCAGCATCATCGACCTTGTTCGCGACGAGGAGCACAGGACCCTTGGCCAACGTGCGAACGACCGTGCCGATGCGGCTGTCGTCCTCGGTGATCCCGGTGACAGCGTCGACCAGCAGGAGCACGACGTCGGCCTCTTGAATAGCCTGCTCGCTCTGCCGCGAGACCTTGTCGTCGAGCGACGAGCCGCTGGCAATCCAGCCGCCAGTATCGACGAGGAGGAAGGGCACGCCCTGCCACTCAGCCTCCACCTCCTTGCGGTCGCGCGTCACGCCGGGCTTCTCCTCGACGATCGCCACGCGCTTGCCGACGATGCGGTTGACGAGGGTGGACTTGCCCACGTTGGGTCGCCCGACGATGCAGACCATGGGAAGCGTCATCGTGCCCCCTCCAGAGCGCGCGCAGGGAACGCGAGTGCCGTCCGCAGCGCGTGTCCGTCGGTGGGAATGATCTCTACGGGGCGGGGAAGGTCCTCCGGGGCGGTGCCGTCGAGGAACCGGCCGTTGGAGAGGCAGACGTCCGGGAGCAGGTAGCGATGACCCACGGGTTCCGCCTCGAGCGCTCGCGCGAGATCCTCCCCCACCAGGAGGCCCGTGACGCCGGTGGTGCCGCCAAAGAACAGGTTGTCGACAGGCACGACACGTACATCCGACCGCTGGAGGCGGGCCACCAGCGGTTGCAGCACGCGGGCGCCGTACGTGCTGGTGAGGATTCCCACGGGCGCCCGGCGTGACGGGCGCATCTGCAGGAGCTGGCCAGCGGACGCACGGTTGCCCCGGTAGGGCTCGTACTCGGCATCCGTAGAGCCGGACCCGTCGGCCCAAGCGAAGAAGCCAGCCTGCTTGCCGGTGGCGTCTGCCTTTTCCCCAAAGAGCTCCAGCTCGAGGGTGCGCGCCATGCCCACGCCGTCCTCGTGCATGGCGAAGCCCTCGTAGGCCTCGGCGCCTGGGAACGAACGCTCCGCGAGCAGGTAGTACTCGTCGCCGACAAAGACCAGGCGGCGGCCGAGCACCCGGAGGTAGATGTCCTGCCAGTCCTCCACGCAGTCCACGACGGCCTGAGCCTCGGCGACCGTGTGAGGGCGCATGCGCTTCTCGGTGTTGTAGCGGCTGATGCCGAGAGGCACGACGCAGAGCGAGGCAAGATCGGGGAAGCGATCGAGCACCCCGGCGAGGGTGTCGTCAAGCACTGCGCCGTCGTTCAATCCCGGGCACACGACCACCTGACCGTGCACCTCGATGCCGTGGTCGAGCAGCGCTCGCAGCCAACGCAGGCTTGTGGCCCCCCGACGGTTCCGGAGCATCTCCACTCGGACCTCTGGGTCGGTGGCGTGGATCGAGACGTTGAGGGGGCTGAGGCGCTCAGTGATGACCCGCTCGAGGTCGGCCTCCGTGAAGCGGGTGAGCGTGGTGAAGTTCCCATACAGGAAGCTCAGCCGGTAGTCATCGTCCTTGAGATAGAGGCTCTGCCGGAGGCCCGGAGGGAGCTGGTAGATGAAGCAGAACTCGCAGTGGTTGTCGCAGGTGCGCACCTGGTCGAACAGCGCGGACTGCACGTCGACCCCGAGGGGCTCCCCCGCTCGCTTGTCGACCTCCAGCGTGAGCTGCAGGCCACCGCGCTCGACATCCAGCACCGGGTCGCCATCGTCCACCAGAAAGCGCCACTCGATGATGTCCCGCGGCACCTGGCCGTCGATCGACAGGACCTCGTCCCCCACAGCAACCCCAGCCCGCTCGGCCGGCGAACCCGGCGCGACGGCGACAACGCGGGGAGCGGGCATCTCGCAAGGGTACGGCGCTGGGCCCGTGAACCCTTAGTTACGCTGAGCGGCGATGCCTGTCGACAACGTGCTCCTTGCCGCCCCTCGAGGGTTCTGCGCCGGTGTTGAGATGGCGATCAAGGCACTGGCCTGGATGGTGCGGGCCTTTGAGCCGCCGGTGTACTGCTACCACGAGATCGTGCACAACCAGCTCGTGGTCGACCGGTTCCGAGACCTCGGCGTCGTGTTCGTAGACGACATCGCCGAGGTGCCGCCCGGTCGACCGATCATGCTGTCCGCCCACGGCTCCGCTCCCGAGGTCGTGGCAGCGGCGCGGGCAAGCGGCGGCTACGTGGTCGATGCCGTGTGCCCGCTGGTCACGAAGGTGCACCACGAGGTCAAGGTGCGCGCAGGCAAGGGCTACCAGATCATCTATGTGGGGCACGAGGGGCATGAGGAGGCAGTCGGCACGATGGCCGTCGCACCCGAATCCATCCACCGCGTGGAGTCGGTCGAGGAGGTGGATGCGCTGCCGGCCTTCGAGCAGCCAGTGGCCCTGCTCGCCCAAACCACCCTCTCGCATCGAGATTGGGCGGCGGTTGCGAATCGCAGCGCCGAGCGGTTCCCCGACCTCTGGAAGCCAGGGCGCAGCGACCTTTGCTTCGCCACCACGAACCGCCAGTCCGCGCTCGGCGCCATTGCCGAACGTTGCAACGCCGTCGTGGTCATCGGCTCGGCGAACTCGTCGAACACTCGAGCGCTTGAGCGGCTGGCTCGCGAGTCGGGCGCCGCCAAGGTCTTTCGCATCAACGACCCCAGCGAGCTGCCCTCGAACCTCACCGGCACCGTCGGCGTCACAGCCGGCGCATCGGCACCCGACGAGCTGGTCGAGGCCGTCATCGCCCACCTCGCTCCCGTCAATGGCGTCGAGGAGGTGCGGATCACCGAGGAGGACGAGTACTTCCCGCCCCCCCGCGAGCTGCGCGACCTCCTGACGGCTGTCGACGTCCTTGCCACCCTCTCCTCAGGCGGCAGCGTGAAGGACCGCCCCGCCCTACGCGACCGCGACCTCGCAGCCAGCAACGTCCTCGAACAGCTGACCTGACGGGTTCTGTGAACGGATACGTCCGTTATGCGGACGTATCCGTTCACAGAACCGCTGTCAGCCCGTGACGCGGATGGCTTCGAGGGCGCACTGCTCGGGGTAGCTCTCGGCGCAGACACCATCGAGCACCCAGGTGTCAGCCGTCTGGCCTTCGACGAAGTCAGCGAAGACGCCGACGCCGAGACCCGCTGCGTTCGTGCCGGTGATCTCGGTGTCCGTTGTGACCGTGAACGAGATCTTGCGGCCGCCCTGGGGGTCATCTGGTTGCTCCTCCACCATGACGGTCCCGACGATGGTGTTGTCGGCGCCCGTGCAAATAGGCGGATCATCTGACGAAACCGACTGGTTCGGATCCAAGTCCTCCACCGGCGTGCAGTGCTCGGTGATCGGCTCAAACGGTGTCACGGCCGTGATCGCTCCGTGGAGATCGAC
>JANOQG010000106.1:0-6273 GCA_031422255.1 Actinomycetes bacterium | reverse complement strand
TACGGATCGAGCTTCTGCATCGTGACCCGAAGCCCTCGGGCCTTCAGCAGTCGGCCGAGCGAGGATGCCGTGATCCCCTTGCCCAGTGATGACGCAACGCCTCCGGTGACGAAGATGTGCTTGGTCAACGGAGGACCTCCGTGAGCGAATTGTTCGACGCAGCCACGGGTGAGCACCTTACCGTTGGCGCCGCCCGTCGCCGCGCATCGGCGCGACAGGGGTGCCCGTGCTGGCCTCGGTAACCTCCCCGCCAGCCATGGCGATCGCCTCCACCCCCAGCGAGACCCCCCTGATCCGCCGTCTTGATCTGACGATGCTGGTCTCGGTCGCCCTCGCGGCGAGAGCTCCCGCCTTCCTCGCCCAGCGCCACCTCACCTTCGACGATGGCGTCTACGGGGCATCGGCGGTCGCGATGCGCGCAGGTGGGCAACCGTTTCGCGACGTCTTCTCGAGTCAGGGTCCGCTGCATCTCCCCCTCATCTGGATCGGCGACCTCCTTGGCCTGCGTACGGTCAACGCTCCGCGACTCAGCACCCTTCTCGCCGGATTGGGCCTCGTCGTGGTCACCTACCTCGCAGGACGACTCATCAGCGACCGCGCTGGTGCTTTGCTCGCAGGGGGATTCGTCGCGCTGACCGGCAGCGCCCTGTGGGTCACCGCCCCGGTCTCCGCCGACGGCATGGCCCTGTTCTTCGCGACCCTCACGGTCCTCCTCGTGCTGCGCTGGCGGGACGACATCACCGTGCACCGAGCGATCTGGCTCGGGCTGGCTGTCAGCGCAACCGTCTCGGTGAAGGCCCTCCTGTTGCCGGTTGTGCTCCCGGTGGCCCTCGTGCTCGTGGCCCACCGCCGCTGGACTCCAATCCTTGCGGGGGCAGCGGCTGCGGTGGGGTCCCACCTCATCCTGTGGCTGCCTTGGGGTCCCGGGGACGTCTGGGAGCAGTCGTACGGCTACCACCTCGAGGCCACCGGGTCTCGCACGCCGGGCGCGAACATGGCGAAGGTCCTCAGCACGCTTGGAGACCGCGACTTGCCCCTGCTCCTGCTCCTCGGGGCGGTGGTCGTCGGACTCGTGGCGGCCCGCGGCGTGGGCGCCCGACAGCCCACCACGCATGCATCCTGGCTGACCGCGCCCGACGCGCTGCTCCTCACGTGGCTAGCTGGCACCCTCGCGGTGCTCCTGCTCGAGCACCCGCTTTGGCGCCCCCACCTCTCCCACCTGATCCCAGCACTGGCGCTCCTCGTGGCGCGGCACCGCCCATCGACGCGGGTGCTCACAGCGGTCTTGGTGATCGCACTCCCCTACCACGTCGTGCACCTGTGGGACTTCGTCCACCCGGCCCCCCTTCGAGACGAGGCTGCGGCCACGGTCGCCCTGGTTCGAGCGCTCCCCGAGGATGCACTCGCGATCAGCGACGACCCTGGCATCGTCTGGCGGGCAGGGCGAGGCACCACGCCGGATCTGGTCGATCCGTCCATCCTTCGGATTCAGGTCGGGCAGATCACCACCGAAACCGTGCTCGCCACCGCGGACCGGACGGACGTGTGCGCGGTACTGGTGCGCAGCGCGGAGCGCTGGGGTTCCTTCGGTGCACTTCCCGCGGGCCTCGTCGATATCGGGTACCGGGCCGTTCCGGCCGACGACCCCGTCCACGTCACCTATCTCAAGGACGACTGCGACCCAGCTCGTCGAGAAACCGCAACGCCGACACTCGCGCGATGACACTCGAGAAGGACACCCGCTCAGAGGCCAGGTTGAGCAGCACAAGGGCCACGAGCACAGCCGTGCGCACTGGTCGACTCGTCTCGAGTACGACGCCGAGGCCCAACACAGCCCCCAGCAGATTGGCGCCGGTGTCGCCCAACATGAGCCGCTCCCGGAGGTCAGCGCGGAGCAGGCCCGCTCCAGCGCCGAGCACCGGGGCCAGCGCCAATCCCACCGGAGAGGTCCCTGCGGCCAGCGCCACCGGCACGTAGGCGAGCAAGGCCACTTTGATCGTGCGTCCTGGCGCCCGGTCGAGCAGGTTGCCGAGGTTGGCCGCGAGCGCGACGAGCGCGGCATCGGCCAACAACCGCCGTCCGCTCACCTCACCCGGAGCCGCTGCGAGCACGATCGCGACCACGCCCCCGCCGAAGAGCTTCATCGCCCCCGTAGTCAGCCGCCCGTGAGCCAGCGCCCGCAGGTGTCCAGCGAAGCCTCGTTCCTCGGCGGTGCCGAGGAGATCGTCGATCAGGCCGAGAAAGGCGAAGGCGAAGCAGGCGAAGAGCACCATTGAGCGCAGCAGGCTGTCGCTGAGCTCCTCGCCTGCACCGAACTCCGCCAGGGCAGTACGGGCCGCCTCGACGACGAGGACGGCCAGCACGATCACGATCCCACCCGCAGTCGCGAGCCGGCGTCCCCGATAGTTCTCGCGCTGGAGCGCCGGTGCGGCCAAGACCGGAGCAACCGCTCTCTCCAGCAGAAATGCCGCGACGATCCCACCGATCAGGAGGAGAGCGAATGCGAGGTTGCCAGCGCTCATCGCGCGGGCTCCGTCGAGCCGACCCGGCAAGCCAGGTAGACGAAGCCGGGTACAGCTGAGGCCAACATGGCGGCTGGCACCGCGATCCCGGAATCGTTCGCGCCATAGCCCAGGACTGCCAGCACGATCATTCCGGGGAGAGCTCGGCGGAGGGCTGGGAAGGCTTGCGCCACAGCCACCGCACGGTCGCGTGCCCGCCACCAGACAAGCGCAGCAGCGATGGCCAACGGCCCGAAGAGGAAGCGCCATGAGCTGGAGGAGAGCGACCGAAGGTTGACGGTCAACTTGCGCTCGACAATCGTCGTCAGCCCGCTGAGACCATCACTGCCTATTCGCTCGAACAACCTGCCGAGGTGTGATCGATCTGCCGTGGCGCGCGTGAGATCGAGGAGCCCGAGTCCGACGACGAGCACCAGCGTCGCGAGCGCGATCATCGCGACAGTCCGCCACCGCACCTTCCAACGACCGAGGCCCGCTGCCACCAGCACCAGGGCCGGCAGGCCAGCAAGCGCGCCTCCCACGTCCGCACCCCACATCGGGGCGACATCGATGAGGAGCACAAGCCCCAGAATCGCGAGCATGCGCTGGCGCCCACGCTCGCCTGGCCAGCGCTCCACAGCGACGCACGCCAGCATCGTCCCCGCCATGAAGAAGAACGCAAAGGTCACGTTGTTGATGCCGGTGAAGCGGCCCGCCACGATCGGTGAATCGCCGAAGACGGTGGCGACCTGAAGGCGCGAGCCGAGAGCGACGACGCTGAGGGTCACCACCGCGATGACCAGCCCATAACCGAGGGCGAGCGGATTGAGCCACGTCCTCCGCGCTTGCCAGCCGAGCATCGCCAACAGCAATGACCCCAGCACCAAGAACGACCAGTAGGCCGACGCACCCCAGTTCTGGAAGGGAAGCAAGGCCGCGAGGTAGGTCAAGGACGGAAAGGCCAGCAGCCCGAGAGCGACCCGCTCGAGCCACGGATTCCACCTCGACCACCCAGCCGCCCACACACCCGCAGCAGCCAACGCCAGCAGGCTGACCGAGAGCACCATCGTGACGACGACCGCCTCCAGCACCTCGTCGCGGAACAGCGCCGCGGCCTCTCCGTCGACAAGCTCGGCGCGGCGGTCCCCCCCGGAACTCGAGGAGGCATGTCCCTCGATCGGACGTCCCTCGATCGAGGCCTCGTCCATCTCGACTCCCGCCAGCCGGGCAATGGTCGGCGTGATGTCGGCGAGGAGCACGTAGCCCGGCAGGCGAGTGCTTCCCGAGGTCAGGAGGCCAGCAGGAAACTCCTTGGCTCGGATCCCCAACACCCCCAACCCTGGGTTCGGCTGCGTGGAGGGTGCCAACACCACGAGGGCATCGTGCTCGAGATCGAGCTGGCTGAGCAGCCCGAGAAGGAGCGCGTCGGTGGAACGAAGGGCCGCCTCGTGGGCAGCCAGAGCAAGCTCCGGCGTGGCGCGTGCGTCGAAGGCGAGCGCTCGACGCAGATCTGATGCCTCGACAAGGACCACCGAACCGGGCGTTCCACACCGCGTCGAGACGTCCAGAACCGCTTCTTGATCAAGCCGAACCCCGAACGGAGCCCGCTGATCAGTGGCGAGCAGCAGCGTGTCCACCCGCCCGCAGGGGACCGCCCCGCTCTCATCGGCAAGCGTCAGCGCGGCTTCACGGTGAATCGGCTCCCCGGGCACCAGCGGATCGGCGCCATCGGCGTTGGCCACCACGCCGCGGTCCACGCCTGCATCGGCAAGCGCCTGGCCAAGCGCACCGATGCTCCCCCCGAATTCGGCAGCATCGTTCGCTGTCTGAAGCAGACTCCACGCAAGCGACACCACCTCTGCGTCCGCCCCTCCGGTGACGCCTTGCTGGCGGGAGTGCTCATCGCCGGCCGTGGTGATCCCGAAGGGCTCGTCAACGTTGAAGACCTGGCCGGCCACCTCCTTCGGCGCAACTGCTCGCGTGCCGGTACCGAGCGTCAGGTAGGCCTCACCCGGGTTCGCGACCACCCGGGTGACGCGCGTCGCCACGTTGGCCACCGCACTCTCGTCGAGGACGGCACGCAGCGTCGGCAGCGATGGCGAGTCGAGGTCCTTCCAAGTGAGGCCGGGCACAGTCAGAACAACGATCCGTCGCTCGGTCGGGGGGCTGGGTGAAGGGCCCGCCACAGCTGCGGGCGAGGCGACCACAATGAGCGCGCCGGCTACGACCGCGATGAGCCCCAGAGCCCGGGCGCGGTAGCTCACGACCCCGCTTCGATGGCTGGCACGGTGTGCACGGTGAGGTACACCAAGGAGGCGTTGACCACGCCCAGCATCAGCCCGGGCACCGCGATTCCCGAGTCATTGAGAGCGAACCCGAGGAATCCCACGACCACCAGACCAGGCAGGCTCTCGCGAATGGTGTCTCGGATCGTTCGCACGTGGCCGGGAGCACGCCACAGGAGATACACGATGGCGGCAAGCCCGACAGGGACCATCGCCGTCCAGACCGAGCTCGTGATCACCCCAAGGTTGGCTCCCAGCTTCCGGGTCGCCACCGTTTCAAGTGACCCGAGGCCGTGATCAGCGACGGCTTCCACCAGCCGCCCGAGGTGGGTGCGTCGGTCGGCGGGCCTTGCGAGGTCGATCGCCGCAAAGAGCCCCACCACCACGACGGATGCGGAGGCCCACAGTGCCACGGATCGCCGGCGAACGCGTCGCCCCAACAAGCGCGCGGCCGTCACCCCGATTGCGGGCACAAGGGCCAACACCCCGCCCACATCGGAGCCCCAGAACGGCATCCCATCAATGACGATGGCCACCACCAGGACGCTGAACGCAGTTGTTGTGCCGAAGCTTCGGCCAGACAGCCGCCGGGTGAGCAACCCGCAGAGCAGGAAGGCAGCCGCAGCGAACTGCCCGTACGCCAGGTTCCCCATGCCTGCGAAGCGACCTCCAACCGTGGGCGAGTAGCCGAACACGGTGTTGAGCTGCAGCGGGGCGCCGGCGACCATGTCCGCGGCCAACAGGCCGAACACCAGGCCGAGGCACAGGAGCAAAGGATCCAACACTCGCCGCCGCCCAATGACCACAGCGAGCACGGATGCAATCGCGGCCAGCCCTCCAACGAACACCCAATACGCCAGCGGTGTCGTGTCGTGAAACGACACGAGCCCCGCCAGATAGGTCGCTGGCAGATACGAAAGCATCGCAAGGGCGCCGAGGCCAACCATCCGACGAGCGCGAGCGCCTCCCCTCGTGAGGGCTACGGCGACACCAGCCCACAACCCCACCTGGAGCACGGAAAAGACAACGGCTACGGGAGCCACCATCCGATCGCGATAGCGGGCTGCGTCGTCGATCTGCGCGAGATGAGCGGCGCGTTCGACGCCGAGGTCCGAACCGGACCCAGCGCGTTCGAAACGACGGCCCTCCATCGAGGAGGGGCGCTCGACCCCAACGAGGTCGAGAATCGTCGGCGCGATGTCCACAAGGGTCACCAGGCCGCTCCGACGAGTGCTCGCCGAGCGCAGGAACCCAGGCGCCTGACCAGGCCTACGCAGCCCCGCCACCGTCAGGTGGATGGATCCAGAGCGGTGGTACGGGGCGATCACGAGGACCGTGTCCAACGCGGGGTCAACCGATTCCAACATCCGAGCGACGAGAGCGTCCGTGGCTCGTAACGCGTCGCGCCGTAGGTCTGCGCGATGCGAGGCAGCCGTCACCGGGAGGTAGCGCTCAGCCCGGGCCATGTCTGAGCCCTCGACGAGCAC
>JANOQG010000105.1:0-3279 GCA_031422255.1 Actinomycetes bacterium | reverse complement strand
GACGGTTGCGATGAAGACGTGGAACCCGTCGAGCTCGGTCGGTGCACCGCCGTGGTAGTCGCCCAGCACGCGTACGTCGGTGAAGCCGACCGAGCCGAGGACCTTCACGATCTCGTTCGAGGAGTACAAGTTCGCGACGAGGTCGTGGGTCTCGTGCGCGACGAGCTCGCCGCGCTGCCATTGCCACGCCTGCAACTCGCGGGTCATGGAACGCTCTGCAACATCTACGCCGGCGACACGCTCACGAACGGCGTAGTGGAAGCCGTCGGACCCGAGCCGGCGTGCCTCGGTCGGTGGTGGTGTCTCGTCGGCCGGCCGAGGTCGCCATCGTCGCCATCGATCGTCGTCGAACTCGTAGACCTGGTAGTCCAGGGCCAGCACACCACCGGGCAGCAGGTGGGCGCGGAGGCGTCGCAGGCCCTCGGTGTCATCCGCACGGCTGCCACCGAGACCGAACGCACCGCAGTTGATGATGGTGCGGTAGCGGCGCGGCAGGTCGAGCCGGTGGGTCGGTTGCACGTACAGAACGGGCTCGCAACCGGCGGAGAGGGCAGCGGCCCGGCAGGCCTCGATCATGTCGGCCGACGCGTCGACGCCGTCGACCTCGAGCCCATCGGCGACCCACGGTACGAGCAGCCGGCCGTTCCCACAGCCCACGTCGAGTGCCGGCTGACCCGACGCGACGTAGGATCGGAAGAACGCGATCTCAGGTCCGTCGAGCTTGAAGTTGGCCCACCAGCGAGCGATCAAACCATGGTGCCAGGTCGTCGCCGTGGTCGAATCTCGGCCTTGATCGTCGCTCATCAGCAACACGTTAGAACGACGGGTCAGCCCAACTCCCGTAGGTTCGGGGCGGCTGATTCAGCGTCCCTGACACCGGGCCATAGTGAGTGGAGGACTCGGAGAGGAGGGTGCATGTCCATCGATACCCGGACAAGGCGCCAGAAGGAGACCCGCGCCCTGGAGCGGGACGAGGTCTTCGACGCCCTGTTGCCCAGCGCGATTGCTGTGCATGGGAGGGTCGCTGGCGAGGGGGTGTTGTACAACGAATTGCCCGCACTCGGGCTCGACGTCGCGGGACGCTCTGTGACACTCCATGAGACACGCGGCTCTCTCGCAATCCGCGACGGGATCGACACGGCGGGCGTCGTTGCCGAGCTGTCGGCAGACGCGCTGTCCGACCTCGTGCAAGACCTGCAGTCGACGATGGGCCTCATGATGACCACGCGTGTGAAGCTGCTCGCTGGCAACGTGAACGACTGGATCGGGTGGGAGCCCGCGATTCGGGCCCTGCTCGATGGCCGCAGGGTCCATCAGGCTGGCGATGTCGCGTTCACCGCTCTCGACGGCGGCGAGCTCGACCTCGATCGTTCATTCGCCATTGACGACGATTGCGAGGAGATGGCGCACTTCCTCGAGCAGGCGGGGTTCCTCCACATCCGCGGTGTCTTCGATCAAGGCGAGATGGACGCGCTGGGAGCGGACATCGACGAGTGGATCGCGAAGGCCAAGCCCGACGACGGTGAGTCGTGGTGGGCCGAGAACGACCGCGGCGAATCCGTAGCTGTGCGGGTGCTCTTCTTCTACGAGAAGTCCGCCACGCTCCGAGCACTGACCGAGGACGCTCGCTTCCGATGGATTGGCGACCTGACTGGCGACGCTCACCGGCACAGGGCCGGCGGTGAGGGCCTCGTCAAACCGCTGGGGATCGTCCGCGGCCTCTCAGACCTGCCCTGGCACAAGGACTGCGGGCAGGGCCAACACTCCTACCTGTGCAACGCCCTGACCTGTGGCATCTCCGTAACCGGTGCCGACCGCGTCAGCGGAGCCCTCGGGGTGATCCCGGGTAGCCACCGCACCAACACAACCGCGACGAGCCGCGACCCAAGGCTCGACCTGCGCCCCAAGATGTTGGAGACCCGCACCGGGGACGTCACTGTGCACTGCAGCGACACGCTGCACCGAGCACACCCACCCGTCGAACGCCCCCGCCAGGTCGTCTACTCAGGGTTCGGCCTACCCCCCCTTCCGGATGACGAGGTCCAACCCGACCCCCGCTACAGCCGTGCGGCGCGTGCCGCCCTGAGCAACGTCCAGGACCGCATCGAGGCGGCCGACAACGAGTCCGACCCCGCGCGCTACCAGGCCGGTCGTGGCCACTGAACCTCAGCCGCCAGCGGGATGTACGCGTAGGGTTGGAGCGTGCGTGGCAGACACCTCTTCTGGCTCGTTGCGCTCGTCGTCGTCTCGTCGTGCGGTTCAGACCGGGACAACTCGCCGGCTGCCTTCTGTCGGCGGTTCAACGACCTCCGGGGCGAGTTCATCCTCGGCAAGGTGAACGAGGCCGAGCTAAAGCAGCGGGTGACCGCCGAGAACCTTGGCGACCCGGGCGGCTCCCTGAGCGATCTGCGCGCCGATTTTGAGGCCGCGGTCGACGCACAGGACGGCACGGCCATCGCCTCCGTCAGCGACGCGCTCACGCAACGCTGCGCTGGCTAGCGCAACCGAACGCGGAACGTCGTCGGTGGCGGCCTCTAGGCCGGTTTGCAGATGAAGTGGTGCTGGATGATCGGCCGCACCGGCTGACGTAGCTCCAAGACGTCCCAGCCCGTGCCCTCGATCAGCTTGCGCGCGTAGTGCTCGGAGTAGACAGCCTCCAGAAGCGGGCGCTCGGGGACGCGGTCGACGAAGTCCGGGATCTCGGTGCCGGCGGCCTGCCGTTCCTGAATCGCGGCGATCACCTCAGGATCGCCTGCCTCTCGACGGCGTCGGAGCTCGCGATTGAAGGCCTCACGCTGGGCGGGATCGATGCCCTCATCGACGAACAGGGAGAAGATGAGCTTGCCCTCGGGTGCCACGTGGGGGCGGAGCAGCTTGAGCATGGCTGTGTAGTCGTGAGGCGCCAGGTGGGTAAACACAGAGAAGAGCGAGATGACGTCGAACTGCTCCTCGCCCACTGGGAGCCTCGCGAACGACGCCAACGGCTCGCCATTGGTGTTGTAGAGGTCGTTGTGGGCATTGAGGTGGTGGAAGGAGAGCCGCGGATCGTGAACCTGGCTGGTTAGGTAGGCGATGACATCGCCATCCGTGTCGACGCCTACGTAGCGCTTGATCGGGACACCGTTGTTCACAAAGGCGGTGGTGAACTTGGTTCCGCAGCCAACGTCGAGCACCGACGTAGACCCGAGGTCGGGCCGATCAAGCGTGTTTGCCAAGAGCTCGAGCAGCCCGAGCGCGACCGGCAGCCACTCCCCATCTCGCCGCCGCCTGCCCCGCCGG
>JANOQG010000104.1:0-13270 GCA_031422255.1 Actinomycetes bacterium | reverse complement strand
GAGCGCCAAGTACCAGACCGGCGTGACCTGCGCGACAGCGATCATCCGGAGATCTCCGCGGCTGCTTCGGGTGCGGACGCCGAGGCGGCCTCGACCAACGGGTCGGTCACATACTCCGCCCGCTTCACCTTCCTGGCCAGCACCACCGCTCCTACGACTGCGATCACCAGCAGAACGCTGGTCGCTTCGAACGCGAACAAGTAGGTGGTGAAGAGGGACTCGCCAAGCTGGGCTACATCGGGGGTGCTGGTCGTGATCGCGTTGCTTGCGTCGGCCGCTGCGGGGGCACCCGTGGCCTCACCGCCGGTTGAGGCGAAGGCAAGGAGCGAGAGGGCGAGGATGCCGAGGCCAGCGAGGCCGGCCGCGATGCGTTGCCCGCCACCGAGGGGTTCGATCGAGAGATCCTCCGAGCGGTCGACGCCCAGGAGCATCAGCACGAAGAGGAACAACACGACGATCGCGCCGGCGTAGACGATCACCTGCACCGCCGCGAGGAAGTTCGCCTCCTGCGCCACGAACAGAACAGCGATCCCGAAGAGCGTGCCCACGAGAGAAAGAGCCGCATGCACCGGATTGCTGTTGAGCACCACACCGAGGGCACCGGCGATGCAGGCCGCGGCCGCGAGGATGAACACGATCAGCTCGGGAGTGACCCCTTCGAACACGTGCACTAGTGGTGACCCCCGCCCGAATCGGTGTCGTCGTGGGGCTCCTCGCCGGCCGGGGTGGGCGCGGGGCTCGGCGCCGTCTGCCCGAGCTCGGCTGGCTTCACGCCGAAGCCCAGCTCGCCCGACCAGGCCACGACGCCCTCGTAGCTGGCGTCACCCGAGGGAGCGGTGGCGCGCACCCACGCCGAGGAGTGAGGCGCGACCTTGTCCATGTCGCTCCAGTCCTCCCAAGGCAGCTGCTGGGGAAGACCGTCGTCGTCGACCACCAGCTCGGCCTTCGTGTAGATGGCGTCCTGCCGATTGGTGAACGAGAACTCGAAGAGCTTCGACTCAGTGATTGCCTCGGTTGGGCAGGCCTCGACGCAGAGGTCGCAGTGGATGCACCGGAGGTAGTTGATCTCGTAGACGAACCCGAAGCGTTCTCCGGGCGACACAGGGTCGTCGGGCGGGTTGTCGGCGCCACGGACGTAGATGCAGCGTGCCGGACACACCCCGGCGCAGAGCTCGCACCCGATGCACTTCTCCATGCCATCTTCGTACCGATTGAGCACGTGCCTGCCGTGGAGCCGCTCGGGCTTCTCGCGCTTGGGGCCGCTGTCCTTCACGTACGGGACAGTGACCATGCGGCCGGTCTCTGATCCCTTGAACAGCTTGCCGAAGGTGACCCGGAACCCCTTGAGGTAGCTGCCCATCAGCGGTCGCTCCCTTCGAGATCTGCGGCTTCGCGTCGACGTTCGGACGTGCGCATCGCGCCGGTGAGCAGCAGGTAGGCACCCACGCCCACCCCTGCGGAGGCCGACGCTACGACCAGCGAGTTCCAGCCCTCGTCCTGGGCGATGTTCAAGGTGGCGATCAGAAGCATCCAGCCCAGCGCCAGTGGGATCAGCACCTTCCAGCCGAGGTCCATGAGCTGGTCGTACCGAAAGCGCGGAAGCGTGGCCCGGAACCAGACGAACATGAAGAGAAAGAGGAAGAGCTTGCCCACGAACCAGAGCGGCCCCCACATCCAGTCGGGCCCAAAGAGCGTGGGGCCCGACGGGCCGCCGAGGAAGAGCGTGACGATGATGGCGGACATCGTCACTGTGTTCATGAACTCAGCGAGGAAGAAGAGCGCGAAGCGAATCGACGAGTACTCCGTGTGGAAGCCACCGACCAGCTCCTGCTCGGCCTCCACGAGGTCGAAGGGCGGGCGATTGAGCTCCGCCGTGCCGGCGATCACGAAGATGATGAAGGGCACCACACCGGTGACGATGATGTTCCATCGCGGGAGGATTCCGCCGAAGCCCTCGCCGGCTTGGCTCATGACGATGTCGTGGGTGGAAAGCGAACCCGCGAGCAGCACCACGGTCACAACCGAGAGCCCGAGCGCCGCCTCGTAGGACACCATCTGCGCCGACGCCCGGACCGAGCCGAGGAGCGGGTACTTCGAGCCCGAGGACCAGCCAGCGAGCATCACGCCGTAGACCGCAATCGACGAGCAGGCCAGGATGAGCAGCACGCCGATGGGTGGGTCGGCCAGCTGGAGGTAGGTGTCCCGGCCGAAGAGGTGGACCACCCCCTGCTTCTCCGCGGTGAACACCCCGCCGATGGGGATCACGGAGAACACGAGGAAGGCGGGGACGAGCGACAGGAACGGCGCCAGGATGAACACGCGCTTGTCGGCGCGGTCAGGGATCAGATCCTCCTTGAAGAAGAACTTGATGCCGTCGGCGAGCGTCTGCAGGATGCCGAAGGGACCTGCCCGGTTTGGGCCGAGCCGGTTCGACATGTCGGCGTGGAGCTTGCGCTCGAACCAGATCATGAACAGAACGGACACCAGCAACAGTGCGAAGGTGACGAGCACCTTGCCGAGCACGATGAGGAGTACGCCCCAGTCGAAGTGACCGAGGAAGAGCGGATCGACGGCGAGTGTCATGCCTTGGCCACCCGAACGTCGGTGACGGCGGCGCCGGCGTCGATGAGCGCTCCGATGCCGGCCCCGGGCTGGTTGACCACCACCGCCGCAGCTCCGTTGGGGATCCCCGCGTCCGGGAAGGCCGTCAGCGAAACCGAGCCGGTAGCGGCCGTGACGGTGACGGTGGCACCTGGCGCGATCCCGATGCGGTCGAAGTCATGCGGGTGCAGACGCAGGTCGTTCCCCGGGGTGAGCCCCGCCAGGTTCGGCGAGTGCTGCGTCGCAACGCCGAGGTCGTACAGCTTGCGCGTGGCCACGAGCCGCAGCGAGTAGCCGTCGACGGCCGGGGTGTCGACCGTGACGGGCGCGACGTACTCGAGCAGCGCCGGGCGCGACGGGCCCGGTGGTGACGAGGCGGCCTGCCCATCGGCCTCGGGGGTGTCGGCATCGTCTTCGCTCGGCAGGGCTACCGGTTCGGCCTCGGCGGTGGCAAGGCGGCCCACCACCACACCGTCTCGGGACTGCGGGGCATGCAGGAGGTCCCACGTGAGGCCCGCGTGGCTCGGGGCAACGCGCTCCACCTCACCCCAGATCTGCTCGGGGGACGTCAGGCCCAGGTCGGCGCCGAGGAGACGGGCGATCTCAGCGGCGAGCATCCAATCGGCCCGTGCGGTGCCGGGCGGCGTGATCTTCTGGGCCACCGTGCTGACGCGGCCCTCGAGGTTCGTGGTGGTGCCGGCGGTCTCGCTCGGACCGGCGGCCGCCAGCACGACGTCGGCGTGCTCAGAGGACCGGGTCAGGAAGTCATCGATGGCGATCACCGTGCCCGCCCCGGCTAGCGCCTTGCGAGCGAGGTCGGTGTCGGGGAAGTCGGACATCGGGTCGGCGCCCAACAGGATGAGCACGTCGATCTTGCCGTGGGCGGCTGCGTCGAGGATGCCGTGGGCGTCGAGGCCCGGGCTTGCCGGCACGGTGGCCCAGCCTGACTCGCGGTACCACGATGCGCCGGCGGCGAGGCTGGTGCGGCCCGGCAGGAGCCCGGGGGTGAGGCCCATGTCGAGGGCGCCGTGCACGTTGCCTCGCCGCAGCGCGCTCAAGAACCGCACCTCGGGATGGGCGGCGTGGATCGCCGCTGCGGCCGCAACCATTGCGTCGGCCGACTCGCCCACGCTCGGGCGACCGAGGATGACCGTGACAGGCCCAGCGGCCAGGAGTGCGCCCGCGGCAGCGATGGCGTCGGGCTCGATGCCACCGACCGCTTGGGCGGAGGACCCCGCGAGGATGGCGGCCACGACGTCGGAGGCCGCGCCAGGCAGATGCAGGAGGCTCATGGCTGCGAGCTCCGAGACGGAGCTGCGACGAGGCGCCACCTCCACCACCCTCGCGTTGTCGCGGGTGACCGCGTGGCGGAGGCGCAGGAAGAGAACCGGCAGCTCCTCCTTCAGGTCGGGGGCGAGCACGAGCACGGTGCCGCCCGGGGCGCAGGCTTCGTCGATCGTCGCTCGGGGTAGACCGAGGAGCAGCTCCGCTGGCAACCCGTCACCCATCTGGGCGTCCACGTGGTCGGTGCCGATGACACCCTTGGCGAGCTTGGCCCACGCGTAGGCCGACTCGTTGGTGAGGCGAGCGCCACCCAACACAGCGACGCGTTCAGCCTTCGCCTCCTTGATCACCGCAGCCACCTTGGCGAGCGCGACACCCCAACCGACGCGAGAGAGCTCGGCGCCGTCGCGCATGAGTGGCGCGCCCAGGCGCTCAGCGCTGTTCACGGACTCGAAGCCGAACCTGCCCTTGTCGCAGAGCCAGCCCCAGTTCACCGGGTCGATGTCGATGCCCTGATGCCGGAGGATCTCATTGCGGCTCGACTGCACGAGCGTGCGGCAGCCCATCGAGCAGGCGGTGCAGGTGCTCTCGGCCTGGTCGAGATCCCACGGGCGCGCTTTGAAGCGATACGGCTTGGCGGTGAGCGCCCCCACCGGGCAGATCTGCACTGTGTTGCCGCTGAAGTAGCTGGCAAAGGGGTGGTCCGGGAACGTGTTGACCTGGGTCTGGTTACCGCGGTCCTGGAAGTGGATCAGCGTGTCGCCAGCCACGTCCTTGGAGAAGCGAGTGCAACGGTCGCACAAGATGCACCGTTCGCGGTCGAGCGCCACGATGTCGCTGATCATGATCGGCTTCTCGAAGTGCCGCTTCTCTTCGACGAAGCGACTCTCCCCCGGTCCGTACGACATCGTCTGGTCCTGGAGCGGGCACTCGCCGCCCTTGTCGCAGACGGGGCAGTCGAGCGGGTGGTTGACGAGGAGAAACTCGAGCACCCCGTCCTGCGCCTTCTTCGTGACCTCGCCCTCGGTGTCCACGATCATGTCGGGAGCTACCGGAATCATGCAGGCTGGCTGCAGCGCCGGGCCGCGTCCCGTGTCGATCTCGACGATGCACATGCGACACATGCCGACGGGCTCCATGCGCGGGTGGTAGCAGAAGCGCGGGATGTAGGTCCCGGAGCGCTCAGCGGCCTCGATCACGAGCTCGCCCGGCCTGGCTTCCACCGGCTTGCCGTTGATCGTGAGGATGACGGCCTCCGGCGGCGCCTCGGCGGTGTCAGACACCGGCCACCTCGGTGGGCATCGGCAGGTAGGCCTTGCCGCTGATCGTGACCGGCGACTCCCCGGTTCCCCCGCACAGCGCGACGAACTCGTCCTTGAAGCGCACGATGGCCGACGCGATCGGTGACACCGCCGAAGGGCCGAGCGGGCAGATGGTGGTCTGCTTCGGCGGCCAAGCGATGCCGGGGCTGATGTTGTCGCAGACGTCGAGCAACAGGGCGATGTCGTCGGGACGGCCATTTCCGTCAAGGATCCGACGCAGCACCTTTTCCAGCCAGCTCGTGCCCTCACGACAGGGCGTGCACTTGCCGCAGGACTCGCGTGCGAAGAACCGCACCACGCGCCAGCACGCCTTCACGGCGTCGGTGGTGTCGTCCATGACGACGATCGCACCCGAACCAAGCATCGAGCCAGCCGCGCCCACTGCGCCCGCCTCGAGCGGGATGTCGAGGTGCTCCTCGTAGAACCAGGGTGCCGAAGCTCCACCGGGGATGAAGGCCTTCAAGGCACGGCCGTCGCGGATGCCGCCGCCGTAGACCGGTGCGTAGATGAGGTCTCGGAACGTGGTGACACCAAACTCGACTTCGTAGACGCCCGGCTTCTCCACGTGACCCGAGACCGCGAACAGGCGCATGCCCCGACTGGTCTCGGCGCCGAGCTCAGCGAACTTGGCGCCCCCGTTGCTCATGATCCACGGGAGGTTGGCAAGCGTCTCGACGTTGTTCACGACCGTGGGCTGCAGGTAGAGGCCCTTGGCGGCAGGGAAGAACGGAGGCTTGAGGCGAGGCATGCCCCGGTTGCCTTCGAGCGACTCGATGAGGGCCGTCTCCTCCCCCACGATGTACGCGCCAGCGCCCCAATGGAGGACGACGTCCACGGAGAAGTCGGTGCCGAGGATGTTCTTCCCGATGTAGCCAGCGGCGTAGGCGTCGTTGAGCGCCTGGGCGATGCGCTCCTGAGCGAGCGCCATCTCCCCACGGACGTACAGGAATGCCTGAGCGGCGCCGATCGCGTAGCACGCGATCAGCACACCCTCGATGAGCTGGTGCGGGTCCTTCTCCATGAGGAGGCGGTCCTTGTAGGTGCCGGGCTCCGACTCATCGCCATTCACGACCAGGTAGCGCGGCCACACGCCGGGGGGGCAGAAGCCCCACTTGGTCCCAGCAGGGAAGCCCGCGCCCCCGCGTCCCAGGAGGCTGGCGGCCTTCACTTCGTCGCCGACCGCGGTCGGTGCCTTGGCGAGCGCCGCCTTCAACCCCTCGTAGCCACCGCTGGCGAGGTAGCCCTCGAGCGTGTGGCCGCCCACGAGCTCGAAACGGGTGGAGACGATCGGCGGAGCATCGGAGACGGTCATGCGCCGCCGTTCGAGGCGGCGGCCGCCGTGCGAAGCCATACCGGCTCCTCGGCCAGGCCCGGCACCGCGTTGCCAGCACGGGTGGCCTGCGGGATCTCCTGGCGGGTGCGCGCGAGCACGCCGTGCTTGGGTACTTCGTGCGCGCGTCGGTCGTGGCGGAGATCGTCGATCAGCGCGTCGGCGATCTCCGGCGTGACCTTGTAGAAGTAGCGGTAGTTCACCTGGAGGCATGGCGCCTCGGTGCAGGCTGCGATGCACTCGACGTCCTCGATGGTGAACTTGCCGTCGGGTGTGGTGCTGCCCGGCTTGATGCCGAGCGTGCCCTCGAGGTGCTGGAGCAGTTCCTCGCCGCCCACGAGCAGGCAGGCGATGTTCGTGCAGACGTTGACGAGGTACTCCCCAACCGGCTCGCGCTTGAACATCTCGTAGAACGAGCAGGTCCCAAGCACCTCGGCGGCTGTGATGCCGATCTGCTCCGCAATGTGCTCCATCGCGTCGTCGGCGACGTAGCCATCCTGCTCCTGAGCGAGATGGAGAAGCGGAATCAACGCCGACTTCGGGCGCGGGTAGCGGGCGATGATGTCGCGGGCGAGGATCGTGTTCTCGGCGGTGAACCGGGGCATCGTTGTGAATCCTTGCACATGCCCGTTTGGGGAAGACCGGCGGGGTCCGGGCATGCCGGAGGCCAAACGTAGCGGGCGACAATCACCCGGGCCGAACTGAGGCGACGGGCCCGTCGCGCCGACCCGCGCATGACGTCGACAGGTGGCTGTCGAGCCGGTCGGATCAGGCCGCGGAAGAGCCCCCAGGTACGGTCGGCCCATGCGCAGCGCAGTGTGGACAGCGGATGGGCTCGACGTCACCGACCGGGAGCCCGAACCCTTGGCCCCCGGGTGGGTTCGGCTGAAGGTGGAGGCGTGTGGGATCTGTGGTTCCGACCTCCACTTCTGGCACGGCCACCTCCCCCGTCCGGTTGGCACGGCCCCGGGGCACGAGCTCGCCGGCGTCGTGGTCGACGGTCCGGCTGGGTTGGCTGACGTGCGGTATGCAGTGTCGCCGAACGTCTCATGTGGCGCGTGCAGGTTCTGTTTGAGCGGGCGTACCAACCTCTGCGGAAGGGGTGGCCCCGGCCTCGGCCTCGGCCGCCACGGCGGCCTCGCCGAGCTGGTCGATGCTCCCCTCGCCAACCTCGCCCCGGTCCCCGATGGCGTCGACGCGGTCACCGCCTCCCTCACCGAGCCGCTCGCCGTCACGGTGCGCGGCGTTGGTCTCGCCCAGGTGGACCCCGACAGCCGGGTCCTGGTCCTCGGCGCAGGCACCATCGGGCTCTGCGCAGCCCTAATGGCTCGCGATCGGGCAGCCGCGGTGGCGATCACCGCCCGCCATGCGCACCAGCGCGACGCGGCGGAACAGCTCGGCGTCACCGTCCTCGACGAGGGTCAGGCCATCGCCTGGGGGAAGGAACACCGTCCGGACGTCGTCATCGAGAGCGTGGGCGGCGCCGCCGACACCCTCACGGACGCCATCCGGGTCGTGGGCCGCGGCGGGCGCATCGTGGTGCTCGGCTCGTTCAGCGAGCCGAAGGCCATCGACTTGAGCCGACTGATGATGAAGGAGGTCGCGCTCCTCGGGTCGTTCTGCTACGGAAGCGGCAGTCGCGAGAGCGAGTTCGCCACGGCGGCCCGCCTCACCGGCCGGTGGCAGCAGGAGCTAGCCGGCATCACCACCCACGAGTATGGGCTCGACGATCTCGCCACGGCCTTCGCCACCGCCGATGACAAGTCCACCGGAGCCATCAAGGTGACCCTCAGGCCCTGACAGCCCTAGCGGTCTACTTCACCCATGATCGGGTCGACGCTGGAGATCACGGCCACCGCGTCGGCGATCAGCCCGCCTCGCATCATGTGCGGGAGGGTCTGCAGGTTCACGAAGCTCGGGCCCCGAATGTGCATGCGGTAGGGCTTCGACGTGCCGTCGCTCACGATGTAGCAACCGAGCTCGCCACGGGGTGACTCAACGGCGGCGTAGGCCTCGCCCTCGGGGACCTTGAAGCCCTCGGTGAAGATCTTGAAGTGATGGATCAGGGCTTCCATCGACTCGTCGATGCGCGCACGAGGCGGCGGGGTGACCTTCTTGTCCTGGATGCGGTAGTCACCGCTCGGCAGCTGCTCGAGAATCTGACGAATGATCTTGATCGACTCGCGGATCTCGTTGATGCGGATCGCGTAGCGGTCGAAGCAGTCACCGAAGCTGCCCACCACCACATCGAAGTCGACCTCGTCGTAGTGCAGGTATGGCAGATCGCGACGGAGGTCCCACGCCACTCCAGTGGAGCGCAGGATCGGTCCGGTGGCGCCCAGCGCAATGGCCTCCTGGGCAGTGATGATGCCGACCCCCTGGAGCCGCTCCCGATAGATCGGCTGCCCCGTGAGGAGCACGTCGTACTCCTCGAGGCTCGGCGGCACGCCATCGAGGAACCTGAGCACCTGGTCGCGCCAGCCGTCGGGCAGGTCAGCAGCGACACCACCGGGTCGGATGTAGTTGTGGTTCATTCGCAGGCCCGTGATCATCTCGAGCGTGCGGAGGCCTTCCTCGCGGTCGCGCCAGCCGTACAGCATCATCGACACGGCCCCAACGTCCATGCCGTTGGTAGCAAGGAAGAGGAGGTGCGACGTCATCCGGTTCAGCTCGGTGAGCAGCATCCGGATCCACTGCGCGCGGGGCGGGATGTCCTCAGCGATGCCGAGCAGCTTCTCCGTGGTGAGCGCGAACGCCAGCTCACTGAAGAGAGGGGCTGCGTAGTCCATGCGGGTGACGTTGGTGGCGCCTTGGAGGTAGGTGAGGTCCTCGCCGGTCTTCTCCATGCCCGTGTGCAGGTAGCCGACGATGGGCTTGGTCCGCAGCACGGTCTCGCCCTCGAGCTCGAGCATGAGGCGCAGCACGCCGTGCGTGCTGGGGTGCTGAGGCCCCATGTTGATGATCATGGTCTGATCCTCGGAGGGACCTTCACCGACGAGGTTGGCCGCCTCGGCCTCGGACATCCGTAGCGTGGCGCCCAGCTCGCGCAACAGCTCTGCCGCTCCCGCCGAGGAGCGGGTGGTCATCTCCTGGGCGCCCTCGGAGGTAGCGATTCCGGAGGTGCGTGGCTCGACCGTGGTCATCAGCTCGCATCCTGGCGGTCGGCGGCCTTGAACTGCACGGGAATGCGGCCGAAGGCGTGGTCCTTGCGCAGCGGGTGGCCGTCCCAGTCCTCCGGCATGAGGATGCGCGTGAGGTCCGGATGGCCTTCGAAGACGATCCCGAACAGGTCGAACACCTCGCGCTCCATCGCCTCTGTGCCCGGGTGCACCTCGAACAGCGACGGACACGTGGGGTCGGCCTCGGGCACCTGCACGCGGAGCCGAATGCGCACGCGCTCGGTGTGCGACATCAGCGTGACGACGACCTCGAATCGCTCAGCGTCGATAGCCGCCGGCAGACGTCGATCGGGCGCGTAGGTGAGGTAGTCGACACCGGTGACGTCGAGGCACATGGTGAAGCCGTCGTCGTCCCGCATGGCGCGCACGATCGTGGCCAAGTCGGCACGGGCGGGGTGGAGCACCGTGTCGCCGTGGTTCTCGGTGACGAGCGCACCGTGGCGACGTTCGGGCTCCGCGGGGGCTTCGCCCTCCGCCGCCGAGGCCTCTTCGACGACTGTGTCGTCGTCCACGTCAGCTTCTCGCGCTCAGCGAGACAGGCTGCGGCTCGGGCTGCCCGTCGAGCTGCGCCACGGTGATGCCGAGGCCCACGCCCGGCGAGCGACGAGTGAGCTCGCCGTCCCGGATCTTCTCGTGCAGCGTGTTGATTGCATGGATCAGCGTCTCCGGGCCGGGCGGGCACCCGGGGGCGTAGACATCGACCGGCACGATCTGATCAACACCTTGGACCAGCGCGTAGTTGTTGAACATGCCTCCGCTGCTTGCACAGACGCCCATGCTGATGACCCACTTGGGCTCCATCATCTGGTCGTAGATCTGGCGGAGCACGGGGGCCATCTTCTGGCTGACCCGGCCCGCAACGATCATGAGGTCGGCCTGCCGCGGGGACGCTCGGAACGTCTCCATGCCGAAGCGGGAGATGTCGTAGTGCGCTCCGCCAGCGCCCATCATCTCAAGAGCACAGCAAGCGAGCCCAAAGGTGGCCGGCATGACCGACATCCGGCGCGACCACTTCACGAGGTCTTCCAGCTTGCCGGTGATGAAGTTGTGGTCGAGCCCCTCGAGGCCTTTGCTCACGTCCCACTGCATCAGGCCGCCGCCTCACGTCCGTCGAGGCCTACGCGCTTCACGGTCGTGAGCGTCGTGCGATCGGCCGAGACCATGGGCGACGCGAGCTGCTGTCGCTTGGCGGGACCCCAGTCGAGCGCCCCGTTGCTGAGCAGATAGACGAAGGACACGAGCACCGCGACGGTGAACAGCAGGATCTCTGCGAGCCCAATGCCACCGAGGTCCCGGTAGATGACGGCCCAGGGATAGAGGAAGATGATCTCGATGTCGAGGACGATGAAGATCATCGCGATCAGGTAGAAGCGCACCGGGAAGCGCTCGAGCGTCTCCCGACCAGGGGCGATTCCGCACTCGTAGGGAGAGCGCTTCGCAACGGTGGTGGCGTTCGGTGCAAGGAGCTGCGAGGCAACGCGGCTCAGTGCAGCGAACAGCACCGCCAAGACGGCCAGAGCGACGACGGGGAGGTACTGGCCCACAGCTGTCTCAGCGCTCCGGGATCGCGAGGGAGACGCCCCGCGCCTCGGCGGATCGGAGATCGCGGCGGTGCAGCATGCTGACCGTCACGCCAAAGAGCAGGCCCGAGAAGATCGTGAGCATCGCGCCGGGGAGACGCACATCACCGAGGTCGCGCTCCAGGATCACGGATAGGACCGGTTTGGTGGGGTCGGCCGTCGGGGTGGGCGGCGCTTCACCCGGCACGGGCTCCTGCACGATCACCGGTCGCACCTGGATGATGGCGTAGCGCGGTGGGTGACGGACTTGCCAGAAGATGGTCTCGAGCTTCCGGCCGATCCGATCGAACCGGCCCGGGTTCTCCGGCAGGTCGATCTTGCCGCCACGCTCGAAGGAGAAGGAGTTGACGTAGTCGGCCGGTCCCTCGATCCCCAGCTCCTCGTTGTTGCGCTCGGCGAAGTACTCATCCACCGTGGCCTTGGCCTCACCGAAGCTCTTGTTCGACTCGGGGAGGATCTGCCATCCCGACAGGCCCGGTTCCACATCCCGTTTCAGGTCGCTGAGCGCCTTCGGCTCGAGGTCACTGATCTCCTCCACCGGCGGCAGGGCCGATGTGTCGAGGTCGTGAGCGAGCTCGAGGTCGGCCCCTTCGAGACCGGAATCGTCGGTAGAGCCACTGACGTAGACGACCTCGGTGACCACCCAACGCGGGGCTTCACCGAGCATTCCGATCGTGCCGTACAGCCACCACGTGAGGCCCATGATCGTGCACCAACCGAAGAAGGCCGAGGCGGCGAGGAGGAAGCCGAGGCGTGACCCGATGTTCGTGGTGAGCAGGAGGTAGACCGAGCCCATCAGCACGACGACGCCCACGAGCAGGGCGAGGATGCCCCGGATCTGAGGGTCCCAGGCAATGCCCGCAATGGTGTGCAGCAACATCGATCAGGGCTCCGTGGTGGTCGTCGTGGTGGGCGCGGGCGCTGGGCCGCCCTTGCAACCCGCGGGCGGCGTCTCGCCCCCGAGGCTCGCCTCATAACAGGCAACGGCGCGGAGCATGCCGTCGGAGAACATGCCGTCGTCAGTGACGTCAAGCGTGTTCGGGTTGTCGCCGAGGCCGGGCATGCGTCCGCTTCCCACGCCCCGCTGGCCGTAGAGCACGCCGTACCTCGAGCCTTCGTTCAGGAACTTGATGAGCGACTCGATCGTCAGGAACTGACGTGGCACCACGCTCGAGGTGAGCGCGAAGCCGTAGGCGCCCGACCCGTCTGCAAAGTCGACGAAATCGGAGAGGTCGGCGCCAGCGGGCTGGACCTCGCCGTCCCTGAACGAGGCACCCTTCGTATGGCAACGGGCGCAGGAGTAGGCGCCGCCAGCGCTGCCCGTCTTGATCCCCAGGTTGAAGATCGCCTTGCCGACGACAGGGTCGGTGTAGTCGATGGCGGCATCTTCCGCGAGGCCGAGCTCTTCGCGGAGGGCGGCCTCAGACTCGGCTTTGGCCTCCGCCGAGCTGAGCTGGATCGAGCCCAGGTAGGCGATCAGCTCATCGATCTGCTGCGAGGTGAGCGGACCGCCACCGGCTTCGCCCCACGCCGGCATCGGTGAGCCCGGCCGACCGTACACGAGGATGTCGCGCACCTCGTCCTCGCTGAAGCGAAGGAGCACCGTGTTGATCGCCGGGGCCTTCCACGTCACGGTGGCCACGAACTTCTGGTCGGCATTGGTGAGCGTGTACGGCGGAGCGGCTCCCCCGGTGCCGCCAGGGCCGTGACAGCCGGCGCAGTTGTAACCGCCGTCGGCGGTGGGAGCGAAGAGGTTCGATCCCCGGTTCACGAACGTCTGATCGAACTGCTTGACGGCGCCGTCCTGGCGGGCGGGTTCGTTGAGCCAGTAGAGGGGCAGCCCGATCGCCGACACGGCAAGAAGGAGGAGGCCTGTGCTGAGGGCGCGGGTGAGGCGCGGGCCTTCGAGGATCTCGTCGGGGTAGTAGGCCTTGCGGTTGGCCGCGAGCTCGATCTCGGAGCCGATCTCGGGAC
>JANOQG010000103.1:0-2660 GCA_031422255.1 Actinomycetes bacterium | reverse complement strand
GACGTGATTCTGGATCAGAAGGCAAGTGGGCGGCGGCGGCGGCGGATGGTCGCCGGTGCCGTGGGGCTGGCGGTGCTGGTAGGCGGGGGTGCGTACACCTACCTCAACGACGAGCCCGAGGCGACCTTCTGCTACGCGGGGGGTTTCATCCTGCCGAACGGTCAGATAGCGGATAGAGGAGCCGACTGTCGATTGCTCGATGAGGACGGGGATCTGTTGACGACCCTCAACGACGGAACCCCTCTCTGCTACAGCGTCGAGGAGGGGACCGCCGTTGCGTATGACGCGGTGGCGTGTGACGACCCAAGCGCCGCTGAGCGACCGGACGGATCACCGCTCTAGATCCAAACTGAGGCACTACTGGCCCGCGTGGGTCCCGTCGTTGCACATTGGCGGTGTGCCCGTCCGTGGACCAGATCGGCTCCGCCGGATCAGGCGGGCTGGGCGTGGAGGCGCGGTCCCGGCGTGAAGGTCACAGGGAGGTGCTTGATGCCGCCGATGAAGTTCGAGCGCAGCCGCTCGGGCTCACCGGCGGGGCGCACGTCGGGGAGTCGGGTGACCAGCTGCTCGAAGATGAGCCGGAGCTCCATCTTGGCCAGGTTGGCCCCCAGGCAGAAGTGGGCGCCGCCGCCCCCGAAGGCCACGTGGTCGTTAGGCGTGCGTGCGATGTCGAAGCGGAACGGGTCCTCGAAGGCTTCGTCGTCGCGGTTGCCCGAGACGAACCACATCGCCACCTTGTCGCCCGCCTTGATCGTCTTGCCTCGGAGCTCGACGTCGCGCGTCGCCGTTCGCCGGAAGTAGAGCACCGGCGACGACCAGCGGAGGATCTCCTCTACCGCCGAGGGCATCAGCTCCGGGTTGGCGGCGAGCTTGGCGAGCTGGTCCGGGTTGTCCATGAGTGCGTCGACTCCGTGGGCGGTGGCGTTGCGAGTCGTCTCGTTGCCGGCGACTGCCAGCAGGAGGATGAAGAGCTCGAACTCCTCAGCCGTGAGCTTGTCGCCTTCGATCTCCGCGTTGATCAGCTTCGACACGATGTCGTCGCGCGGGTCGCCCCGGCGAGCCTCGCCCAAAGCGCTGGCGTACAGGTAGAGCTCAGCAGCGGCCCCCAGCGCGCCCTCCTTGTTGGCCGGGTCCTTGTTGTACTCGGGGTCGTCGGCGCCGATGAGCCGGTTCGACCAGTCGAAGAGCAGGTGCCGCTCCTCCTGGGGGACGCCCATGATCTCGGCGATCGCCTGCAGCGGCAGCTCCGCCGCCACCTCCGTGACGAACTCGCACTCGCCGCGCTCGATGATGGAGTCGACGATGAGCTCGGCCCGGTAGGCCAGGTGCGCCTCGATCAGGCTGATCATCCTCGGCGTGAACCCCTTGTTCACCAGCAAGCGGTAGCGGGTGTGCCGTGGCGGGTCCATCATCACGAGGATCTTCCCGCGCATGTCCATACCGTCCGTGTCCGACGGCTCGAGGAGGGTCATGCCGCCTCGCTCCGCGCTAAACCCCTCTGTGTCGCGGTTCACCTGCTGCACATCAGCGTGCTTGGTGATCGACCAGAAGCCGGGCCCGTCGGGCTCCGTGCTCCAGTGGACGGGGTCCTCGGCGCGGAGCACCGTGAACATGTCGTGGTGCTCTTGGCGCTGGAACCGATCCAGATCGTTCAGGTCGACATCGTTCAGCTGCACGCGCACCCTCCTTCGACGACCCGCGACGCTAGCGCCGACGGTCGGCGCCTCCGCGACCGCCGCCTCTGACCGCGGGGCACGAGGACCATGCTCGTCGCGCCCGGTGACCACCCGTCGAACCACGCGCGTCCCGTTCGCTCGGCAAGCACACACTGCCTGCGCGCCGATGGCTCGCGTTGCATCCTGCCCGCGATGCCGCAGCCTGCTGCCTATCGGCAGGAATGTCGCGTGGCTCTAGATGGCGCCGACCTCGGCCAGCGGCCACCAACGGATCGACATTCGTGCATAGATGTTCTCGACTGGGATGGGACCGAGTACCCGGGAGTCCTGTGCGTTCCCCCGGTTGTCGCTGAGGACAAACACGTGTCCGTCCGGAACTGTGGTCGGTGTCAGGTTGTCGGTGCGGGTCCCCTCGGCCAGGTACGGCTCGATGACCCGCCTCCCATTGACCACGAGACGGCCGTCCTCTGTTGCGATCCGGTCGCCCTCGAGAGCCAGCACACGCGAGACGCGTTCCACCTCGAACGCCTCACCGGGGTTGGGCATCTGGAAGATCACGACCTCGCCCCAGGACGCGTCCTCGCCTGCGATAGTGCGCGCTAGCAAGCGATCACCGGGTTCAAGTGTGGGCGACATGCTCTCTGTCGGAATCCGGTACCCGTCGAAGGCTGCTCCGAGAATCATGAAGGCGGCGACGATGAGGGCCACGACCGAAGCGGCGGCCACGAGGACTTTGCGCCGTCGCGAGACCGGCACGCGTGCGGGCTCGGCCGGTGGGCTTCCGTCGTCAGCGAGATTGAACGGGGGCTGGTCCACCGGCATCTCGTCATAGTGCTCGATGATGCCGCGTCAGATTGGCAGCTATGGGTCGACGGTGACAACGATTCGTCGAGCGGTCCGGCCGGGGCGCGTCGTGACCCATCCGATGCCGAAGAGTCCGAGCGCGATGAAGGGCGCCAACAGGTACACCACCACCCACGGAGC
>JANOQG010000102.1:0-2320 GCA_031422255.1 Actinomycetes bacterium | reverse complement strand
TGGTGCCCGCCACCCACCTCGAGCCGGGGGTGGTCGAGGCCTCGTCCGCCCCCACCACCGGCATCCTCGACGTCGGCTGCTACCCGTTCGGCATCGACGACCGAACGGAGCAGATGGCGGCGGCCTTTGCGGCTTCGACCTTCAGCTCGGTGCCTAACTGCGGGATCATGCGCTTCAAGTGGTCGAAGCTCCTGATGAACCTCGGCAACGCGCTCGAAGCGGCCATCGGCCCAAGCGGTCGCACGAGTGAGCTCTACACGTCCGCGCGAAGCGAGGCCGAAGCGGTCCTCGCCGCTGCCGGCATCGACTGCGCCTCCATGGAGGAGGACGCCGCCCGGCGCGGTGACCTCATCACGGTCCGACCGATCGGTGGCCAGCGCCGAGGTGGCGGCTCGTCGTGGCAGAGCCTGGCCCGCGGCGCCGGTCGCATCGAGGTCGACTCGCTGAACGGCGAGATCGTCCTGCTCGGGCGTCTGCACAGCATCCCGACGCCAGTCAACGAGATGCTCCAGCACGTCGCCAACGACCTCGCCCGCACGAAGGCACCGCCGGCGTCGATGACCGAGGCCGACCTGCTCGCCCTTGTCGGCTGACCGATGTCAGCCGACACGCACGGCGGCGTAGCGGCGGAGGGACTCCTCACGCTCCTCTGCGTGGTCGACCATCGGCGTCGGATAGGCCGCTGGCGAGCCGGTGGGGTCATCCCACGGACGGTGCACGTACTTGTCCGTGACCGCCGCCAGCTCGGGCACCCAACGCCGCACGTAGGTGCCGTTCGGGTCGAAGCGCTCACCCTGCGTCGTTGGGTTGAAGATGCGGAAGTACGGCGACGCGTCCGTGCCGGTCCCGGCCACCCACTGCCATCCGTGCTGATTCGACGCGAGGTCGCCGTCGACGAGGTGCTGCATGAAGAACCGCGCCCCCCGGGACCAGTCGAGGTGCAGATCCTTCACCAGAAAGCTGGCCGCGAGCATCCGAACCCGATTGTGCATGAAGCCCTCGGCCACGAGCTGACGCATCCCGGCGTCGATGATCGGGTACCCCGTGCGGCCTGCGCACCACGCGTCGAACGGCGCGCCTGTGCCAACGTCGTCCACCTCCATCGCCGCCATGACTGGGTTGAACGCCGAGCGCGCCGTTTCGGGTCGGTGATGGAGCACGTCGGCGTAGAACTCCCGCCAGCACAGCTCCTTGCGAAACGTCTGTTCCGCGAGGCTTGAACCGAGCTTCTTGAGGAGCTGCCGCGGGTGGATGCACCCCCACTTCAGGTAGGGGGACAAGCGGGATGTGGCATCGGCACCCGGGGCATCGCGCTGCTCGGGGTAGTCGGCGAGATGGTGGTCGTAGAACCGCCTGGCGACGAGCTTGGCGGCGCTCTCCCCTGGCTCGGGTTGCACGGCGGCACTGGCCTCGGCCTCGGGCCAGCGATCGCTTTGGAGCTCCGCCCATCGCACCGACCGGGGCGCGTTGATCGAGGTCGGCCACCCGCGGGCGCGCCACGCCTTCGAGTACGGCGTGAACACCTTGTAGGGCTGCCCCGAGCCGTTCACCACGGTCCCGGGCGCTACGGCGTAGGGCGAGCCAACCCTCACCAGCACCCGGCCAGCGTCAGCCAGCGCCCGCTCAACCCGCGCGTCCCGCTCTGTGCCGTAGGGCGCGAAGTCGGCAGTCACGAAGATCCGTGACGCGTCCACCTCTGCCGCGACTGCCGCTACGACCGCTACCGGATCACCGGCGCGAAGCACGAGGCGCCCTCCGATCGTCTCGTTGAGCGCGTGGAGGCACCCGAGGAGGAACGCCCGGCGGTTGGCGCCTGCCGGCCCCCACAATCGTTCGTCGACGCAGAACAGAGCGACGACCTCTCCATCAGACCCAGCCGCCTGCACGGCGTCGACCAATGCCGGGTGATCGGACAACCGCAGGTCGCGGCGGAACCAGAGGATCGTCGTGCTCACAGCTGCTTCTTAGGACATCCGGGAGCGGGACGCGTCAAGCGGCCACCCCGCCAAGCCCCGAACGTGTGCCGCTGGGTCAAGGCGGGGTGCTCCGGGGCAGGGCGGCAGACGAGCTGCGTGTCTGGGTCGAGGGCGGGCGCGATGACGTCGTCAACCTGCGGCAAATCGAGCCCGCTACGGGCGCTCCCCGCCGCAGATTGCAGCAACAGCTCACCCAAGCAAAGCCTGCGGCAGAGCACGCCACAGCGGACGCTCCCTGCCGCAGATTGTTGCAACGGCAGTGACAGTGAATCTCCGGCAGGATGGGCCATGACTTCGACACCGACGGCCGCGTCGGGCTGATCCGGTGGGTGTCCTCGTCTTCG
>JANOQG010000101.1:0-5004 GCA_031422255.1 Actinomycetes bacterium | reverse complement strand
AGGCGCTCCGCCACCCGCGTGGGCACACCACGGCTCTCGAGGTAGAAGCGCTGCTCCTCATCGATCGGCCCGACGGCAGAAGCGTGGCTGCAGTGGACGTCGTTGTTCTCGATCTCAAGGTTCGGCACGGATTCGGCCCAGGCTTCCTCGGAGAGCTTGATGTTGCGGTTGGTCTGGAAGGCATTCGTGCCCCGCGCCTCCTTGCCGACCCGAATCAGGCCGGTGTACACCGACCGAGACCGATCGCTCACGGTCCCCTTGAAGAGGAGGTTGCTCGTGGTGTCGGGGGCGACGTGATCCTGGAAGGTGCGGTAGTCGAGCGTCTGGTCGCCGTCACCGAAGTACGCGGCGAGCAGGGTGCCGCTGGCCCCGCGGCCGACCAACCGACAGTCGGTGCGCAGGCGGGCGTAGTCGCCACCGAATCCGGCCAGCCCGGCGGTGGCCGTGGCCTGAGCCTCGACCGTCATCTCCAGCGTGCCAATGGTCCAAGCGGTTCCCGCTAGCTGCTGAAATCCCACGTAGCCCACCTGGGCAGCGTCGGCGACGAGCAGCGTCGTGCGGGGCAGCAACAGTCCGGAGCCGCCGCCTTCGAAGCGTTCCTCGACCACGACGTGGGAGTTGGCCCCGGCGCGCACAACGAGGTGGGGGGCGGCGACCTGACCGTCGGCAGCACCGGTGTGTCGAATGACGATCGGCTCGGCCACCGACACGCCGCTCGGCACGTCGATGACGATTGGCGTGACCGCGAGGATCTCGTGCAACCAGGTGAGCGCATCCCCCTCAGGAGGTGCGTCACCGAGACGACCGACGGCATCTTCGCCTTGCGACACGACGGCGCGTCCAAGATCGCCGTGCTCCACCGTGGTGGTGACCATCGCTGCTTCGAACTGCGCGAGATCAAGCTCATCGATGCGGCTGTAGCGCCACACCTCCTCAGCAGAGGTGGGCATCGCTGCCGTGGGCATGCGCTCAGCGGCCGAAGACCGTCGCGCGGCGAGGCCCGCGGGGCCAGGCAGGGCGGAAATCGCGTCGACGGAGAACGTGCTCAGGGGACCTCACTCGCGAAACAGGGGCCGTTCGGGCCCCCGGATGGACGCTCAGCCTACCGAGACAGCCGCCGAGATCCCCAAGCCAGCGCGTCAGCCTTTGCGCTTGAAGATGCGCCTGAGCCGGCCGCCGCCGTTGCGGGCCTGCTCGGACTGGACCTCTGCGAGGACCTTGGCACCGATGGAGTTGAGGTAGTCCTCGGCTTCGTCGAGCACTGCTGCCACCGAGCCATCATTGCGGTCGAGGGCATCCAACGGCTCCTCCGGCGTCGGCGGGGTGACGAGGGAGCCGTGGCTCCAGTTCACATCTGCCAGGCGACGCGTGAACTTGGGGCAGTCCGCTGGGCAGCGCCACGGAGCCTCTGGGGCAAGGTCGAGGTCGCACTTCCGCACGGTCTCGCCGTTCGCGTAGGTACGGCTCTCGAAGTACTTGCAATCCTGGCGCATCGGCACCAGGTCAGCCTACTGACCCCTCCATCTGGAGCTCGATCAGGCGGCTCCACTCGACGGCGTACTCCATGGGCAGCGTGCGGGTGACCGGCTCGATGAAACCGTTCACGATCATGCCCATGGCCTGCTCGTTCGAGAGGCCACGGCTCATCAGGTAGAAGAGCTGCTCGTCGGCCACCTTGGACACGGTTGCCTCGTGGCCGATCACTGCATCGCGGGAACCCACCTCCATGTAGGGGTAGGTGTCGCTGGTGGAGTGCTCGTCGAGGATCAAGGCGTCGCACTGCACATGGCTCTTGCAGCCATAGGCGTCGTCTTCCACGTGCACGAGCCCTCGGTAGCTCGTGCGGCCGCCGTCCTTCGAGATCGACTTGGAAACGATCTTCGAGGTGGTCTCAGGAGCGGCGTGCACCATCTTGGCGCCGGCGTCCTGATGCTGACCGGCGCCGGCGTACGCCACGGAGAGCACCTCGCCCGATGCCTTCGGGCCGACCATGTACACAGCCGGGTACTTCATGGTGAGCCGACTACCGATGTTGCCGTCGATCCACTCCATGTGGCCCTCATCCTCCACGCGCGCTCGCTTGGTGACGAGGTTGAAGACGTTGTTCGACCAGTTCTGGATCGTGGTGTACGTGACGCGGGCGGACGGCTTCACGATGATCTCCACGACGGCGGAGTGCAGTGAGTCGGTGGTGTACACGGGCGCCGAGCAGCCCTCGATGTAGTGCACCTTCGAGCCTTCGTCGGCGATGATCAGGGTGCGCTCGAACTGACCCATGTTCTCCGCGTTGATGCGGAAGTACGCCTGGAGTGGCATCTCCACCTCGACGCCCGGCGGCACGTAGATGAACGAGCCCCCCGACCAGACGGAGGAGTTGAGGGCCGAGAACTTGTTGTCGTTGGGCGGGATGATCTTCGCCCAGTACTGCTTCACCAGTTCGGGGTACTCACGAAGCGCAGTGTCCATGTCGCAGAAGATGACGCCCTGGCGCTCGAGGTCCTCCCGGTTGCGGTGGAACACGACCTCGGATTCGTACTGCGCGGTGACGCCTGCGAGGTACTTCCGCTCGGCCTCGGGGATGCCCAGCTTCTCGTAGGTGTTCTTGATGGCGTCGGGAAGGTCGTCCCAGTTGTCGACCTGACCGGTGGTGGGCTTGATGTAGTAGTAGATGTCGTCGAGGTAGATCTCCGACATGTCGCCGCCCCACGCCGGCATCGGGCGCTTGAGGAAGTGCCGATAGGCCTTGAGACGGAAGTCGAGCATCCAGTCGGGCTCGCCTTTCATCCAGGACATCTCGCGAATGATGTCCTCGTTCAAGCCCTTCTTGGGCTTGAAGACATAGTCCTCGGCATCGCTCCACCCAAGCTTGTACTTGGAGAGGTCGAGGTCGGTCACTGCCATGGGAGGGGCCTTTCGGAGACGTCGTGGATTTCTCCTACGGCGATGGTAACAATTCCGGCCCGCCGATCCCACCCGACCACGTGGCAAACAGCTCGGCGTAGCGCCCACCTTGCGCCACGAGGGCCGCATGCGTGCCCAGCTCGAGAAGCTGGCCCTCGGCGACGACCCCCACGAGATCGCATCGTTCGGCGGTGGACAGTCGGTGGGCGATCACAATCACCGTGCGGCCCTCCATGAGGCTGACCATGGCGCGCTCGACCACGACCTCGGTCCCAGGGTCGAGGCTGGAGGTGGCTTCATCGAGGACGAGGACAGCGGGATCGGCAAGGGCAGCCCGAGCCAGGGACACCAGCTGCTTCTCCCCCGCAGACAGGCGCGAGCCTCGTTCTCGCACCTCCGTGTGCAGTCCCTCGGGCAATGCCTCGAAGCGCTCCGCCACGCCGATGATCTCCATGGCCCGAACCACGTCCTCGTCGGTTGCTCCCTGGCGAGCCAGGCGGACGTTGTCCAGAATCGTGCCGTTGAAGAGGAAGCCCTCCTGTGGCACCACCACGATGCGCTCGCGCAACGATCGCTGCGTGGCGTCGCGCAGGTCGATACCTGCGTAGCGCACGACACCTTCGGTGGGGTCGTAGAGCCGCGCGATCAGCTTGGCGAGCGTGGACTTCCCGGCGCCGGTGGGGCCCACCAGCGCGAGGCGCGAACCCACGGGGATCTCGAGATCTACGTCGTGAAGCACCCTCACTCCGGCGGCATAGCTGAACCCGACCCCAGCGACCTCTACCGCACCGCGTGCCGGAAGGTCGACAGCTCCCGCCCGCTGCGGGACGTCGACCGGCGTGTCGAGGAGCGCGAACAGCTTGTTGAGGGCAGCCCCCGCCGACTGGACGATGTTGAACAGCTGCGAGAGCTGCTGCACCGGCTCGAACAGGTTCGACAAGGTGAGGATGAAGAACGTGACGGTGCCGATCGTCAGCTCGCCGGTGTGGACCCACCAACCACCGATGCCGACCGCGATTGCAGTAGTGAGCAGGCCGGCCAGCTCGATGACGGGCAGGTACCAGGCGGAGATCTTCACCGATCGCATGTGTGCGTCGTAGAGCCGACGACTCCGACGCTGGAACCGTGACGACTCCACGTCCTCGCGCCCGAACGCCTGCACCACCCGTACCCCCGCGATGCCCTCTTGGAGGTGCGACAGGGTGGCCCCGATGCCATCCCGCACCTCGAGGTAGGCGGAGTTGGAGTCGCGCTGGAACTTGATGCTGGCGATGATCACGAGCGGAAGGCAGATGAGACAGAGCAGCAACAGCTTCCAGGCCACCACCGCGAGGACGACAACGGACACAGACAGCAGCAGGCCGTTGCTCACGAACATGAGCAGACCCATCTGCACAAGCTCCTGCAGCGAGTCGACATCGCTCGTCATGCGGGAGACGATCACACCCGCCTTCTCGCGGTCGTAGAACGGCATCGAAAGGCGCTGCAGGTGATCGAACACCCGCACGCGGACGTCGCGCAGGAACGACTCGCCGATCCGCGAGATGAGCTTCACCTGGAACCGATAGGTGATGTAGGAGATGACCGCGACGAGGACGTACCCCATCACCGCTGCGTCGAGTGCACCAGCGTCCTTCTTCTTGATGCCCTGGTCGATGCCGTGGCGCACGAGAAACGGCCCGGCAAGCGTGGTCGCGGTCCAGAGCGTGACCATTCCCAGCGCGGCGATGAGGTCGCGCCGATATGGCCGAAGCATCGTCCAGACCCGACGCAGCAGATGCCGCGTGGCTTCGGCGTCGAGACGGTCCTCTGCATCCACGCCTCCGCTCATCCACATGCCCATCAGCGCGCTCCGTCAGTGGCATCTTCGGGATTCGTGAGTCCCCGCTCTTCTTGCTCTGCCGCCGCCAGCACCTCACGGTATTCAGGACACGTCGCGAGGAGTCCGCGGTGCGTGCCGTCGGCAACCACGCGTCCGCCGGAGAGCAGCACAACCCGATCGGCGAGGGCGATCGTCGCGGGCCTATGGGCGATCACGATGGTCGTGCGGCCGCGCATCACCTCGGCCAGCGCATCTCGGATCTCGTGCTCCTTGGTGGGATC
>JANOQG010000100.1:0-11215 GCA_031422255.1 Actinomycetes bacterium | reverse complement strand
GTACGCCACCGCTGGCGACACCTACAAGCTGCTCTTCATGGCCAAGGGTGGGGGGTCAGCCAACAAGAGCTACCTCTACCAGGAGCCGAAGGCGGTGCTTAACCGCACGTCGATGCTCAAGTTCCTCGACGAGAAGCTGCGCACGCTGGGCACCTCGGCCTGCCCGCCGTACCACCTCGCGGTGGTGATCGGCGGAACGTCCGCGGAGTTCGCGCTCAAGACGGCGAAGTACGCGTCTGCCCACTACCTCGACACGCTCCCCACCGAGGGCTCGGCGCTCGGCCATGGATTCCGCGACCTCGAGCTCGAGGCCGACGTGCTGGCCCTAACCCAGGGCTTTGGCATCGGCGCTCAGTTCGGCGGCAAGTACTTCTGCCACGATGTGCGCGTGGTGCGGCTTCCGCGCCACGGCGCGTCCTGCCCCGTCGCGATCGCGGTCTCGTGCTCCGCCGACCGACAGGCTCTCGGCAAGATCACGCGAGACGGCGTCTACCTCGAACAGCTCGAGGAGGACCCGGCCCGCTTTCTCCCCGAGATCACGCATGATGAGCTCGCCGACGCCGACGTCGTGCGCGTCGATCTGAACCGACCGATGGCCGAGATCCGCGCCGAGCTGTCCCGCTACCCGGTGAAGACCCGCTTGGCGCTGAGCGGTCCGATGGTGGTCGCCCGCGACATTGCCCACGCCATGATCATGGAGCGCCTCGACGCGGGCGAGGCCATGCCCGAGTACCTGCGCGAGCACTGCGTGTACTACGCCGGACCGGCGAAGACCCCCGCGGGCTACGCCAGCGGTTCGTTCGGTCCCACCACCGCCGGGCGCATGGATTCCTACGTGCAGGAGTTCCAGGCCGCCGGGGGATCCCTTGTGATGCTGGCCAAGGGCAACCGGAGCCAACAGGTGACCGACGCCTGCGCGACCCATGGCGGCTTCTACCTGGGCTCGATCGGCGGTCCGGCCGCGCGGTTGTCGCAGGACTGCATTCGCCACGTCGAGGTGCTCGAGTATCCCGAGCTCGGCATGGAAGCCGTGTGGAAGATCGAGGTGGAGGACTTTCCGGCCTTCATCGTCGTGGACGACAAGGGCAACGACTTCTTCGACCTGGTGAGCACACCGGTCACCATCACCTGAATCGCGGTCAGGCGAGCTCCACCAGGTCGAGGTAGTCGTCGGCCCAGTGGTCGAGCGTGCCCTCAGGCATGAGGAGCACCTTGTTCGGCTCGAGGTCGCGCACGAAGTCAGCGTCGTGGCTGACGAGCACGATGCTCCCGGGCCACCCGTTCAAGCCTTCGGCCACGGCACGCCGAGAGCCTGGGTCGAGGTTGTTGGTGGGCTCGTCGAGCAGCAGCAGGTTGTGGCGTCCTGCGACGAGGATTGCCAGCGCCAGCTTCGTCTTCTCCCCGCCTGAGAGGGTGCCGGCGTCCTGGTGCACCTTGTCCCCGGTGAGACCCATCGCGCCCACGATCGCCCGCAGGTCCGGATCAGCAGCGTGGGGCACCTGCTCCCGAAGATGTTCGAGGATCGTACGGCCGGCGTGAATGCCCTCATGCTCCTGCGCGTAGTAGCCGGCCACGACGTTGTGGCCGAGACGGAAGGTTCCTTCGTCGGCCGACCGCTCCCCGGCCAGCACCCTGAGGAGGCTCGTCTTCCCTGCGCCATTGAGGCCCATGATCAGGAGCCGCTCACCTCGTTCGAGGGCGAAGTCCACGTCGTGGAACACCTCGTTGTCGCCGTAGCGCACGGCGAGGCCATGCCCTTCGAGCACGAGACGACCTGGCGGGGGCGGTGGCGGGAACTTCACATGCACTGATCGATTGCCCTTGGAGACCTCGACCTTGGTGTCTTCCAGGCGAACGATGCGCTTCTCGATGCTGTGAGCCATCGACGCCTTCGACGCCTTGGCGCCGAACCGATCCACAAGGGTCTGCAGCCGATCGATCTCCTTGGCCTGGCGCTGGGCAGCCTTCGCCAAGCGGATCTCGTCCTTGGCTCGATTGGCGAGGTACTCGGTGTAGGTGCCCTTGTACTCCTCCATCGACCCGAGGCTGGCGTCGTCGTACCGGTCGAGGTGGAGCACCCGGGTGATCGCTTCGTCGAGGAGGTCGAGGTCGTGACTGATGACGAGGAGCGCGCCCCGGTACTGGCGCATGAACCCGAGGAGCCACTCCTTGGCATCGCTGTCGAGGTGGTTGGTGGGCTCGTCGAGCAGCAGCACATCGCTGCCCGCAAACAGGATGCGTGAGATCTCGACGCGGCGGCGCTGCCCTCCAGACAGCGAACCAACGGCGAGGTCCAGGCGGTCGGCGTCGAGCCCCAGGCCGGCCGCGATGCGGAGGGCCTCGCTCTCAGCGGAGTAACCCCCATCGACGCGGAACTTCTCCTCGGCCCGAGTGAAGCGGTCGACCGCGCGCTCAGATGGGTCCTCTTCCATCTGCAGCCGGAGCTTCTCCATGCGGATCAGCGCTTCGTCGAAGCCACGGCCAGAAAGAATGTGCCGGATGGCGGGGATCTGGTCGTCGACACCGTCGAGTCGGGGGTCCTGTGGCAGGTAGCCAAGGCCCCCTGTGCGGTTCACGACCCCGGCAAAGGGGTCGGATGCCCCGCCGAGCACCTTCAGCAGGCTGGTCTTCCCGGCGCCGTTGCGCCCTACGAGCCCCACCTTGTCCCGAGCGCGGATCGAGAAGCTGACCCCGTCCATGATGACGGAACCACCCACCTCAACCGCGAGCTCTCGGACCTGTAGCACCGCACCATGGTCACAGGCTCACCTCCATCGGGGCGAACCCAATCCCCCCGACGGTCAGCGGGCTATCCAGCCGCCGTCGATCGTGAGGGTCTGGCCGGTCATGTAGCTGGAGGCGTCGCTGGCGAGGAACAGCAGGGCGCTGTCGAGCTCGTGCTCGTCGCCGGCTCGGGCCATCGGGCAGTTGCGCATCATGTAGCCGTTGGCGCCATCGTCGCTGAACATGAGCTCGGTCATCTCCGACTTGAACCACCCCGGCGCGAGGGCGTTCACCCGCACCCCCTTGCGGGCCCACTGCACGCCGAGCTCACGGGTGAGGTTCACCACGGCGCCCTTGGTGGCGCAGTAGGACGCCTGCTTGATCGGGGCCGAGCCCACCAGCCCGAGCACCGAGGCCAAGTTTACGATGGTCCCCGAGCGCCGCTCGATCATGTGTCGCCCGGCCAGCTGGCTGAGCAGGAAGAGCCCGGTGAGGTTCACGCCGACGACGTCGCGGAAGCCGTCGATGGGCTCGTCCTCTGCCGCCACCGGCGACCCGATGCCAGCGTTGTTCACCAAGACGTCGAGGTGACCGTCGAGCTCGATGGCGCCGGCCACCAAGCGCTCGCAGTCGGCGTCGACCGACACGTCGCACGTCACGGGCACCAGCCGCTCGCCCAGCTCGGCAGCGAGTGACTCCAGGCGATCGGTACGCCGGGCCGCGGCCACCACAGTGGCTCCCGCTGCGTGCAGCACGCGGGCGAAGCGATCGCCCAGACCGCTGGAGGCTCCGGTGACGACGGCGACGCGTCCGTCGAGGCGGAACGGGGCGATGAGGTCGATCGTGGTCATGCCGTGAACCTAGGACGCCATGGCAGGCTGAGGCGATGAAGGTGCGCATCGGATACGGACTGGGAACACGAGCATCGAGCGATCCCGATCGCTTTGCGGCGCTGGTCACGGGACTGGAGGCTCACCGATTCGACTCGCTGTGGCTGTCCGAGCGGGTGACGGGCGACTGCCCCGACCCGATCGTCGGCCTTGGTGTAGCGGCGGGGCTCACGACCAAGATCAAGTTCGGCTTCTCTGTGCTCGTCGTGCCGGGACGCAACCCGATGCTGCTGGCAAAGGAGCTGGCGACCCTCGACCGCCTGTCGCACGGTCGGCTCCTCCCTGGCTTCGGGCTCGGGGCCGTCGATCCCGGCGAGCACCAGGCCTTCGGCGTGGAGCGCGGCGACCGGGCCAAGATCTTCAACGAGGTGGTCCCGCTGCTGCGGCGCTTCTGGGCCGGCGACGTCGTCGACCACGACGGACCGTTTCACCACTACGAGGGGGCAGTGGTGCGGCCGCTCCCGCTCCAGGACCCGCTCGAGATCTGGCTGGGGGGCATCGCACCGTCCGAGCTCAAGCGATGCGGGCGGCTCGGTGATGGCTGGCTGCCCTCCTTCTGCACACCCGAGGATGTGCGAGACGGCATTTCCGTCATCCAGGCAACCGCGGCCGAGCACGATCGGATCGTTGACAAGGAGCACTTCGGCGCGCTCATCCCCTACTCCGACGGACCGATCCCCGAGATCGTGGCAGCGGGCATCGCGAGGCGCCGCCCCGACGTCGACCCGACTCGCATGATCGCGGCTGGGCTCGACGGCCTCCGGACGATGATCGCACACCACATCGAGGCGGGCGGATCCAAGTTCGTGGTGATCCCACTGGCCGAACCCGACAGCTGGGACACGCACCTCGCCGAAGTAGCGGACGCGCTCCTCCCCCTCCAGACCTGACTACCGTCGGCCCGTCCACACATCAGGGAGACGCACGATGAAGTTCGGTGTGATATTCGCCAACGTTGGGCCCATGGGCACGGCCGAAGGTGCCGCTGGGATCGGCCAGGCCGCCGAGGAGGGCGGCATCGAGTCGCTCTGGACCGTGGAGCACACGGTCGTGCCCGCTGGCTATCAGTCGACCTACCCCTACAACCCCAGCGGCAAGATGCCCGGTCCCGAGGACTCGCCGATCCCGGACCCGCTCATCTGGCTGGCCTTCGTTGCCGCGGCCACGAAGACGATCCGCCTCGGCACGGGCATCCTGATCCTCCCGCAGCGCAATCCCGTCGTGCTCGCCAAGGAGGTGGCCACCCTCGACCAGCTCTCCGGCGGACGCGTGGAGCTCGGCATCGGCGTGGGCTGGCTCGAAGAGGAGTTCGACGTCCTCGGCATTCCGTTCGCGGACCGTGGCAAGCGCACCGACGACCACGTCGCCGCACTTCGGGCTCTCTGGACACAGCCTGAGGCGAGCCACCACAGCGCCTTCACGAACTTCGACGGGGCCATCTCGCGGCCGCAGCCGATGCAGACCAACATCCCGATCGTGGTTGGCGGCCACAGCAAGGCAGCGGCCCGACGGGCTGGTCGCCTCGGTGACGGGTTCTTTCCGGGCAAGGGCAGCCACGAGGAGCTGGCCGAGCTCATCGACGTCGTTCGAACCACCGCTGTGGAGCACGGCCGCGACCCGAATGCCATCGAGATCACGACCGGTGGCAACGGCGCGCTCGGGAGCGGTGCCCTCGAGGAGGTCAAGAAGCTGGCCGACCTCGGTGTGAGCCGGGTCGTCATCCCGCCGCTCGCCTTCGATGTGGAGGGTCAGCGCGTGGCGTTTGCCAAGTACGGCGAGGACGTCATCTCGAAGGCCTGATCAGCCTGCGCGAATCGGCTCCAGCATCGTGATGTAGTCGGTGAGCCGAGTGGCCACCTCGATCGCGAGGTCGGGGTCGCCCAAGTCCGGGTCGGCCCAGACCTCCGAAAGACGCTGCCAGCCGTTGCGGTCGTCGATGAAGGGCGCGGCGGTCGCCTCAGGCCCCAGCGCCTTGCGCCACGTCTTTTCCTTTGCCGTGAGGCGAGCGAGCGTCCGCTCGTTCTCCGCGGGATCACGGTTCTCCGCATGGAACCCCACCTCGAGGGCGAGCACCGTGGCCTCGGGCACGTGCTTGGCGCCGATGATCTGCGCCTCGTAGTGCTCGCGCGTGGCCTTCTCCGGCCCAAACCACACCTTGATGCCGTAGCGGTGCGCTTTCACCTGCAACGACCCGAGCTCCGATGGCAGCAACCCGCGCAGCGCCTGAGCCACCTCGTCGAACACGTGCTGCTCCATGACCGACAGTCTGCCGGGATCCGGCCGCCCCGATGCCAAGCACCTAGTGACCCTCAGTGCTTGCGGCGAAGGCGGCTACGGCCGAGGAACCCAACCGCCTTCACCCAGTCGAGGGCGCGGGTGAGTGCCGACCGGCCGTCCTTCGCGGCCTCGCGGCGCAGGCGATGCAGGAAGTCGACATGCGAGCTCGACTCCGCCTCGATCCGCCTCATGTCGTGCGGCTTCATCTTGCCGATTCCGAAGGGGATGTTGTGGGGCCCCTTCTTGCCGCCCATCTGCTGGTAGTCGGCAGGGACCTTGAAGTCGAGCTTGTTGTCGTGGAACGTGTCGCTGACGACATCGTGGAACGAGGGGGCCTGGGCCACCCGGTCACCCAGCCCGGCCGTGGCAGGGTCCACGCCGGCCCACCGCAGCACGGTGCTGATCACCGACGCGTGGTCCAGGGCGTAGGTCGAGTCCGTCGGCGCGCGGAACACCGTGCCGGGCCTCACGTAGGGCGAGACGAGGATGGCGGGCACTCGCGGCCCCATCCGGTCGAACGCGAAGTCGCGCAGGCTCGGGTAGTCGTCGGGCTTCACCGCCGGCGGCGGTGGCACATGGTCGTAGGTGCCGCCGTGTTCGTCGAACGTGATGACCAGCAGCGTCTCGTCCCAATGAGGGCTGTCGCGCAGGGCTTCGTAGACGCGGTTGAGGTCCCACTCGGCCTGCCCGACCCACCCGGGGGGGTGATAGTCGTTGCCCTGGAGTCCGATGAAGTCGGTGCCCCACGGGAATCCGTAGCCGCCGGTCGAGAAGGGTTCGATGTAGGACACGTCGGGCAGCGTCCCAGCGGCCGCCCGACGGAAGAACTCGTCCCAGTAGGCCGACACGCCCTCGCCGCGTTCAACCGCCCGGCGGATGTAGGGGAACACGTCCTCGGTGAAGCAGGTGCCGTCCTTTCGGGGGTCCATGTCCTCACTGCCGTTGTACTGCCAGTAGAGAGCCCACGTCTTAGGCTCCGGCGCAACGTTGAGGGCGTTGAGGAACGTTGGCAGCTCGTAGTACACGGCGTCGCTGTTGTTGACAGCGCCCTGCGACGAGCCGCAGAGGCCGAAGGCTCGGTTCGGGTTCGACTCGGTGGGCACGGAGGAGAACCACCGATCCGATACGGCATAGCCCTCGGCCAGTCCGTAGAGCACCGGAAGCTGTTCCTTCGAGTAGGCGCCCATCACCTCGCCCGGGGCGTCATAGAACGCGGCATAGTCCTTGGCGAAACCGGTCATCGGCGGCGTTTTGTGTTGCGCCCAGCGCGGGACGCTGTCCACACCGTCGCTGTCCCAGTAGCACTGGTTGCCGATGTTCTCCCACCACTCGTTGGGGTTCCACCGGGGCTGACGCATCGGTTGGAACATGTCCTGCGTGCCGCGGCTCGGTGTGTAGCGAACGCTGCCGACGTCGTTGTGCGTGCCGGGCGGAATGCCATCGAAACGTCGGGACGAATTCGGTGGAAAGACTTGATCATCCTTCAGATCGACGTCCTCGTAGAGCCAGCCGAGAGCGGCGTCGAGCGACCGGTTCTCGAGCATCAAGAGCACGATCTTCTTGATGTTCGGCATCACCGCGGCCATCGCCCCCACCTTCCGGGGGACAATCCTCGCGGGATTTGCTTCACCGACCAAATGGTACCGTCGGGGGCATGGTGGGAGTGCGAGGCACGAGAGCCATCGTCTTCTGCGACGTCGTCGCGTCCACTGCACTCCGCAACCGCCTCGGCGACACCGTGGCCGATCAGTGGTTCGCCGACCTCTTCGAGCGCATCGAGCTCGCGGTGGTCGAGTACGAAGGGGTGATCACCAAGTGGCTCGGCGACGGTGCCATGGCGGTCTTCACCTCTGCGGGGGGTGCGCTCGACGCCGCGGTGCGCATGCAGGAGGTGGCCAACGCACCAGGACCCCACACCGACGTGGCGCCGGCGCGACTGCGGATCGGGGTGTCGATCGGCGACGTTGCACAGACCGAGGATGATGACTGGTTCGGCATGCCGGTCGTGGAAGCGTCCCGGCTCTGCGACCAGGCCGGCGAGGATGAGATCTTCGCGTCCGACGTTGTCCGCATCCTGGCTGGCACGAGGTCACAACACGACACCGAGCCGATGGGTGTCTACGAGCTCAAGGGCCTTCCGGAGCCGGTTGCGATCGTGCGGGTCGGGTGGTCGCCACCGGTGCGAGCGGCCGTCCGGGCCTTTCCTCCCTCCCTTGAGGCCGTGCGGCAGGGCCCGTTCGTGGGGCGCCGCGCGCTGCTCGCCGAGCTCCATCACTCGTGGTCGAGTGGTGGATGGCGAGCGCTCGTCGTATCCGGCGAACCTGGGATCGGCAAGACCCGTCTGGTCGCCGAGCTGACCCACCTCATTGCGGTCTCGGGCGGCGCGGTCGTGCTTGGACGCTGTGACCCCGAGATCACCGTCGACTACCGCCCCTGGGTCGACGCGCTCAGCACGGTCGTGGAGGCATTGGGTGATGAGCACCTCGCGATGCTCGATCGAGATGCCGTCGCTGAGCTCACTGTGCTCCTCCCCGTTCTCGGCCGACGCCTCGGCATCGTCGCGTCCCCGCCAGCTGACGCCGACACGAGACATGCCCTGCTCGCGGAAGGCGCTGGCGCCCTCCTCGAGGTCGCCGCGCCCGTCGCGGTGGTGATCGATGACATCCAATGGAGCGATCGGCGTTCTCTCCAGCTCCTACGCCACATCGTCGAACTGGACCTCGCCAGCGTGGCGGTCGTCGCGACGTACCGCGACACCGATGTCGACGACGTCGGCATCGTCCCAGCGATGCTCGCCGATCTCCGCCGCGTCGATGGGGTACGACGGCTCACCCTCGAGGGTCTCGACGGTGACGCGGTCCTCAACATGCTGGCCCATGCGTCGGGAAGAGAGCTCGACGAGCATCAGGTCGATCTCGCCCACCAGGTCCACGAGCGCACCTCGGGCAACCCGCTTTTCGTCGGTGAGCTCGCGCGCCATCTCACGGAGACCGGTGCGCTCGGCCCCGGAGGCGGGGATGCGGGTGTCGTCGCATCGACCGTGCTGCCCGACGGGCTGCGAGAAGTCATCCACCGTCGCGTGACGGCCCTCGGCCACGACGTGGAGCGAACCCTTCAGGTCGCGTCGGTGGTCGGCCCGTGGTTCGAGCTCGAGGTGGTAGAGGAGACGGCGATGCTCACCGGTCACGCCGGTCACGATGTGTTGTCGCACCTGGAAGCTGCAGAGGAGGCCGGCATCGTGGCCGAGGCGGGCGACGGCTTCGACTTCCGTCATGCCGTGATCCGAGACGTCCTCCTTGACGACCTCTCGGCTGCCCGGCGCCGCCGATTGCACCGCGACGTGGTCGCGGTCCTCGAGAAGAAGTGGGCGCTCTCGCTCGATCGACATGTCAACGAGCTCGCCTACCAGCACAGCCAAGCCCGCACCCCGGAGGCAGCCAGCTGGCAGCTCAGGGCTGCCACTGCGGCAATCGATGCACTCGACAGCACCGCCGCGACCCTCGCCGACCTCGGGCTCGAGCTGCTGTCAGCCGCTGAATCTCCTGACCCGGTGCTCGAATGCGAGCTGCTGATCGCCCGAGCCAACGGGAAGCGTCTCGCTGGCGAAGAGACACTCGATGAGGCCAAGGTCGCGTTCGCTGCCGCCCGCTCGCTCGGCCAGCCCGACCGGATCGCGCGGGCACTGCTGACCCTCAGCATCCGCTCGACCGCTGACTCGCAGGTCGAGCACGTGGCCTTTCTCACGGAAGGTCTGGCTCACCTAGACGATCCCTCGCTGTTGTCGCGCTGGAGTGTTGAGGTAGCGATCGCCGTGCGTGAGGGCCTCGACGCCCAGTCCGACCCGGCCGTCCATCGCGATCGCATAGTCGCCGTAATCCCTCATCTCGACCCGGGCGACACAGGCGCGAGCCGGCTCGCGATGCGGTGTGCCCGAAGCCTCACGAGCAGCAACCAGCCTCATGACGCGCTGCCGATCTCCGAGCGATTCGCCGAGCACAGCGACGGTGTCGATTCCGAGGGCTTCCCCATCGAAGTCGCGCTTTCCACGATGTGGCTCCACCTCGGCGACCGGGACCGATCCGACGAGTACCTCGACATGGCGGCATCCGATCGCCGTCGGGGCTACTGGTTCTATGACTGCCAGGTGCTCCAGCGCCAGGCGATGCGTGACCTGCTCGACGGCCGCTGGGACGATGCCGTCGACCACATCGACGGCGTAGCCCGCATGGGTGGGCACGACCAGAATCTCCTGCTGAGCTGTGCGCAGCAGCAGACATGGCTCCATCGAGAGATCGGCGAGCTCGACCGTAATCTCGAAGATGCCGACGCCTACCTTGCCGCGTTCCCCGATTTCGCCGCGATCCGCTGCGTCCAGGTGGGCGAATGGGCGGAGAGCGGACGGGTCGACGCCGTCTGCACCGCGCTCGACGAGCTGTCGGTCGACGACTTCCTCGCCGCCGGCCGTGGCTGGCTCACGCTGCTGTCGGTCGGCAATCTGGCCTGGGCGGCGATCGCGGTCGATGCCCGCGAACACGCTGCGCCGTTGCGCCGCATCTTGGCACCGATGGCGGGCCAGTTGGGTGTGATCACAACGGGCACCAACGTCATGTGTGCGGTCGACCGACTGCTGGCCGGACTCGCCGCGCTCCTCGGTCGCCACGACGAGGCCGATGCCCTGTTCGCCGCCGCGCTCACCCAGGAGCAAGCGGTGCGGTCAAGGCCACTCGAGGCCAGAACCCATCACTGGTGGGGCCGAGCCCTTCTCCGTCGCGGCAACGAGGCCGCCGCCCGTCCCCACATCGACGCGGCCCACGAGATCGCGTCCGGCCTCGGCATGACCGCCCTCGTCGCCCAACTCGAAGACTCCTGACTCCTCAGACCGAGCGGGTCTGACCTGGGCAAACGCGACACGTGTGGGACGGTGAAGCCGAGCCTTGAGCGTCTGGTCAGAGTCGCTGGGGCGGCCTCCGCCGTGAGCCTGAGTCTGGTGGTCCCTCTTCGGCCCCGTTCCCTCCGCTGACGTCCTACGAGCGGAGACCGATGGCATCAATGAACTTCTGCAAGATCTCGACAACGACACGACGAACGTTCTTCTGACGCTTGCTCGCAGTTGGCATACCTCCGTCGTCGGCACGATCACAACCAAGGATGCTGCTGCTAGTGCCGCGTCAGGCAACGTTCGGGGGTTGACGGCGAGTCAGGAGCGTCGCTGACAAGGACGCAGGACGAAGGACTCCCCCTTGCGAATGCGAGGACGAGGACGCAGTCAGCGGCGTTCCTGGCCGGCATCGGACGTCGCAAACGTTGCCCGACACGGCACTACC
>JANOQG010000099.1:0-2492 GCA_031422255.1 Actinomycetes bacterium | reverse complement strand
CCAGGAGCGATCCCACTCCTTCGAGCGCCTCTTCGACCAACTGGTCGAGCGGCCGGAAGACGTCATCGTCTCGCGCAACGGGTTCTTCCTTCGCGAGGGCGGCGATGCCTATGGCGAGCGCCTTTGGCTCACTGCCGTCACCGACCACGACCTGGACTTCGCCGTGCAGGTCATCCAGGACTCTCAGCACGACTCATTCGCGGTGTTGGACCAGGCGCCGGAGGCGCCGACAGCACTCGACGACGCCACGCTGGTGGGGACCACTGAGCTCAGGGTGGTGGGCGTGTCCGTCTACCTGCACAGCTACTCGCTCTGAGCCAGCCGCCGTGGGGACGTACGTACGTTCGCTCCCAAGTGCGGCCCGCTAGCCTGTCCGGGTGTCTGATTCGCTGATCGTCCGAGGGGCGCGCGAGCACAACCTCAAGAACGTTGCCATCGAGCTCCCGCGCGACAAGCTGATCGTCTTCACGGGGCTGTCGGGCTCGGGGAAGTCGTCGCTGGCGTTCGACACCATCTACGCCGAAGGCCAGCGCCGCTACGTCGAGTCGCTCTCCTCGTACGCCCGCCAGTTCCTCGGGCAGATGGACAAGCCCGATGTCGACTTCATCGAGGGGCTGTCGCCAGCCATCTCGATCGATCAGAAGTCGTCGTCCCGGAACCCCCGTTCCACTGTCGGCACGATCACCGAGGTCTACGACTACCTCCGGCTCCTCTACGCGCGCATTGGCGTGCCGCATTGCCCGGAGTGTGGCGCTCAGATCACGCGCCAGACACCGCAACAGATCGTTGATCGCATCCTCGAGCTGCCGAAGGGCACTCGATTCCAGGTCTTGGCACCCGTCGTGCGGGGGCGCAAGGGCACGTACGAGACGCTGCTCAGCGATCTCGCCACCCAAGGGTTCGCGCGCGCTCGCATCGATGGCGAGGTGCATGAGCTCACCGAGAAGGTCGACCTTGCGCGCTATGAGCAGCACACGATCGAGGTCGTGGTCGACCGCCTCGTCGTGCGAGCGGGCCTCGAGCGGCGCCTCACCGATTCCCTGGAGACCGCGCTCCGGCTGGCCGATGGTGTGGCCGAGGTGCAGCTCGTGCGCAAAGACGGAGAGGCGGTCGGTGGAGCCGACGACGGCGAGGCCGACGACACGCTCACCTTTTCGCAGCACCTCGCCTGCCCCAATGGACACGGCTCGTTCGAGGAGCTGGCACCGCGGAACTTCTCCTTCAACTCGCCGTACGGCGCGTGCAGCAGCTGCGATGGCTTGGGCACGCGCTTCGAGGTTGATCCAGAGCTCATCGTGCCCAACGTCGACCTGTCGATCAACGAGGGCACCATCGCACCATGGGCGGGCGGTCACAGTCAGTACTTCAAACGGCTGCTGGAGGCGGTGGCCGAGGAGCTCGGCGCCGATCCCGACGTTCCGTGGTCCAAGCTCTCGAAGAAGCACCAGCAGTCCTTCCTGCACGGCAACGGCGTGGGCAAGGTGCAGGTGCGGTACAAGAACCGGTACGGCCGTGTCCGCGCCTATACGGCCAGCTTCGAGGGGGTGTTGCCGTACCTCCAACGTCGCCACAGCGAATCAGAGAGCGATACGCAGCGCGAGCAGATCGAGGGCTACATGCGGGAGGTGCCGTGTCCCACGTGTGCAGGGGCCCGGCTGGCCCCCCTGCCGCTGTCGGTCACGATCGACGGGCACTCGATCGCGGCCATCTGTGCGATGTCGATTGCGGATGCTGCCAAGACGCTCGCAGGCCTCACCCTCTCGGAGCGCGACCGCATGATCGCGGAGCGGGTCGTCAAGGAGGTGAACGCCCGCATGGGATTCCTCCTGGACGTGGGGCTCGACTACCTCAGCCTCTCCCGTTCTGCCGCCACGCTCGCGGGTGGCGAAGCGCAACGAATTCGTCTGGCGTCCCAGATCGGGTCGGGTCTCGTCGGTGTGCTCTACGTGCTCGACGAGCCGTCGATCGGCCTCCACCAGCGAGACAACCATCGTCTCATCGACACGCTCGTGCGCCTGCGCGATCTCGGGAACACCGTCATCGTGGTGGAGCACGACGAAGACACGATCTCCGTGGCCGATTACGTCGTCGACATTGGTCCGGGCGCTGGTGAGCATGGGGGTGAGGTGGTGCACGCCGGCACGGTGAAGGCGCTGCTCAAGAACAAGGCATCGATCACCGGCCAGTACCTCTCGGGCAAGCGGTCCATCCCGGTGCCAGCGAAGCGCCGCACGCCGGGGGAGGAGCGCCTGGTGGTGAGGGGAGCCCGCGAGCACAACTTGCAGAACCTCACCGTCGAGTTCCCGTTGGGCCTGTTTGTGGCCGTCACCGGCGTCTCTGGCTCCGGCAAGTCGAGCCTCGTCAACGACATCCTCTTTCGGGCGCTCATGCAGCGGATCTACAAGTCCAAGACGCCGCCCGGCCTCCACAAGACAGTGGAGGGGCTGGAGTACCTCGACAAGGTCATCAACATCGACCAGAGCCCGATCGGG
>JANOQG010000098.1:0-1651 GCA_031422255.1 Actinomycetes bacterium | reverse complement strand
GTGGTCACTGCTGGCTCCTGTCGCTGTGCGCCACCAGGACGCACAGCGCGGCCCGGCAGCACGTGGGAACGTGCCTGAGGGCCGGGTTCGCTATAGCTCCCCGCTGGCGCAGCGACCAGTTCGTCCAGCGGATCAAGGCTTCCCTCGGCATCGAGTATGCGAGCCCTCACGGGCGTGCGCATGAGGCATCGAGCCCATTTCGCCACTATCCGTGTTGTAATGCACACGCTGGGCGTTGATTGAGGGGCTCGCACGATCCCATCTGGGGCGCTAGAACGTCGCCTGTGACGAGTGCGGAACGGCTTCGCTGTGTGCTGTGTGATGACGACGAGCTCTACACAGGCATGGTCGAGCGCATGCTGGGCGACCTCGCTCACGAGGTAGTCGGGATTGCGACGACAGCAGCCGACGGCACCGCGCTGATCGAGGCAGCATGCCCGGATCTCGTGATCGTGGACATCTCGACGGACTTCAACAGCGATTTCGACGTTGTGACCTCCGCCCTCGCCGTCGGGGCAGCGGTTGTTGTCTTCTCCCAACGGGCGGACGACGCGATCCTCAGTCGCTACGCCGTTCGACCCGTCGTGGTGTACAAGCCCGACCTCATCGAGCTCGAGCACACCGTCACTCGGCTTGCTATCGAGCGACTGCGAGAGGACAAGGACAAGGAACGGCGGCTCCAGCCTTCCTCGCCGGCCCCAGGCCCCGAGCCCACCGGAGTGGGCGACGCGCGAGCCTTCTATGCATCGCTCGACGAGGCTGCCCCGGGGGATGCGCTCGTATCCATCGAGCTCCCCGATGTCGCCGCACGGGCGGAGGAAGCTGCAGACGTGGCGCTGCGGGTTCGAGGACTGCTGCGCTCTGCCGATCGTTTGCTGGCCTCGGTCACGTCGGTGCGCGTCCTCCTGCCCCACGGCGGCGACGCGGGCGCCTCGCTCCTCGACCGCTGGGGGGAGGGCGGAGCGCTCCCGATCGGCGTGACCGTACGCGCCGTGACGATCCTTCCCGGCGAGATCCCCGGCGATGCGTTCGAGCGACTCAAGGCGGCCCAGCCCTCGGCCTGGCCGCCGCCCGCCGACTAGGCGTGGTGGGCGGTGCCTAGAGGGCGAGCCGCCAGGTCTCGCCATGGGCCGCGACCACGCCCGCCCCAGGCCCAGCGAAGAGTGGTCCGATGAGCAGCGAGCGCTGGAGAGCGCATCGGCTGAGCAGGTCGCGCCGGGTCTGGGCGAGCAGCACTGGATCGAGATCGCCGTTGTCGATGTCGGGAAGAGCGATCTGGGCAGGATGCAGGAAGAGATGTCCGACGATCACCGCCGACTCGCTCCCTGACTCGATCCAGACCACGTGGTGGCCTGGGTTGTGGCCGGGAGCGTCCTCCAGCCGAACGCCGGCGGCAAGGCGCTCCGTGCCCTCCGTGGCTTCGTAGGGGCCGTCGGCCCACAGCTGGATGAGCCCCCTCGCCGCTGCGGACTGGCCGTGGGTGCCTTCCCGCACGGCCTCCAGCTCTTGGCGGGGGAGGAGGTAGCGCGCCCGCGGGAAGGTGGGGGATCCGTCAGCGAGGAGGTTCACACCGAGCCCATCGAGATGTGTGTTGACCACGATGTCGACGTCGTCGGCTTCAATCCCGACGTCACGTAGGGCGTTGAGACGC
>JANOQG010000097.1:0-1568 GCA_031422255.1 Actinomycetes bacterium | reverse complement strand
CGGCATTGTCCAAGGCCCGGCGAATACCGGTTTCACCCCAACCTTTGCCGACCAGACCCGCGCTGTGGGCACGGCCTCCTAGCTGGTCGTCAGGTAAGCGGCACGGTCAGGCGGACAGACTCACTCGAACGCGGGCCAGGAGCGCATCCGCCGTGAAGGGCTTCTCGAGGAACGCGGTCCGGTCGTCGACGACACTCCGCAGGCCAAGGTTGCGCTGGTTGTAGCCGGACATGAAGAGCACGGGCAGGTGCGGATGCTGCACCTTGACGCGAGCAACCAGCTCTCGGCCCGACATCTCGGGCATCACCGAGTCGGTGAGCAGGAGGTCAACCTCATTGACGTCGACCATCGCCAGGGCAGCAGTACCGGAGGCGGCCTCGAGCACGACGTAGCCATGCGCTCGAAGGATGCGAGCAGTGGATTCCAGGATCCCGGGCTCGTCCTCAACGATCAGAACCGTTTCACCCTGGCCACGAATCGACTCATCAGCGGGCGCTGCCACTGGGGCGGGCAGATCGCTGGTGGCGGCTGGGAAGCGGACCCGGAACACCGTGGCGACACCTGGCTCGGAGGTCACACTGATGGTTCCGCCAGCCTCGGTCACAATGCTGAACGCCGTTGCCAAACCCAAGCCTGTCCCGTCTCCCTTCGGCTTGGTTGTAAAGAACGGCTCAAAGATGTGCCTCATGACCGCGGGGGTCATCCCCACGCCGGTGTCGGTCACGGTCAGCTCGACGTGTCGGCCCGGCGGGGAACCGGGATGCACTCGAAGGTCGTCGTCATCGACGTCTACGGTGGTGGTTGCGATCGTCAGAACACCACCATCGGGCATCGCATCGCGCGCGTTCACGGCGAGGTTCAGCAGGACCTGCTCCACCTGACCTCGGTCGGCGCGGATAGTCGGCGTCGCACCGTCCAGCAGCACCACCAGCTCGATGTGCTCGCCAATGGTGCGGGCCAACACACCCTGGATATCGGTCACAATCGCATCCAGATCCAGGATCTCGGTGTGGATCGCCTCCCGTCGCCCAATCGTGAGGAGCTGCCGCGTCAGCCGGGCGGCACGTTCGGCGGCCGCCTTGATCTCGGCGACGTCGGCGCTCACTCCCGGATCCTCTGCGGTAGCGGCGGCCACGAACGTGGCGTAGTTGATGATGATGCCAAGCAAGTTGTTGAAGTCGTGAGCCACCCCACCCGCAAGCTGTCCCAGACTCTCAAGACGCTCCGACTGCCGGAGTCGCTCGCCCAAGCGCTCCCGCTCTGCCTCGGCCTCCTTGACCGCAGTGATGTCCGTTGCCATCGAAGCGGTGAAGCGTGGGTTGCCGGCGGCATCGAGCACGGGAAAGAGGAGCGTGACATACGTGCGTGTGCCATCCCTGTGCGGGGCCACGGTTTCGTACTGGATCGGCTCACCGGTGCGCAGCACCTCGAGATGGCGTGCCCTGACCAGGCGAGCATCTCCGCCGGGCCAGACATCGCCGAAGGTGCGCCCCTTGGCGCTGGAGCGATCGATCCCGTAGTCATCCGCGATCGCTCGGTTCATGAAGATGTAGCGCCCCTCCAAGTCC
>JANOQG010000096.1:0-12821 GCA_031422255.1 Actinomycetes bacterium | reverse complement strand
CCCACATCTCCGAGATGGCAACGAGGTGGTCCTCCATGCTGCGCCCCAGCGCGAGCCGGTAGGCCTGTTCGAACAGGGGGTACACCTGCACGGGCATCAGCACCCCGCGGGCCTGCTCGCCAGGAGCAGTCATCGGCACCTCGGCGATCGACTGCCGGGCCAGCGGCACGTCCTCGCCCTGCACGGTCCAGTCGAGCTCGACGCCCGCGTTGCGCGATGCGGAGCGGGTACGCCATGCCTCAGCCCCCGCGAGCAGCACGAGATCGGCGTCGCCGGCTTGGATGGCGAGGCAGGCCTGGTTCACGAGCGACTGGGGCCCGTTGCCGCCCATGCCGGTCACGGAGGTGTCCTTCGGTGTGGCGCCGAGACGCTGCGCCACCAGCGCCCCGGGATCGCGGTAGCGCCAGGACAGCACCCCCACGACGTGGATGGCATCAGCGCCGGTGACCGCAGCCGAGCCGACCCCGCTGTCCTCGGCGGCGCGTCGGAGCGCCTCCACCATCAGATCGGCCGGTTCGAGTGGCGTCTCCCCTTTGTCGACCCGGAGGCTGAGCTGCCCGGCGCCCACGAGCACCGGTGTACGGGGATCGACCACGTGCGTTCCTTTCGAAAACTTGACCGGGTGGTCAACTCTATTGAGAGCCCTGCGCGCACCTACAATCCGTCCATCGACGTGCTCCTGCTCTGCACCGCCAACCAGTGCCGCTCTCCCATGGCTGAGGTCCTGCTGCGTCATCACCTCAGCCCACTCGCGGGGGAGGTGACCGTGTCGTCGGCCGGGTTGTACGAAGGCGGTTCGCCGGCCACTGCCCACGGCCAGGACGCGATGGCCCGCCGGGGTCTCGACCTCGACGCGCATCGCAGTCGCCAGATCGACGCCGCGATGGTGGCCGACGCGGGCCTCGTCATCGGCATGGCGCGCGAGCACGTGCGGGAGGCGGTCGCGCTCGATCCGGCGGCCCTCGCCAAGACCTTCACCCTCAAGGAGCTCGCAAGTCAGGCTCAGGCGGTGGGCGAACGCGCGCCAGACGAGGGCTTCGAGCAGTGGCTCGCCCGCCTCGGAGACGGGCGTCGACGCGAGGAGCTCGTCGGTGTCGGGCACGACGACGCCAGCGACGTCGCAGACCCTGTCGGTCGGGGACCGGCGGACTACGAGCACACCGCCGACCTCCTCGACGACCTCCTGGGTCGCTTCGTGTCGCTGGCCTGGCCCATCGCAGTGCGAGAGGGAGCGGCATGAAGGTTGCAATCGGTGCCGACCACGCGGGCGTGGAGCTGAAGACCCACCTCGTCGCGGAGCTCGTCCGCCTGGGCCACGAGCCCATCGACATCGGCACCCACGACACCCAGTCGGTCGACTACCCGCCCATCTGCGCCACGGTGGGTCGCGCTGTGGCTTCCGGTGGTGCCGAACGCGGCATCGTGCTGGGCGGATCCGGCCAGGGTGAGCAGATCGCCGCCAACAAGGTGCACGGCGTGCGAGCCGCCCTCTGCAACGACCTCTACACGGCTCGCTTGAGCCGCGAGCACAACGACGCCAACGTGCTGGCCATGGGTGGGCGGATCGTGGCCGAAGGGCTCGCCACCGAGATCCTCGAGATCTGGCTCAGCACCCCATTCGCGGGCGGCCGTCACGAGCGTCGTGTCGCCCAGATCGCCGACATCGAGATCGAGGAGAACCGCGCATGAGCCCGGCCTGGCCCAGCAACCCTGACGACGAGGTCCTGGCACTGATCGACCGCGAGGTCGACCGCCAGAACACCACACTGCAGCTGATCGCCAGCGAGAACTTCACCTCGCCAGCGGTCCTGCGGGCCACCGGATCGGTCCTCACGAACAAGTACAGCGAGGGCTACCCGGGCAAGCGGTACTACGGCGGCAACGAGGTGATCGACGAGGTCGAGAACATCGCTCGTGATCGGGCGAAGGCGCTCTTCAACGCACCCCACGCCAATGTGCAACCGCACGCGGGGGCCAACGCGAACATGGCCGTGTACCTGGCGCTCATCAAGCCTGGCGACACCGTGCTCGGTCTGCGCCTCGACCAGGGCGGCCACCTCACCCACGGCTCGCCGGTGAACGCCAGCGGCAAGCTCTACAACTTCGTGTCCTATGGCGTTACGCCGAGTGACGAGCGCATCGACCTCGATCAGGTGCGGGATGCGGCGATGGAGCACCGCCCGAAGATCATCGTCACCGGTGCCACCGCGTACCCCCGCATCATCGACCCGAAGCCCTTCCGAGAGATCGCGGACGAGGTGGGCGCGCTGTTCATGTTCGACGCAGCGCACATCGCGGGACTCATCGCCGGCGGGCAGCACCCGAATCCGATGGACCACGGCGCCGACATCATGACGTTCACCACGCACAAGACCCTGCGGGGGCCTCGGGGTGGAGCGATCCTGTGCACGGCCGAGCTTGCCGACGTCATCGACAAGTCCGTGTTCCCAGGTCTGCAGGGCGGACCACTCGATCATGTGATCGCAGCCAAGGCGCTCGCCTTTGCCGAGGCGGCCACGCCCGCGTTCAGGGAGTACGCGGCACAGGTGGTGCGGAACGCGCACGCGCTCGCCCGCGCCCTCGCGGGGCACGGCCTCCGGCTCGTTTCCGGAGGCACCGACAACCACCTCATGCTCGTCGACCTGCGCACGTTCGACCCCGACCTGTCGGGCAAGAAGGCTCGCCTCGCGCTCGACAAGGCCGGCATCAGCCTGAACGAGAACACCGTCCCCGACGATCCGCGCCCGCCGTACATCACCTCCGGGCTGCGCATCGGCACGCCCGCCGTCACGACACAGGGAATGGGGGAGGCGGAGATGGTCACGGTCGCCGCCCTCATCCACCGCACGCTGGTCGGTCGGGAGGATGATGGCGTGCTCGCGGCCGTACGGGACGACGTGCACGCCTTGTGCTCCAAGTTCGTGCCGTACCCGTCCTGATGCATGGGTGAGTACCTCGGGGACTTCCTCCCTGTGATCGTCGTGTCGGCGTTGGTCACGCTGGCCACCACGCCGATCTTCCGGTGGCTGTCGTTCCGGACCGACGCCGTCGTCATGCCCGACGCTCGGCGCATCCACACCAAACCGCTTGCCATCCTGGGCGGAGCGGGCATCCTCCTCGGCTTCCTGGCCGGGATGGCGGTGGCATGGCAGGCGACCAGCTTCGACGACGTGTTCGCCGCGTCGACCGTGCCCCTTGGCGTGGTGCTGGGCGCCATCGTGATCTTTGCTGTCGGCCAGGTCGACGACCTGCGGGAGGTGTCGCCTCCGGCGAAGCTGGCCGGAACGGTGCTCGCCGCCAGCGTGCTGTCCATCGCCGGCGCGACGATCCTCTTCTTCCGCATCCCGTTTGCCGGGCTGATCGCCCTCTCGCCGGACATGTCCGCGCTGCTCACCGTGGTGTGGGTGATCGGCATGACCACAGCCATCAACTACATCGACGGTCTCGATGGGCTCGCCGCCGGGATCGTGGCCATCGGGGCCGCGGCGCTGCTCCTGTACTGCGAGCGCCTCGCCGGGGTGGGCGCCATCGGTGACGACAACGTGGGTCCCGTGATCGTGGCGGGCGTGCTCGGTGCATGCCTTGGCTTCTTGCCGCACAACTTCCACCCGGCCCGCATCATGATGGGCGATGCGGGCGCGCTCCTGTTGGGGCTCTTGATGGCGGCCGCCACCATCACCGTGGGCGGAAACACGGATGCGCAGTTCTCCGGCCAGACCTTCTTCTTCTTCGCACCACTCTTCATCCCCGTGCTCATCTTGGGCGTGCCGATCAGCGACGCCGTCTTCTCGATCATCCGCCGAGCCCGCCGAGGATCGGGTGTCACGGTGGCTGACAAGGACCACATGCACCACCGGTTGATGCGTCTTGGCCACGGCCAGCGCCGCAGCGTGCTCATCCTGTGGACGTGGACCGTCCTGTTGTCAGCCATCGCCCTGTACCCCACCTACACGAACGGACGCGGCGATCTCTACGTGCCGATCGCGATCGCCGCAGCGGCGCTCGTGCTCTACACGATGTTCGGTCCGGGCATCCGGGGCCGCCGCGATACGGACTAGCCGCCACAGCGACGCATGCGGGTTGCGACCGCTTGGGCAGTCAGGGTAACTTCCTAACCTTGTTAGGTATGCTGAACACTCGCTCCCGAGGAGTCGTCGAATGAGCCCCACCACCCCCCGTCGCGCCGTAGCCATTGCGTCGGTCGCCCTCCTGGGCATGCTCGGTGCCGCCTGCGGCGACGACGCCGACGACGGCGCCGGGGCCACGACCACCTCCACCACGTTGTCGCCGGAAGACGTCAAGGTGCCCCTGGCCGATGTCGTCGCCGGGCTCCCTGCACTCGAGTCTGGCGGCGCTGATGCGGCCACCGCCGCTGCGGCGGGCGACTTCCAGGCCGCGATCGATGCCTACGACGCGCTCCACGAGCTTTGGGAGGGCATCGAAGGCACGCTCAAGGACACCGACCCCGACGCCTATGAGGCCATCGAGACAGCCCAGGGGCTGATGCGGGACGGCGCCGAGAACGAGAACGCCGGGCGGGTCGCCGACGGTGCGGCCGACCAGGCTGCCGCGATCCAGGCGTTCATCGCTGCCAACGCCTGATCCGATGTCACCTCGCCCTGCTCCGCGCCACGCCATGCTGCGCCGCGCCCTGGCCGGGCTCCTGCTGGTGGCGGGTCTCGGCGTCGTTGTCGCGGCCGCGGGCACGCGTCCGGCAGAGGCCTCGCCGGGCGCGGCCAACGAGTGCTCGCAGGGGAGCCTGTCCAAGCAAGAGGCCATCGACCAGCTCCACGACGTGCGCCTGTCGATCGACCGCACCCTGCGGTTGCTCGACGGCGGCAGGCGCGACGAAGCGTTCGCCGAGGCAAGAACGGGATACCTCGACTGCTTCGAGGGCGTGGAAGCACCGCTCGACATCGTGGCCGGAGCAGACTTTCGGTTCTCCGTCGAGGACATCTTCGCCCGCGTCCGCGCGCTCATCGAGGCTGACGGTACGGACGGCGAGATCCGCGGGTACATCGTCGAGCTCCGTGGGTTGATCGACGACGCCGAGCGACAGCTCACCACCAAGGGCATCGGGGCTCCGGCGCTCGCCTTTGGCCAGTCGTTCACGCTGCTGCTGCGGGAGGGACTCGAAGCGGTGCTGCTCCTCGCCGTGCTCCTCACCTACCTCGAGTCAAGCGAGCACTCCCGTCACAAGCGACCGATCCTCTATGGGGTGGGTCTGGCGGTCGTGGCGACGGTCATCACCTTCTTCCTCGTCGACGCGATCTTCGCTGCCTTGCCGTTCGGCCGTGGGGTGCTCGAGGCGGCGGTCGGGCTGCTCGCCGTCGCAATGCTCTTCTACGTCTCGTTCTGGCTCCTGGCCAGGCTCGACCAGCGCCGCCGCATGGAGTTCCTCCAAGCCCGCGTGTGGAAGGCGGCGTCGGTCGGTTCGGCGGCGTCGCTGGCCTTCGTGGGCTTCACCGCGGTGTACCGCGAGGGCTTTGAGACGGTGCTGTTCTACCAAGCCCTGTTCAACTACGGCGAAGGTGTCGAAAGCTGGATCTTCGCGGGCATGGCCGCGGCCGCTGTGGTCCTCGTCGCGGTTGCGTGGATGGTGCTCAAGATGGGTCGCAAGCTCCCCGTGAAGCGGTTCCTGCAAGTGGCACTCGTCGTAGTGATGGCGACGTCGGTGGCCGTCATCGGGAACGCGATGCGGGCGCTGCAGGAGTCGGCGATCATCGATCTCCGCTTCCTCGACGGTTGGCCCCGGCTCCCGATCTACCTGGCTCAGGCCACCGGCTACTACCCGACTGTGGCCAGCGTGGTCGCGCAGGCCGCTCTCATCGCTGTGTATCTCGCTGGCGCCATCGCCACGGTGATCTTGTCGCGCCGCCGAGCCCGTCTCACCCCGCCGCCCGAGCCCTCGACCGGGGTGCGCGAGCCCGCTGCCGTCTAGACAGGCACAGGATGGGCATTCGGATCGGGGTTGACGTAGGTGGCACGTTCACGAAGGCCGTCGGGATCGACACGGCCAGTGGCGTCGTCGCCGCGCGTGCCTCAGTGCTCACCACCCACGACGATCCGGCAGGATCGGCGGCCGGCGTCGTCGACGTGGTCACCCAGGTCGCGGAGGCGGTCGGCGCCGCGCAGGTTGACCTCATCACCTACTCCACCACCCAGGCGGTCAACGCCCTGCTCGAGGGCGACGTCGCCGTGGTGGGAGTGCTCGGGATGGGGCGACAGCCCGACCTGCGGAAGGCGGCCAAGCGCACCCGACTCGACAAGATCGAGCTGTCTCCGGGCCGCCGCCTGCCCACGGTGATCGAGTTTCTCGACATCACCTACGGGCTCGCCGATGCCACGCTGGGAGCGACGCTCGATCGGCTGCAGGCGGGCGGTGCCACCACCATCTGCGTGGCCGAGGCGTTCGCCCCAGACGGCGGAACCGCAGAGCGGCGAGGGGTGCAGGCCGCGCTGGCCCGCGGGCTGCCGGCCTGCGGGTCCTCGGACATGACCGGGCTCTACGGGCTCGAGCTGAGGGCGGTGACGGCCGCCCTCAACGCGTCCGTGCTCCCGATCGCAGTGCGCACCGAGGAGCACGTCGAGGCCGGCGTGGCGGCGGCGGGCATCGACGCTCCGGTGATGGTGATGCGCGGCGATGGCGGGGCTACCGATCCGGCCGGCCTACGTCGTGAACCGGTACGTGCGCTCTACTCCGGGCCCGCCGCCTCGGTGGCCGGAGTGCTCCGTCACACCCGCGTGGCGGACGGCATCGTGATCGAGGTCGGCGGCACGTCGAGCAACGTGGCGGCGATCAAGGACGGCCGCCCCGCGCTGGCCTACGTGCAGGTCGCCAGCCACGCCACCGCGGTGCGCGCGCTCGACGTTCGGGTGATCGGCGTGGCGGGTGGATCGATGCTGCGTGCTCGCAAGGGGCGCCTCTACGGCGTGGGCCCGCGCAGCGCCCACATCGCGGGGCTGCCGTACTGCTGCTACCTGCCGGCCGAGCGGATCGCCGGGGCCGCCGCCGCTTCGTACGCGCCTCGACCCGACGACCCCGCGGACTACGTCGTGCTCCGCCTGGCGGACGGGAACACCGCCGCGCTCACGAACACCTGCGCCGCGGTGGCGCTGGGCGTGGTGCAGCCGGGTGACTACGCCGGTCTGAACGCAGATGCCGAGGCGGCTCGGGCCGGCTTCGCCATCGCTGGAGCCATGGTGAGGATGAGCGGCGACGAGCTCGCCCGCAACATGCTCGGTGCGGCGGCTGACGCAATAGGGGCGCTCGCCATGGATGTGGCCCGGGAGTACGAGCTGGCGAAGCCCACCATCGTCGCCGTAGGTGGGGGAGCCGGCGGGCTCGGCCGCTACGTCGCGTCTCGTCTAGGCCTTCCGCTGCACGTCCCGGACCTCGCGGAGGTGATCTCCGCCGTGGGCGACGCGTTGTCCCTCGTGCGCGTGGAGCGGGAGCGTTCGGTCACCGACCCTCAGCCCGGCGATCACGACGCGCTGGCGCGCGAGGCCGAAGAGGCTGCGGTTGCGGCCGGGGCGACGCGTGCGTCGGTCGATGTGCGCGTCGAGCTCGACAACGACCGGTCGGCGCTACGGGCAATCGCCACGGGCATGGTCGGTCTCGAGACCGGTGCGCTACCCGGACGGACGGTGCTGACCGCGGCAGAGGCAGCCGTGGTCGCGGCCGACCTCGGTGCGGTGGCGCCGGTGGCGGTGGGACGGTTCTGGGTGTCCTCCGGCGCCGACGATGAGCCGGTCGAGCGTCGACGTACGGTCGTGCTCGATCGCTTCGGTGATCAGGTGGTCGCGGGGATGGGTGGTGTGGTGACCGTTGACGGATCGCCGACTGAAGCCGTCGCTCTGGTGGCTCAGGCGACTCGCCGACGGGGTCCGATCGTCACCCTTCCCACGGCGTGGGTGGTGCAAGGACACCGGGCCATCGAGGTGACCCCCGCCGAACTGGCGGCCGCCGTCCCCGCCATCGACGATCATGCGGGAACCGCCGTGGTGGTGGTGCTGTGCCCCTGACCCTCCCGAGGAGCGCCTGATCCATGGCCCTGTACGTACCCGCTGGTGCTCGCACCCGTCGTCTCGTCCTGGTTGGCGCCGCAGCGCTCCTGGCCGGCGTCGTCCTGGGCTACGTCGTAGGCCGCGCTTCGGCGCCGACGTTTGCCGACGAGGTAGCCGACGTGCAGGAACTCGCGTCCGCAGCGGCGACCGCGCTCGAGCGCTTGCCGATCGAGTACGAACAGTTCCTCGGCGGCCAGGGCGGCGAGTCTGTCGACACCGTCATCGAGGCGCTCGACAGCGCTCGGTCCCAGCTCGCGGACGCCTACGCCGAGGCGATCTGGTTGGCCGACGACGCGCCGTCGGCGACCGAGGAGGCCTTCGACTCCCTCCTCGTCGCGGTCAACGACAGCGTCCCAGCGGCGGTCTTTGCCGACGCGATCGATCAGGCGGTGACCCGGATCAAGGCAACCTTCGGCATCAACGCGGGGCCGGGGGGCTGACAGGGTTTCCTCCCTTCGAAGTCTGGGTCGCGAGTCCGCTAAGGTCCCCCGCTGGCCCATGAGGGGGGTGGATTTGCCCGCCCCGCGCCTTGGGTTCTACATTGCGAATGTATTCACAAGCGCTCGTTGCGACACGAGCTCGAGGGTCCTGAGGTCCAGAGCAAGGGTGTTCGATCTCTCCGCCAAGCGTGAGCTCAACAACGGCTTCGGCAACTCGTTGTCGACCGCTGTCGAACTGGTCGTTTCCCCCATCCTCTTTGGAGTGATCGGGTGGCGTCTCGACGCCTGGATGGGCACCTCGCCGGTCTTCACCCTGGCGCTCTTCGCCTTCACGCTGGGCTACGTCGTCTGGAAGCAGTACGTCACGTACTCCGCGAAGATGGACCGCCAGCAGCACGAGCTTCTCGCCCCCAAGCGCGATCGGCCTGCAACGTGAACGCCGCCGACCGCAAGGCGCCCGTGCCTCCCGCCCCCGAGGTCGAGCGGGAGCTGGCCTTCGACATGCTCAATCGCGGTGTCTGGTTCGCCCCAGCCGTGCTGGTGGTCGCCACGATGATCTGGGGCGCGCAGGGCGCCTCCTCGGCAGCGATTGCCGTTGCCCTCGTGGCCGTCAACCTCGTGCTTGCCGCCCTCAGCCTCTCGTGGGCAGCCAAGGTGTCGCTCTCGGCGATCATGGCCGTGTCGCTCGGCGGGTTTGCCGTGCGCATGGGGCTCGTGTGCCTCGTGCTGCTGGCGGTTCGCAACGAGCCGTGGATCAACCTCACGGCGCTGGGCATCACCGTGCTCGTCACCCATCTCGGGCTCCTCTTCTGGGAGCTTCGCTACGTCTCGGCTTCGCTGGCCTACCCCGGCCTCAAGCCCACCGCTGACAAGGAGGCCGTCGTCTCGTGATCTTCGGGTTGGAGTTCCCGCCCATCTCCCACGTCGTGGAGTGGCCCACCCTGTTCGGGAGTGGCCCGTTCGCCGTCAACAAGGTGATCATCCTCATGTGGGTTTCGGCCGCGCTGGCCTTCGGGGTGATGTACCTCGGCGGTCGCAAGCAGGCCTTGGTGCCCACCGGCATGCAGAACGTCGCCGAGTCGGCCGTCGACTTCGTCGAGAACGGCATCGTCCTGGAGACGATGGGCCCCGATGGCCTCAAGTTCACACCGTTCCTGCTCACGCTGTTCACCTTCATCCTCGCTTGCAACATCTGGGGCCTGGTCCCCGGCGTGCAGATGCCCGTGAACGCGCGGATCGCCTTGCCGGCGTTCCTCGCCATCCTCGTGTGGGCCATCTACCACGTGACCGGCATCGTCTCGCAGGGGCCGATCAAGTACTTCAAGTCGGCCACCATCCCGCCGGGCGTGCCCAAGGCCATCCTTCCGCTCGTGTTCCTCATCGAGCTGATGGGGATCCTGGTCACCCGCCCGCTCTCGTTGGCGGTTCGGCTCTTCGCCAACATGATCGCCGGTCACCTGCTCTTGGTGACCTTCGCGGTCCTCTGCCAGGCCCTCTGGGAGGCCACCTACCTGGGTGCCGTCCTCCCGTTCGCGCTGCTCGTGTTCCTCAGCGCGTTCGAGATCCTGGTGGCGTTCCTCCAGGCGTACATCTTCACCATCCTCGCCGCCGTGTACATCGGCGGTGCCATGCACCCCGAGCACTAGAGAAAGAACCAAGGAGAAAAACCGTGCTGCAACTTCTCGCACAGCAGGCCCCGGGCGAGCTCGAGGCTGGCCTCACCGCCGTCGGCCGAGGCATCGTCTACGGAGGCGCTGCCATCGGCCCCGGCATTGGCATCGGCATCGTGGTGGGCAACGCCATCACCGCCATGGCTCGCCAGCCCGAGGCCGCCGGCATGGTGCGTACCACCATGTTCCTCGGCATCGCCTTCACCGAAGCCCTCGCGCTGTTCGGCTTCGTTCTCGCGTTCATCATCTCGGGCTGAGGAGGCCAACCGTGCGATTCCGCACCCGCGCAATGCTGGCGAGCAGCCTGCTCGCCGTTGGCTTCATCGCCTTCGCCCCTCATGCCACTGCGGCCGAGGAGGGCGAGTTCACCGAGGAGCAGATCGAGGAGATCACCCACGAGGCCGAGCTCATCATGCTGGCGAACGGCGGGACTGAGATCGACTCGCATTGCATCCCGCTCCTCATCGACGGTGGATCGCCCGAGGACTGCCAAGAGGCTCCGAGCCCGATCCTTCCCGCCACTGATGAGCTGGTGTGGGGCTCGCTCTCGTTCATTCTGCTGCTGGGCATGATGTGGAAGTTCGCCTTCCCCGCCATCAAGAAGGGCATGGACGGGCGCACTGAGCGCATCCGGTCCGACCTCGACGCGGCGGACAACGCCAAGACAGAGGCCGCCACCGTGCTCGACGGCTACCGGGCCCAGCTTGCCGACGCGAAGTCCGAAGCCGGACGCATCATCGAGGAAGCACGCCAGGCCGCCGACGCCCTCAAGAAGGACGCCGAGTCGCGCCTGCAGACGGAGCTGGCCGACACTCGGGCCCGCGCCGCCGCAGACATCGACGCCGCCAAGGCACAGGCCACCGCCGACCTGCGGGGCGAGCTCGCCACGCTGGCCGTGGGCGCCGCGTCAGCCGTCGTCAACAAGAACCTCGACCCCGCTGCCCAGACGCAGCTCATCGAGGACTACATCAACTCGGTCGGGACACGATGAGCGAGCTTGCGAGCGAATCCAAAGGCACAGTGACCCGTCATGGCGCTTCGCTGGCGCCAGATTGCTCGGCGTGCTCCACGATCGCGAGCGCGCCATGACTGACGGAAGGTCGCACGCCTACGCCGGCGCGCTGCTCTCGGTCGCCCGTTCCGAGGGCAACTTGGCCGAGGTGGAAGACGAGCTCTTCCGCTTCGCCCGAGTGCTGGAGACCAACGACGAGCTGCGCACCACGCTCACCGACGCGGCCCTGCCAGTGAGTCGCCGGCAGCAGATCGTGGAGGACCTCCTCGGGGGTCGGGCCAACCCGATCACCACCGCGCTGCTCTCGATGGTGGTTGGCGCCGGTCGCGCTCGCGATCTCACGTCGATCATCGATGAGCTCGTGAAGCTCAGCGCTGCCGAAGGCAACAAGGAGCTCGCGGAGGTGCGCTCGGCCATCGAGCTCACCGACGACCAGAAGCTTCGCCTCATCACTGCCCTGGAGTCGGCCACCGGCAAGAAGGTGGAGCTGAAGGTGATCATCGATCCGTCCGTGCTCGGCGGACTCGTTGCCCAGGTGGGCGACACCGTGATCGACGGTTCCGTGAAGACCCGCCTCCAGCAGCTCCAGACCGCGTTCTGACCTCGCACCAAGACGACCAAGGAAGAGACCCAAGATGGCAGAGCTGACCATCAACACCGCGGACATCGCCGCCGCGCTGAAGAAGAACCTCGAGGGCTTCGCGCCCTCCACGGAGGCCGCGCAGGTCGGCCGGGTGATCGAAGTGGGCGACGGCATCGCCACGGTGTCGGGCCTGCCCGGCGTCGGCGTGAACGAGCTGCTCGAGTTCGAAGGCGGCATCCGGGGCTTGGCCCTGAACCTCGATGAGGAGTCGATCGGCGCCGTCATCCTCGGCGACGGCGGCGCAGTCCGCGAGGGCACCGCCGTGAAGGCCACCGCACAGATCCTCTCCGTGCCTGTCGGCGACGGCCTCCTCGGCCGCGTGGTGGACGCCCTCGGCGTCCCCGTGGACGGCAAGGGTCCGCTCACGAACGTGCACGACCGCCGCATGGAGATCCAGGCGCCCGGCATCATCGGTCGCAAGCCGGTGCACGAGCCCCTCCAGACTGGCATCAAGGCGATCGACTCGATGACTCCAATCGGTCGGGGTCAGCGCGAGCTCATCATCGGCGACCGCAAGACCGGTAAGACCACGATCGCGATCGACACGATCATCAACCAGCGCGGCCTCGGCGTGAAGTGCGTCTACGTCGCCATCGGGCTCAAGGAGTCCACCGTCGCCAACACGGTGGCCACCCTCGAGCAGTACGGCGCCATGGACTACACGGTCGTCGTCCTCGCTGGTGCGTCTGATCCCGCGCCGTTCAAGTACCTCGCCCCCTACAGCGGCTGCGCCATGGGCCAGCACTGGATGGAGAACGGCGAGCACAGCCTCATCGTCTACGACGACCTGTCGAAGCAGGCCGAGGCCTACCGCCAGGTGTCGCTGCTGCTGCGCCGTCCGCCGGGCCGCGAGGCCTACCCGGGCGACGTGTTCTACCTGCACAGCCGTCTGCTCGAGCGGGCCGCGAAGCTCTCCGACGCCAACGGTGCTGGGTCGCTCACCGCGCTCCCGATCATCGAGACCAAGGCCGGCGACATCTCGGCCTACA
>JANOQG010000095.1:0-11742 GCA_031422255.1 Actinomycetes bacterium | reverse complement strand
CGGCGATCAATCTCGCGCGCCATCAGTGAGCCCTCGCGCCGAACTCGGCCACGTCTTCCAACACGGTGTAGGTCTCCCACGGAACACCGTCCGGGTCCTGGGTCCACACCTTGTCCTGGGTTGCGTAGCAGCAGGTGTGGGTGTCATCGACCTTGAACGGCAGCGCTAGTGATGCGAGGCGATGGGTGGCGGCGACGACGGCGTCGGTGCCGTCCACCTCGATGCCGACGTGGTTGATGGTGCCGGGCTCGCCCTCGCCTTCGATGACGATCAGCTTCAGCGGGGGGTCTGCGACCACGAAGTTGGCGTAGCCGGGTCGGTGCTTGGCCGGCCCGACGCCGAAGAACTTCGAGTAGAACGCGACCGCCTCCTCGACGTCGCGTACGTTGATCGAGAGTTGGAACAGTGACATGGCTCCTCCGTTGTCCTAAAGTTATACATGAAGTCATGTAATAGTGTGCCGGAGAGGTGCTGATGTCAACCCCCAAATCGAAGGTCATCGATGCAAGACCGAGTGCGCTGGGTCGGCGGCCGCTCCTTGATGGTGTCGCCGCCGAGTCGTTGACCGCGCTGTACAAGGTGCTGGCCAACCCCCACCGCCTCCGACTCCTGCACGCCATCGAACGCGCCGGTGAGCTACCGGTCGGGGAGATCGCCGGCGAGGTCGGCATGTCGATGCAAGCAGTGTCGAACCAGCTTCAGCGCCTCACCGACCAAGGCATCCTCATCGCCCGACGCGACGGCAACCGGAGCTACTACCGCATCATCGATCCCTGCGTCCCGGGCCTGCTCGAGCTCGGCATCTGCCTCGTCGAGGAGAGCCAGCACCGCGCTGAATGACACGGCTGCACGCCGCGGCTCGGCCATAGCGGTACAGGTCTCCGCGCGGGCAGGCTGGTGACATTCGGATCACGCTGCTTCACGTCACCAGCTGCCCGAACCTCACGCTGGCCCGAGACCGTGTCGAGGCCGCATTGGAGATCGCCGGACTTCACCCGGAAATCGACGAGCGGCTCGTCGACGACGTCGACACCGCGAATGGCCTCGGCTTCATTGGATCGCCGACGATCCTCATCGACGGGGTCGACCCGTTCGCCAACGCACAGGCGGTCCCATCGCTGTCGTGCCGCCTCTATCCCACCGACCTCGGGTTGCAGGGAGCTCCCACGGTCGAGTCCATCGTCGAGGCGCTCCGGCGATGACACGTGAACGTCGTTTCGACACGGTCGTTGCCCTCGGCCAGCGGAAACGCGTTCTCGTGCCGCTGCCGTTCGACCCCGACCAAGTGTGGGGGCACAAGGTTGAGCACCACGTGGCCGGGACCGTCAACGGCATGGGAGTCCGGGCCGTCGTCGAACCACTCGGGGACGGTGTTGGGATCGTGCTCGGGCCGGCCTGGAGACGTGACTGCGGCATTGCCCCAAGGCGAGCCCGTTGAGGTCGCCCGCGCCAGAGGCGGGCTCACGCCATGCTGGGGTGCGTGCCCACGTCGCGAAGCCTTCGTCCTCCACGGCCTGCCATGCCGGGGCTCGCCGCGCTCGCGGACTGGCGGCGGACCGTGCGGGCCGACTCCATCGCCGGCCTGGCGGTCGCGGCCTACCTCGTGCCGCAGTGCATCGCATACGCGGGTCTCGCCGGAGTAGCGCCCATCGCGGGATTGTGGGCGGCGTTGGGCGCTCTCGGGCTGTACGCGCTCCTGGGCAGCAGCACGACGCTGTCTGTCGGTCCCGAGAGCGCGTCGGCGCTCATCGTCGGATCCTCGGTCGCGACGCTCGGCGTGGGGCTGGGCGCGCCGGAGCGCGCTGAGATCGCGGCAGCGCTCGCGTTCGCCGTTGCTGCCATCGCCCTTGTGGCGTGGGTGGTCCGGCTCGGCTTCCTTGCCGATCTGCTCTCGCGCCCTGTTCTCGTGGGCTACATGGCCGGTGTTGCCGTTGCGATGGTCGTGAGCCAGCTACCGAACCTCACTGGCGTTGTGTCCGAGCGCGGCAGCACCGTGACTCGGACCGCTGATCTCGTCCGCCGTCTCGACGAGGTGCAGCCCGAGCCGATCATGCTCGGCGCGGCGGTCCTGCTCGCGCTCGTCGCCCTCCAACCGCTGCGGCGCGTGCCAGGGCCGCTGTTCGTCGTGCTCGGCGCGACGGCCGTGACCGCAGCCCTCGACCTCGAGGAGCGTGGCATCGCGACGATCGGGCACGTACCTCGCGGCCTTCCGTCGCTCGCGCTCCCCGGCATTCCGGCGCACACCTGGACGGGAGTGTTCGCGGCTGGTGCGGGCATCTGCGTCGTGGTCTTCGCCGACAACATCCTCACGGCTCGAGCGTTTGCGGCGCGACGCGGTGAGCGCATCGACGCAAATCAGGAGCTGCTCGCGCTGGCGGGCGCCAACGCGGCCACGGGCTTCCTCCAGAGCTTCCCGGTGTCGTCGTCCGGTAGTCGAACGGCGCTCGCCAACGCCGCGGGAGGGCGAACGCAGCTGACGAGCGTCGCCGCGGCCCTTGCGGTCCTCTGCGTGGTCCTGTTCGCCGCCCCAGTGCTCGAGGCCTTCCCGCTGGCCGCGCTCGGGGGGCTGGTGGTCTATGCCGCGGCCCGGCTCGTCGATGTGCCCGAGATCCGGCGCATTGCCGCGTTTCGCAGAAGCGAGGCCGTGATGATGGCGGCGGCGTTCGCGGGGGTCGTGCTCTTCGACCTCCTCGTGGGCATCGGGATCGCGGTCGGCCTGAGCGTCGCGGAGCTGTTCACCCGCATCGCGCGAGCGCACGATGCCGTGCAGGGCGAGGTGCCCGGTCTCGCCGGGCTCCACGACATCGACGACTATCCGGACGCCGTCACGACACCCGGCCTCGTCGTCTACCGCTACGACGCACCGCTGTGCTTCGCGAACGCGGACGACTTCCGGATGCGGGTGCTCAACGCGGTGCAGGACGCCACCCCTCCTGTCGAGTGGGTGCTCCTCAACATGGAGGCCAACGTCGAGATCGACCTCACCGCCATCGACATGCTCGACGAGCTGCGCGCTGAACTCGACACCCGTGGCATCGTCGTCGCGCTGGCCCGAGTGAAGCAGGACCTCGCCGTGTTCCTTGACCGCGCCGGCTTCACCGCACGCGTCGGGTCCGAGCACATCTATCCGACGCTCCCGACGGCGGTCGCGGCGTTCCGCTCGCGCCACGAAGCGTCCTGAACCACGCCCACCGTCCCGGTGGCTGACATCGTGAGCGAGCTCCGACCTCGGGATCGCCATCGCCGTCGAGCCGGACGGGGGGCGCAAGTTGCCACACTCCAGCGAACGATCGGCCGACTGTCTGCGACGGCCCCATTGAGGCCGGCGAAGCGACACTGCACGTGATCTCCGACCGCGTTGAACCCCCCGACGCGGGTGAGCAAGCAGACGTTCTTCAGCTCATGGAATGTGCGCCGGGGTGATATCGACATCGAGGCCGTAGCGCTCAGCGGTCTGGATGAACTCGTTGATCTCCACGGCCTGGTTGCGGGCCATGACCGCAGCGAGTTCACGGACGTCGGCATCCTCGGCGTGTTGGGCGGCGTAGGCGGCCATGTGGACCGCGCCCCGGTGGTGTTCGGCCATGAGCTCGAGAAACAGCTCGTCGGCTTTGCTGCCGGTGGCATCGCGGAGAGCTTGAATCTGGACGTCGGTCGCGAGTCCCGTCATCAAGCCGGTGGGGACCGGCATCCCCATCCACGCCATTGCGGTGTCGGTTGGGGCGGGGCTGGCACCCCAGTTGGTCAGCTGTTGGTACATGCGCCCGAGCTCCCAGCGTTGTGACAGGAGGATCTCGTTGGCGAAGCCCTTCACGGTCGGGTTCGAGCCGTTCCTGATCTCGATGCTGGCGAGGAGGATGCCTTGGTCGTGGTGGACGGTCATGTCGCGGTAGAAGCCGACGTCGACCGAGTCGGCCTCAGGCAACCGAGGCGTGGTCACGAAGTAGCTCACGGCGCCTCCGAAGAACAGCGCCACAATCACAAGCGCGATGACGCGTCGGAGTGGGACGTCGATCCCTGGCCGGTGATCGTCGACCGTGTCGGCCGGGTTGTCGGTCACAGCGTCCAGCATCGCATCGTCTCCTGGTGGTGTCGGCCGGTCATTGGGCGAGCGCACATGCGCCGGTTGCGGAAGATCGCTCCCTGAGGCCCGCTCGGCGCGGTGGAGCCACGGGACCGGACAGCGCTGGCGCGTCCTGCGTGCCCCTGCTCGTCTGGCGAGCTGGTCCTGAACGTCAACTCGTCGCTGGCACCTGGTTGTCGCGGTGAGCGAAGAGAACCTCGGCGGCGATCGGGCGGGCTAGGTCGGCCAAGTCGGCCGCCACGTCGATGAGGAGGTCATCGATGGTGATCGTGCCCAAGAAGGCACCGCCGCGCACGACCGCCAAGCGACGCACGGCGTGCGCGCGGAACAGGGCGAAGGCGTCGTGGAGGTCCGCGTCGGCGGAGATCGTGAGGACGGGCGATGTCATCACGCCGTCGACGCGGGCCTCGCTCGAGAGGTCTCGGGCCATGCCACGGCGCACCAGATCCCGGTCGGTCACGATTCCGACCAGCTCGGTGCCGTCGATGACCGCGAGTGAGCCGACGCCGGCCTGCTCCATGAGGACCGCCGCTTCGCGGATGGTCTGCTCACTGCGGATGCCGACACCGGAACGTCGTACCGCGTCAATTGTTCGCATCTGGATGCTCCTCTCAGCTCTTGCTGCCGACCCGATCGGGCTCGGACGTGTGCTCGAAGTGCTGAATCTTGGCGTCCGACCCCGGGAAGAACAGCGACTCGTGGCCGTCGTCGCCCCAGCGGACGCGGTACGGCGACCCACCGTCCTCTACGCCCACCTCAAGCACCTCACAATCGCGGTCGGGCTCGCCGATGCGATGGCCCTTGATCACAATGCGATCTCCTACTTCTGCACGCATGACGCCTCCAGTCGGTTGCAACTTCATCGTGGGGTCTGTGCGCTCAGTGGAGTAGGGCCGAACGTCACAACGTGTGCCCCAAGGGGGGGGAAGGGAGCGCATCGTCGACGCGCCACCCTGTCTGAGGCGGGCCGGTACTCGACGGCTCGGAGGGTGCCGGAGACCTCCATCCGGGGCGGGCTAGGGCCGTGGGGCACACCGGTGAGGACGTTCGGCCCTAGCCGCGGAATGTCTCCCGTCCTTAGGTTGGAGGGGTGTCCAGTGTGCGGTTCGCGGGTGTCACCAAGCGCTATGGCCTCGTGACCGCGGTCGATGACCTCACCCTCGACATCATCGACGGGGAGTTCATGGTGCTGCTCGGCCCGTCGGGGTGCGGCAAGAGCACCGCGCTGCGCATGATCGCCGGGCTCGAGGAGATCAGCGCCGGCGAGCTCAGCATCGGTGACCGGGTCGTCAACCACGTCATCCCAGCCAAGCGCGACGTGTCGATGGTGTTCCAGAGCTACGCGCTCTACCCGCACATGACCGTGGCCAAGAACATTGAGTCGCCGCTGATCACGCGCCCCACCTGGGCCGACCCGGAGGGTGGCGGCACCCCGGTGCTGCGGAGGCTGTCCGGCGCCGAGCGCAAGGAGCGCATCGACGAAGCGGCGCGCATGCTCGGGCTCGAGGCCTATCTGGACCGCAAGCCCGGCGAGCTCTCAGGCGGCCAGCGCCAGCGCGTCGCGCTGGCCCGCGCGGTGGTGTCGAGGCCGGCCGTGTTCCTCATGGACGAGCCCTTGTCCAACCTCGACGCCAAGCTCCGCACCCAGACGCGCGCCGAGCTGGTCGACCTGCATCGGCGGCTGGGCACCACGTTCGTCTACGTGACGCACGACCAGGTGGAGGCCATGACCATGGCTGATCGCATCGCCATCCTCAGCGAGGGGCGCCTGCACCAGGTCGGCACGCCACGCGAGGTCTACGACACCCCGGCCGACCTCTTCGTCGCGGGGTTCATCGGCACCCCGCCCATGAACACGACGCTGGTGTCGCTCGCCGAAGACGCGGCCGTGATCGGCGACAGCCGGCTTCCCATCGGGCGCATTAGCCGGCACGAGAGCGCGGTCCTCGGGGTGCGCCCAGAGCACCTCCACCTCGACCCCGAAGGCCCGTTGCGGGCCGTCGTGCACCAGACGGAGTGGCTGGGCCACGAGGTCCTCTTGCGGATCCAGCTGACTGGCGTGGAGGGGTTGGGCACCGGATGGATCGTCCGGCTGGCTGCGGAGGCGGAGCCACCCGAACCCGGGTCCGAGGTGCGGCTGTCCGCCATGCCTGCGTCGGTCCACCTCTTCGACGCCGACACTGGCGTGCGCCTGCCCCTGGAAGTGCCAGCCTGATGGCGACGGCCAGGGAGGCGCTGCGGGCCGACCGTGGCGCCCGGGTCACGGACACCGGGAGGCTGCGCGAGGCGCTCATCGCGGTGGCCTTCCTGACTCCATCGCTCGTGATCTTCGTGGCCTTCTTCTTCTATCCGTTCCAGCAGGTCGTCCTCCGAGGCCTGTACAGGAACAACTCGGCAGGGACGAGGCTCCGCTACGTCGGCTGGTCCCAGTACGGCGACGTTCTCAGCGGGCCGCAGTTCCGCGAAGGCCTGTGGCACAGCGTCCAGTTCGTGATCTTCACCGTGCCGATCGGTCTCCTCCTGGGCACGGTGCTCGCGGTGGCGGCCAACCGACGCCTGCGCGGCATCAAGGTGTTCCAAGCGATCTTCTCGTCCACGATCGCCACCTCCGCGGCGGTGGCCTCCGTCGTGTTCCTGGTGCTCATCAACCAGCAGATCGGTGTGTACCAGGGCGGGGTGCCTGGCTTCGGCACTCAGGCCATCCTCGAGAACCCGTCGACTGCAATGTTCGGCGTGTCGCTGTCATCCATCTGGCAGAACCTGGGCCTCTCGTTCGTGATCGTCCTTGCCGGCCTGCAGGCCATCCCGCAGGAGGTGGACGAGGCGGCCACCCTCGATGGGTACGGCCCCGTGCGCCGCTTCCTGCGCATCACGCTGCCGCTGATCTCCCCCGTGCTGATGTTCCTCGTCGTCGTGCTGGTGATCTTCGCCCTCCAGGCCTTTGCTCCCGTGGAGTTCCTCACCAACGGCGGGCCCGCGCAGTCCACCGAGACCCTCGTGTACAAGATCTTCCAGCGCCAGACACCGGACAAGATGGGGGAAGGCGCGGTTCTCTCCGTGGGCTTGTTCGGCGTCACGTTCCTCGTCACGCTCGCGCAGTTCCTGCTGCTCGAGAAGCGGGTGCACTATGGGCGCTGACCGAACCGGGCAGCGGATCGACCGCGTGGGTGCAGCCCGCTGGTACGTCGTCCTCACGCTGCTCTCGTTGCTCGTGCTGGCGCCCATCTACTTCCTGCTCGTGCGCGCGATCTCCGACCCGAGCGAGGCGTTCACCTCGTCGGTGCTGACGCCGCAGGGCGTGCGCTGGGACGGGTTCAGCAAGGCGTGGGAGCGCGGCAACCTCGGTGGTGCGCTGTTCCGCAGCCTCGTGGTGACCGTGGCGATCACCGGGTTCCAGGTGCTGACGTCCGTGCTGGCGGCCTACGCCTTCGCCTTCCTGCGGTTCCCGTTCAAGCGGGTGGTGTTCGCCGTCTTCATGGCCACCCTGCTGCTCCCGCTCGAGGTCACCCTCCTGCCGAACCTGCAGACGATGCGCGACCTCGGCTGGTTCGACAGCTACCAGGGCCTGATCGTGCCGTTCGCGGCGGCCGCCTTCGGCACCTTCCTCATCCGACAGGGCTTCCTCGGCATCCCCGACGAGATCCGTGACGCCACCCGCCTCGAAGGGTGGAGTCACCTGCAGTTCCTGGTCCGCTTCGCGGTGCCGCTCACGAGGCCGGTGATCGCGTCGTTCACCGTGATCTCCTTCATTGGAGCGTTCAACCAGTACCTCTGGCCCCGAGCCGTGATCACTGACACCCGCGGCTGGGGCACCATCCAGATCGCCTTGCGCGGCCTGACGAGTCGCATCGAGCAGTCAAACGTGCCCGTTGCGGGTGCCGTCATCGCTGCGGTGCCGATCGTCATGGTCCTCGTCCTCTTCCAACGCCACATCGTCCGCGGGCTGACCGCGGGCGCCGTCAAGGGCTGACCGCCCCAGGAGCGCCATGCGCCGTCATCCCCGAACCCTTCCCCTGTGCATTGCCGTGGTGCTGACCGTCGTCGTCGCCGCGTGCGGCGTGCGCGATGAGAGCAGCTCGTCGCCCACCACCGCCTCCGCCGGCGGAGGCGGTGGCGGCCGTCCCGCCCTCCCCAACTGCCCCGTCGACGCCTTGGAGACGGCCGATGGCGTGGTTGACGTCGAGCTGTGGCACGCACTGGGGTCGGAGTCGGAGAACACCCTCGACCAGCTCGCCGCGGCCTTCAACGCCAGCCAGGACAAGGCACGGATCCTCGTGCGCAACCAAGGCGTGGCCTACGCAGAGGTGCTGCGCAAGTACGTGGCGGCCATCCCGAGCCGGCAGCTGCCCGGCATCGCATACCTCGAGGACACCACCCTCCGGCAGATCGTCGACAGCGGCACGCTGCTCCCGGCCGAGGCCTGCGAGGAGGCCGACGGCTTCTCCACGGGCCAGCTCCCGGCGGTGCGCAACTACTACACGGCCGACGGCGTCTACTGGCCCGGGTACACCAACGTCAGCGAGCCCGTCCTCTACTACAACGTCAACCACTTCAAGCGGGCCGGGCTCGACCCCGACCAGCCGCCGGAGACGCTCGACGAGCTGAGGGACGCTGCAGTCGCGCTGAAGGCGGTCGGCATCGAGGCGCCGCTGTCGCTCGTGCTCAACGCCTGGTTCGTGGAGTCCTGGATCAACGGCGCCGGGGCCAGCGTCGTCAACAAGGACAACGGCCGGGACGGGCTCGCTGACGAGTCCACCTTCGACAACGAGGTGACGCGCGAGCTGTACACATGGATCAAGGCGATGGCCGACGACGGCCTGCTACAGGGTCACTCGGCGACGGACGGACAGATCAACCAGTACCTGGCCGTCGCCCAGCAGAACTCCTCGATGCTGATCGAGACGAGCACGGCCGCCACCACCATCAAGGCAGTGCTGGGTGGCGACCCCGACGTTGACGTGGACACGGGGAGCGCCGACCTCTCGGGCATCGTCCCCGTCGACGCACCGTTTCCTGGGCTCGAGAAGCCAGCCCAGGTGCGGGTCTCGGGGGGCGCCTTCTTCCTCACCAACACCGTCCCTCCCGAGCAGCAGGCTGCCGCATGGGAGTTCATGAAGTTCATGTGGCAGACCGAGAGCCAGGTCGCCTGGCACCTCGTCGGCTCCTACCTGCCCACCACCCAGACGGCCGCCAACGCCCCCGAGGTGGTGGCCTACTGGGACGACGACCTGGCCGGACAGCTGCTCAAGGTGGGCTACGACCAGCTGCTGCAGGTCGACCCTCAGCGCCCGGGGCCCCAGATCGGCCCGTATACCGACTACTCGGATGCCATCAAGAACTCCCTCGATCGCCTCGTGCTCAAAGGGGACTCGGTCGACAGCGTGGTGAAGCGGGCGGACGAGGAGATCCAAGCCGCGCTAACCCGCTACGTGGAGGACAACGGATGATCAGGCGATCGTGGATGTCGATCACCTGTCGTCACGAACGTGCAGGCCGGCGGTTCCTTCGAGATACCCCCTAGGGGTAAGCCGCACTGCGTATCCCTACGCCGTCTCAGTCCTTTACCGGCGGCGACCCCCTGCAGCAGTCGGCCGATCGAGCGTCACGGTACCGACGATCCAAGGCAGGAGCGTGGCACGGGCCGGGGTCCTCAGTCTTTGAAGTCGGGTGGTCGGCCTTCCTTGCGGGCTCGCACGGCCTCCTCGAAGTTCTTCGTGGTCAGTCGCACGAACAGCTGCGCATGGGTCTCCATCTCGATGGCGGCCCGCAGACTCCCCATCTCGAGTCCCGCCCACATGGCACGTTTGGTCAAGGCAGTGCCCTGCGTGCTCCACCCGTTGATTCGGTCGGCGAGGTCCAGCGCCTCGGTAAGCAGATCGCTGTCCGGCACGACCCGTGAGACGAGCCCCATGGCGGCAGCCTCGTGTGCGTCGACGTCTCGACCCGACAGCATGATCTCGAAGGCTCGCGATGATCCGATGGCCCGTGGGAGGAGGAAGCTCAGGCCGAGCTCGGTGGCGGTGAGGCCGTTGTTGATCCCCGCGGCTCGGAAGTAGGCCGACTCCCCGGCGAGGCGAATGTCGGCACCGAGGGTGAGGCACATGCCGCCACCGATCGCGGCGCCGTTGACCGCGCAGATCACAGGCTGAGGCATTCGCTGCATGGCCGGGACGAGGTCGGCGAGCACGGACATCGCCTTCGTGGCGATCCGGGTGAGCGTCATCCCGTCGATGTTGGGCGGCGGTGCGCTGTCGCTGCCGGTGTCTGCTCCAGAGCAGAAGCCGCGCCCCTCGCCGGTCAGCACCACACAGGTGGTGTCGTTGTCGGCACCCACCACTTCGAAGGCTTCGTGCAGCGGGACCATGAGCTCAAAGTCCATCGAGTTCATGCGCTCGGGCCGATTCAGCGTGATCACGGTCGTATGGGGACGAGGTTTGTCGATCAGGACGAGGTCGTTGCCCGAGCCGTTCATAGTGAGACATAGTAGCGGTAATGTCTCACACTCGTTGGCGGCGACACGCGGACGACGAGGTCGCCATCGACGACCTGCTCGATGCCGCTGGCCGCTCCTTTGCGGAGCTGGGCGTGGGGAGAGCGACGATGGTCGACATCGCCAGCTCGGCAGGCTGCTCGAGGGCCACGCTCTACCGGTACTTCCCCAATCAGGAGGCGCTCCACCTCGGTTTCGTGCACCGCGCAACGCTTCGGATTGCTCGGGAGCTGGCCGACGACCACCACGTTGAAGCGGGGAGCTCACTCACCGACCGGATCCTCGCCGGCATCGCCGCGGTTCGGGCTGATCCACTGCTTTCTGTCTGGTTCGAGCCGGAGAACCTCTGGGTACCGATGAAGCTGAGCCAGAGGTCCGACCTGCTCCGCGCGATGTCGGTGGGCATCATCGATCGAGCCAACACCGAGCCTCGGGGGCGCGACGAGACCGAACGCCGAGGCGAATGGCTCCTGCGTTCGATCGTGTCGATCCTCGCGATGCCCGGCGAGGATGAGGCGGCCGAGCGAGCGATGGTCGAGTCGTTCGTGGTCCCAGTCCTGCTCACGCAGCGCGAAGCAAGCGCTGGTCGTGCGTCCTAGCGGTCAACCCGAGTCGCCCTGCGTCACAGCAATCGGCGGCAGATCACGACCGTGCCGGGCTTGATTTGCCGCAGGTTCGCGCAAGCGCGTCCGGTCGGTGCAGCCTGCGGCACTCAGCGCCCGTTCCGGGCTCGATCTGCCGCAGATTCGCACGGTGTCGTGCACGACGTCGGCCCAGCCCTCTGCCCCCTACGCGCGGTCGAGGACGGTCTCGAGCTGATCGACCGTTGGGGACCCGGACGGGCCATCGGGTGTCTGGTAGATGCGGCAGGACAACCCCACCGGCTCGTCCCCACGAGCGAAGGGGTCGACCCCGTCGATCAAGATCGTGGGCGAGCCGCGGAATCCGGCGGCCTCCACCTCGGCAGGCGTTGCGATCAGGCGGTGGTCGACGGTGAGGCCGCGGTCCGCTGCGACGTGGCGCAGGCGCTCATCAGCGGTCTGCCAGTGGGGGCAGCCCTCGAAGTACTGGAGTTCGATCCTCATGGTGTGCTCCTCGTCGTGACTGTCGGTCCGGTCTGGCCGGCCAGGAACCGCTGAACGACCACGGCGCTGCTGACCGCCGCCGC
>JANOQG010000094.1:0-15521 GCA_031422255.1 Actinomycetes bacterium | reverse complement strand
AGCGTCGTCTCCGGCGCGTCGTCCTCCACGCCGATGCCCATCTGCACCCGGATGCGCTCGGAGATCTCGATCATGATCTCCGGGTTGTCGTGCAGGAACTCCTTGGCCTTCTCACGACCCTGGCCGAGCTGCTCGCCTTCGTACGTGTACCAGGCGCCCGACTTCTTCACGATGTCGTTGTCGACCCCGATGTCCAGCACGCCACCCTCACGGCTGACGCCCTTCCCGTACATGATGTCGAACTCCGCCTGGCGAAATGGCGGTGCGCAATTGTGCACGACCACACCATCGGCCACGAAGTTGTGGTGCTCCTCGACCTCGATGTCATAGATCCTGGACCACTCAGCCGGCAGCACCTCGACGACCTTGTCGTACCAGACCTCCTCAGCGAGCACCTCCCGAAGGAATTCACTGTCGAGACCGTCAGCCAGTGCTTCGACACGATCCCGCCGGAGGCGGGAGGCGCCGAGCACCTGCTTCAAGCCGCCCTTCGGATCGCCCGCCGTGTCGCCGACGACGGAGGCAGCCATTGCCGGCGTGACTCCAAGGCCCCGGAGGTAGGCCAGCACCGGTTCGGTCTGGACGCTCGGGAGATAGTTCCGTTGCGACCCGCGGTGAGCCCGGAACTCCGGCGCCAGCAGCTCGGCGGCGAGGGCCTCGGCCTTGCGACCGAAGACCGGCATCGCCTCGGCAAACCGTCGGATGTTGTCGACACCGGAGATGCGCGTCTCCCAGCAGGTGCGCTTGCCCTGAACCTTGCGGCCGTTGATGATACTCGGGCGTTGCGACTTGGGGTCGTACGCCGACACGGTGCTTCCGATGCCCCAGCGGAGGAGCAGCCAGTGGGTCTGCCGGGCGAGCTGCTCCGACGTCGTGACGAAGCCGACGCGCACGCCACCGGTTTGCTCACGGGTGACGTACCCATCGGTGGCCCACAACCCGAAGAGGAGGTTGGCCACCACGTCGGACGACACATCGGGGGCGAAGAACGGAGTCGGGATCTGCTTCTCCCAGGCCAGATGGCCGTGGATCCCTGCCCAACGCACGAGATCCAGGACACCGTTGCGCTCGCCAATGCGATGCGAGAGGGCGTACTCGTATCCCCGACCTCGCTGATGGGCGTCACATCCGAGCCCGTCAGCGATGCGGGTGACGTCGGCGACGTAGTCGTCGTCGACGTTGATGAAGGTGACAGGGGTCTTGCCTCCGACGTAGCCGTCACCAATCAGGTAGCCCAGCAGACGGGCGTGGTCGGGCGCCACCGGCTCGGCGTCGCCGAAGCCCACGAAGGACCGCGGACGAGCCAGGCGGTCGCCGACCGCCAGCTCGCCGGCCTCGTGCCACCCCGTGTCGGTCATGACCTTGTGGTCGGGAGTGACCCGTAGGATCGTGCCATCGCGGAGGCGTAGTCCGACTACCTCAGCCTCGCCTTGATCGAATCTCTGGGTGATGGGGCGAACGTGCAGTCCGCCGATCTTGTCCGACGCAACGACGTGGGTTGCCTCGTTCTTCTCGACGATGTCCTCGATGCGATGGGTCACACCCGTAGTGGGGTCGAACACCATCGTGCCGGCGGCCACGCACTTGTTCTTGACGACCTTGACCCGAGTGCGGTTGCCGACCACCTCGACGCCGTCCTTGATGGACTCGATGCGCCGGATGTCGAGCCGGACGGAGCTGTAGAACTTCAGCGCTCGGCCACCAGGCGTGGTCTCCGGAGACCCGAACATCACGCCGATCTTCTCGCGGAGCTGGTTGATGAAGATGAGGATCGTGTCGGTCTTGTTGAGGTTGGCGGTGAGCTTGCGCAGCGCCTGAGACATCAGGCGGGCCTGGAGGCCCATGTGGCTGTCGCCCATGTCGCCCTCGATCTCTGCGCGGGGCGTAAGGGCCGCGACGGAGTCGATCACCACGACATCGATGGCGCCGGAGCGCACCAGCATGTCGGTGATCTCGAGGGCCTGCTCCCCCGTGTCGGGTTGGGAGATGAGCAGCTCATCGACATCCACCCCGATGGCCCGGGCATAGATCGGATCCATGGCGTGCTCAGCGTCGACATAGGCGCAGATGCCGCCCAGCCGCTGCGCCTCCGCCACGACGTGCATGGCGAGCGTGGACTTGCCGGAGGACTCCGGGCCGTAGATCTCGGTGACCCGCCCACGGGGCAGACCGCCGATGCCCAGAGCGAGGTCGAGCGCCAGCGCACCGGTGGGCACCGTGCCGATCACCATGGAGCCCTTTTCGCCCATCTTCATGACGGCACCCTTGCCGTACTGCTTCTCGATGCTTGCGAGGCTGAGCTCGAGCGACTTCAGCTTTTCCTTGTTCTGTTCCACCTGGCGTCTCCTCTTGCGTGCGGGCTTCGTGTGGATCTGGGGGATGCCGTCGAACCTACGCAGGGGGTGTGACAGTCCTGCCAAGTGCGAACGACATGACTGTAGTTACGAACAGCCGTTCGATCAAGGATGCTCCCCTGACGGTGAGGAACCGTCAGGCCCAGGCGGGGCGAGGCAGGGCGATGGCGTTGGGAAAGGGGACCTCGCCTGACCGGATGATCCGCTTGGCGAGTCCGCGGGCCGAGGCGATGAGCCGCTGCCGCTCGTCCGGGCTCAGCTCGATGTACGGGGGTTCGGCGAGGTCATCGGTGGTCGCCTCGATGTGGTCCGCCAGCGCCTGACCCTCGATCGTGACTCGACCATCGGCCACCAAGCCGCGCTCCTCGAGGGAACGCACGGCGTCGGTCCATGCATCGTCGCTCCATGCTCTCGCTCGCCGCTGGGTGGCGAGTGTGGTGGCCCCACGCGCGGCTGCGAAGACGTTGGCCTCGCAGCCATCGAGGCCTGCCGCAGTAAGGAGCGCAACATGACCATCGCCACGGTGCTCCCGAAGCACGGTGGCGGCATGCCAGAGCACCGCGAGGGGTTCGTCAGGCCACGGCATTGCTGCGGTGGCCGCTGCAAGCGCACGACCATCGTGGCGCGCCGCCTGCGCGGCTCGCTGGGCGAGGCCCGCTACCTCGGTGACATCGACGTCACCCAACAGCCGCCGCAACGCCACCGTCGACCCCACTCGACGAGCGTCCCAAGCAACGAGCGGTGTGGCAAAGGCCCACGCGTCGGGCAGCGCCCGCGCCACCACGTCATACGGGAAGCCGTGGAACGTGGCTGCCACCAGCTCGGGGCTCGCCTCCCCGAACGGCGCCGCACGGGCTGCGAAGTACCCCATCCAGAATCCACGCAGCCCGGTCGCTCGCAGAGCCTCATCTGCCTCTGGTGCGAAGTAGCACACCGCGTGCAGCACCTCGAGCGGTTCCCACGCAGCGCGTGCTGTCACACCAGAAGCTTTCGGCGAAGTCGGTCGACCGCGCTGATCACGGCCATCTGGCGCACTCGGTCGCGGTCGCCTGGAAGCTGCACGCGGATGGCCGACACATCCTCGCCGAGCGCAAGACCCAGCCACACCACACCGGGCTTCTCGCCGTCCTGCACGGAGGGACCGGCCACGCCAGTGGTGGAGAGCCCGACGTCGGCTCCCAGTCGTCGGCGCACCCCAACGGCCATCGCGCACGCGGCTGCCTCCGACACCACGGGACCCGGGGGAACGTCGAGCAGGTCGACCTTGACATCGCCGGCGTAGGAGACGATTCCGCCCCGGAACCACTCGCTGGCACCGGGGATCGCCACGATGCGCGAGGCGATAAGGCCGCCTGTGAGCGACTCGGCTACGGCCAGGGTGAGACCGCGGGCGACGAGCAGTCGGCCCACTTCAGCCTCCATGGGAAGGTCCTCGTTGCTGAACACGTGATCGCCGAGCACGGCGCGCACCTCCGACTCCTCGGCGTCGAGGAGCACCCGCGCTTGCTCCGGCGTGTCGGCCCGAGCCGTGAGGCGCACCTTGATGCCCTCGATGCCGCTGGCGAGGAACGCGATGGTCGGGTTGCCCGCCCGATCGAGGGCTTGCAATCGAGGGTCGAGCACCTCGGCGATGCGTGACTCGCTCTCGCCCCATGTGCGAAGCACTCGGCTGACGAAGACCTGGGGCGTGCCCGAGCGACGGATCAGGTCGGGCAGTACCGAGCGAGCGAGCATCTCCTTCATCTCATACGGCACCCCTGGCACCGCGTAGATCACCTTGTCGCCTACCGGGCAGATGAGCCCGGGCGCAGTGCCGGTGCGTTGTTCGATGATGGTGGCGCCCTCAGGCACGTCGGCCTGGCGCAAGTTGTTCTCCGCCATCACACGGCCACGCGATTCGAAGAGGTGACGGATGACGTCGCCAATCTCGCGATGTCGCACGAGGCTCACCCCCATCACCTGCGCGATGGCCTCGCGGGTGATGTCGTCCTGAGTGGGTCCCAGCCCTCCGCACACGATGACGGCGTCGGCCCGATCGAGCGCTTCGTTGATGCAGCCGACGATTCGATCGAGGTTGTCGCCCACCTTTGTCTGGCGGAGGTGCTCGATGCCAGCGATGGCGAGCTGCTCCCCCATCCACGAGGAGTTCGTATCGATGATCTGACCGAGCAGCAGCTCCGTGCCGATGGCGACGATCTCGCAGCGCATCGAGTGCGAGCTACCGGGAGCCCGACGTGGTGACCGCCCGGCGGCCCTCCACCAGGTACTGCGCGCCGCTCCACACCGTGAGCGCGACCGCAATGCTCAGGATGCCACTGGCGATCCAGGAGTGATCGACGGCGGTGAGCGGGAGCAGGCCAAAGCCGACGGCGACCTCCTGGACGACCGTCTTGGCCTTGGCGAGCCAGCTCGCCGGCACGGCGAGGCCGCGACGGCCCCAATACGAGCGAAGGCCTTGGATCCCGATCTCGCGGGCCGCGATGATCGCCACCGGAACCCACCAGAACGTGTCGTTCGCGACGAGCGCGACCATCACGCCCAGCACGAGCACCTTGTCCGCCAACGGGTCGAGAAAGGCTCCCGAACGGGTGGTGCCCTGGCGCCTGGCGATGAGACCGTCGATGCCGTCGGTCACGCACAGCCCGATCCAGATCGCAAGGGCGAGCCAGGAATCGCCGTCGCCGATGACCATGGCGAGCAGCGGCACGGTGAGCACCAGCCGACCGATCGTGATGAGGTTGGCGGGGGTGGCCAGGGCGGACGGCCCGAACTGCGCGGTCATCGCTGCGTCACCAGTTCCACGGCCTCACCGTAGAGGTCGGGGCCTTCCGCCCCTGTGATGCGGATGGTCACGAGATCGCCGACCTCGAGGTCGGACGAGACGGTGATGATGCCATCGATCTCGGGGGCTTCTCGATGGCTACGGGCTACCCCGGGCGCGTCGATGAGCACGTCGACCACGGAGCCGATCAGATCATCCCGCCGCGCCGCGGTGATGGTGTCCTGCCGCTCGCGGAGCTCAGCAAGCCGTTCGTCCATGAGGGCACGGGGCACCGTGCCATCGAGGTCGGCTGCATAGGTGCCGTCCTCCCGTGAATACGCGAAGAACCCGCACCAGTCGAGTTGGGCTGCGTCGACGAAGGCGAGGAGCTGATCGTGGTCGTCCTCGGTCTCACCGGGATAGCCGACGATGAAGTTGGATCGGAAGGCCGCGTCGGGTGCGATTGCGCGGATCGCCTCGATGCGCTGGAGGAACTTGGCGCCGTCGCCCCAACGCCGCATGCGCCGCACGAGCGACGCCGACACATGCTGCAGTGAGAGGTCGAAGTACGGCACGCCTGTGGCCAAGATTGCGTCGACGAGTCGCTCGGTGAGGTCTGAGGGATAGAGGTAGAGGAGGCGCACCCGCTCCACGCGCGCCGCCACCGATTCGATGAGCGGCACAAGATCCTTGGTGCCCTTGCCTTGGTCGCGTCCGTAGCTGGCAAGGTCTTGAGCGACGAGCACGATCTCCTTGGCCCCGCCGGCCGCCAGCTCGTCCACCTCCGTGATGATCTGGTCGCTCGTACGTGAGCGCTGCGGACCGCGGAAGCTCGGGATGGCGCAGAACCCGCACGCCTTGTCGCAACCCTCTGCCACCTTCACATAGGCCCACGGCACGGCTGACGCGGGGCGCGGCAGGTTCAACAGGTCGAACGCAGGCAGGGGCACGGCACCCGGCTTGCGGCCGAGCGTGACCGGCACGCCGAAGCCCGCTACGACGTCGACCTCGGGCAGCGCGGTGGCGAGCTCCTCGCCGTAGCGCTCGGCCATGCACCCGGTGACCACGAGCTCAGCGTTTGAGTGCTTGCGCTCGGCGAGCGCCAGCACGACGTCGATCGACTCCTGGCGGGCCTCCTCGATGAAGGCGCACGTGTTGACGACCACCAGATCGGCCACCTCGGCCGAATCCGCCGGGGCAAGACCATCCGCAAGGAAGGTGCCCACCAGCTTGTCCGAGTCGACCTGGTTCTTCGGGCAGCCCAGCGTCTCAACGAAGAAGGTGCGGCGCCCAGACATGGCACACAGGGTACCGGCGTCCCCCCTTTGGCCCCGAACCCTTGCACCTTGCTGCCAAGGGGTTCACACGGTGCCGCAGGGAGCGCCACGACCAGGGGACGCTCAGGGTTGGTGTACCCGAGACCACAGACGACGCCGATCCGGCGTTTGTGACGGCAGCGCAGAGCGAGCGTGGCGTCGAGCGCGAGGACCGCTTCTACGAGCAGGTCTTACCGGGCGTGATGAAGACGCAAGCCTTGGCGGGGCCACTCGAAGCTCACGAGGGCGCCCGTGCCCGACAGGGTGCAGAACGCGGTTCGCAGATCTGGGCCCCCGAAGCAGATGTTGGTGACGAGTGGATCGGGCAGCGCGAAGTGCTCGATCGATTCGCCGTCGGGCGAGATGGCGGTGATGCCACCGTTCACGAGCGTGCCCACGCACACCCAGCCCTCAGCGTCCACGGCCAAGCTGTCGAGCAGCTGCAGCCCGGGGAGGCCCGCCAGCAGGTGGCCGCCATTGCCGACCGGGTTGTCGCTCTCCACCTGTCCTGGGCCCGACAGGCTCCACCAGAACACGCGCCCGGTGTGCGTCTCGGCCGCATAGAGGCGGGTGCCATCAGGTGACAGGCCGATTCCGTTCGGCGCATCGAGCGGGAAGACCATCTCGGAGCATCCAGACCCGTCGGCCATGGCGTAGTGGATGCCAGTGCGGTCGCTGGCGCGGTCGAGGCGCACGCCGTGATCGGTGAACCAGAAGCCGCCGTGGCCGTCGAACACAAGGTCGTTGGGCGCCCGCAGCGGCCCGGATGACGACTCGGTGTACAGCGTCGATACGGCACCGGTCATGAGGTCGACGCGCTGGATCGAGCCGCCCTTCCACGTCGGGGGCACCGCACCGGGAAGCGTGAGTCCCATCACCTCGTCCCAGCTGAAGCAGCCACCGTTGTTGCACACGTACATCGCGCCGTCGGGACCCAAGGCGGCGCCGTTCGGCCCGCCTCCCAGGTTGGCCATCACGTCGAGCCGACCGTCGGGTCCGACCTTGGTGAGCGTGCCGCGGGCGATCTCAACGAGGATGACGTCGCCGTCGTCCATGACGACCGGGCCCTCAGGAAACTTGAGGCCGACGGCCAGCTCTTGGATGTCCATGCCGACTTGCTAGCACCCCGATCACCGTCCAAGGGTTGTGGCAGGCTCGCCGGATGCCGCCCCCGGCGTCCTTCCGCAGCGCCGCCCTCGTGGGCTCCCTCTTCGCGCTCCTCGTGTTCGGGGCACTTGTCAGCGGTGGTCATCCCTCGGGACTGGTCGAGCGCGGCCCCTTCTCGAGCGACTTCTTCGACGAGCAGGCCCACTCGTTGCTTGACGGCCGGCTCGATGTTGACCCTGCCGTCGCCAGCCTGGAGGGGTTCGAGCGCGACGGTCACACGTACCTCTACTTCGGACTCGTGCCCGCGCTGCTTCGCCTCCCGATCGCTGCCGTCACCGATGGGCTCGATGGTCGCCTGACGCAGCTGTCCATGTTGCTGGCGTTGGCCGTGACCCTTTCGGCCACCAGCAGGCTCCTCTGGCGCGCCCGCCTGTGGCAGCGCCCCGACGAGCCCGTGATCCACCGGTGGGAGCCCGCCGTCTTCGGCTGCTTCGTGGCCGCCGTTGGCCTTGCGTCGCCGCTGCTGTTCCTCGGGTCGCGCCCGGTCGTGTACCACGAGGTGGAGCTGTGGGGCACCGCCACGACGCTCGTTGCCTTGGACGCGCTGCTCCGATGGTGGGACGACCCGACCCGGGGACCCCTCGTCCGTGCGTCGTTGGCGGCCCTCGTCGCGTTCAACACCCGCGCCTCCGTGGGTGGCGGAGCCGTCGCCGCCCTCGGACTCGTGCTGCTGTTGTCCTTGGTGTGGGGCAAGCAACCCTGGCGTCGCTGGCCTGCGCTCGCGCTCGCCGTGCTCGCACCGGTAGTCACCTACGCGGCGATCAACATCGCTCGCTTCGACACGGCGTTCGCCGTTCCGTTTGAGGCGCAGGCCCTGAGCCAATACGACGCCGCCCGACAGGCCACGCTCGAGGCAACCGACAACACGCTCTTTGGGCTCGAGTTCGCGCCAACCGCCCTCGCGACCTACCTGCGCCCGGATGGGGTCGTGCCGCAGCGGCTCTTCCCCTGGGTGACCTTCCGGGACACGAACCGGCTGATCGGAAACCCCACGTTCGACACCGTGGATCGATCGACGTCGCTACCCATCGCAGCACCGGGCTTCCTGATCCTTGGCACGGCGGGAGGGGTGGCACTGCTCAGCCGCCGACGCAGGCGCGACCCGTGGTTGGGCCTCATCCTTGGCGCGGCCACCGGGCTGACGTCCACGGTGACGATCGCGTTCATCGCCAACCGCTATCTCGCCGACTTCACGCCGACGCTCGTGGTGGCGGCATCACTCGGGCTCTGGGTCGTGGCCGACCGCGTTGCCGCCGCCCGGGCACTCGTCCGACGAATGGCCGTCACGAGCCTGGCAGCCATCACCGTCGCGTCCGGATTGACCTCGCTCGCGCTGGCGGTGCAGTCCCAACGGCTGTTCATCCTCCCGGATCGAGAGGACCGCGCGGGGTTCGTAGCCATGCAATACGACATCGACGCGGCGTTGCACGAGGGGCCTCCTCCGAGCGTCACCCGCGTGGAGACGCTGGGCTCGACGGGCCGACGCGGCGACGTGGCCATCGTCGGGCCGTGCACGTCCTTGTACTGGTCCGACGGATCGCGCTGGTGGCCCCTCGAGCTTGGCGGCGACCGGGGGTGGGCGCTGCAGGGGCGCATCGAGGAAGGCACCACAACCCTCATCAGCGGGCCCACCTGGGCTCTGGAGGCCACGACCACCCGCGGTCACGTGCAGGTGCGGTATCAGCCGCTGGATGGGGAGATGCGCACAGGACCATCGCTCAGCGTTGGCGACGGCGTCGACCACGAGATCGCCATCAGGCTCGACTCTCCAAGCGCGGAGGTGAAGGTCGAGCTCGACGGACTCGACGCCTTGGGAGCATTGGTACGCGACCTCAGCGGGCCCGTGGCGGCAGACCCGGCATGGAGGAGCAGCCCGCTCCTCACGCCCCTGTGCGAACGACTCGTCGGTCGGCTCGCCGCGCGCTGATCAGTGCTCGGGGAGGGCTCCCTGGGCAGGCTCGAGCTCGTACAGCAGCTGGTAGCCGAAGAGGGTCGGGCGGGCCCGAACTCCGAGCGCGTCGATGCGTCCGATCGTGGTCTTGAGCGACGCGGAGAGGCCACCCGTGCCGCCTCGGTCGGCCACGTCGAAGGGAAGGCCGGTGACGTCGCCGCGCAGCACGTGCCAACCGGTGCGATGCAGCACCCGCCCGAAGCTCCGGCGCGTGAAGAAGCGGACATGCCCCTCGTCGAGGATTCCCCGGCGGTCGTAGTCGAACCGGCCGAGCACCACTCGCATCCGCGGATACCAGTGCCCGAAGTTCGGCACGGAGACGAGCAGCCGGCCGCCGGGCGCCAACACGTCGTGCAGCTGACGCAGGATGGCCTCGGGCTGCCGCACGTGCTCGAGCACGTCTGCCGCCACGATGAGGTCGAACGGCGCAACGTCCAACACCTCCGCGGGGAGTCCCTTATCGAGATCCGCCTCGACGAAGCGATCGACGCGTGCCTTCACCTCAGGGCTGGCCACCACGTCAACGCCGGTGACCTCATGGCCGGCCGAGCGCATGTCCAGCGCGATCGAGCCGTCGGCACAGCCGAGGTCGAGGGCGCGGCCCGGGGGAAGCACCGCGATCCAGTCGAGCAGGCAGCTGTGGCTGGACAGCTCGTCGGGCTTGCGTTCGTAGGCGGAGCTACCGACGGCGAGCGAGTTCGAACCGAAGCCGATCCGCTGGAGCCTGTAGCGCAGCACGTCGGACACGACGTCGTACGCATAGCGAACACCATCCACGTAGCAGATCTCGTCGCCGTAGTAGGTGGGGATGGGCACTTCCGTGAATCGTGCCCCCGAGTCATGCAGTTGCAGGAGCACCTCGGTGTCGAAGTCGAACCCGTCGGAGTTCTCGCTGAACGGGATGCTCGCCAGCGCCTCGGTGGCGAAGGCCCGATAGCCGGAGTGCCACTCCGAGAGGTGGAGCCCACTGACCCTGTTCTGGAAGCGGGTGAGGATTCGGTTGCCGACGAACTTGTACATCGGCATCCCGCCCTCGCGGGCCGCGCCGGCGGTGAGCATGCGCGAGCCCATGACCACGTCGGCGTCGCCGGTCTCGATCGGTGCCACGATGTCGGCGAGCAGCTCCGGTGCGTACTGACCGTCGCCGTGCAGCATCACGACGATGTCGAGCTGGTGGTCGATCGCCCATCGATAGCCAAACTTCTGATTGCCGCCGTAGCCGAGGTTCCGGGGCTGGCGCACCACCGTGATGGCTAGGCCCACGTCCTCCCGTTGCACCTCGAGGCCCACGTCGTAGGTGTTGTCGACCGAATGGTCATCGCTCACGAGCACCGCGGTGATCCGCGAGCGGAAGTCGGGAGGGATGCGGGCGAGCACCGAACGCAGCGTGGACGCTGCGTTGTAGGCGACGACGAGGACTCCGATGCGAGGCTGCCTGTCCATCCCGAGAGCGTACGGCGTGGTCCGCCCCGGGAAGGGTTGCCGGCGCCGCGGTGTTGCAATCCGCTGTGAGCGACCCGGCGCTGGTGGAGATCGATCCCAACCACCCGGCTCAGGTCGAGCGAATGGTGACGGGACGCTTCTTCGTGGTCACCCTCGCCACCTTCGCCTACTTCCTCGCCCTCGGATCCCTGCTCCCGACCCTCCCGAGGTACGTCGAGGACGAGCTAGGTGGCAACGGGGTGGCAGTCGGCCTGGTCGTGGGTGGCTTCGCCGTCTCCGCTGCGGTGGTGCGACCCTGGGCCGGTCGCTTCGGCGATCGCTACGGGCGCCGGATCCTGCTCAGCGGTGGTGCGCTGCTCGTGGGCCTCACCACCTTGTCGTACACCCTTGTTTCTGCCGTCCCAGCACTGGTCGCACTGCGACTGCTGACCGGCATCGGCGAAGCGGCGGTCTTCGTCGGGGCGGCCACCGCCACGCAAGACATGGCCCCTGCCAACCGCCGCGGCGAGGCCGCTTCCTACTTCAGCGTGGCGCTCTACAGCGGCCTCGCACTGGGACCCGCGCTCGGCGAACACCTCGTAGAAGGCTCGGGCTACCACCGCGTGTGGCTGGTGGCGGGCGGGGCCTCCCTCGTGGCGGCGCTCCTCGGCTTGGGTACGCCGCACGAGCCTGCACCGAACGCCCCCAAGCCCACCTCGCTGCTCTATCCCGCCGCGCTCGGACCGGGCCTCGTGCTCATGCTCGGCCTGATCCCGTTCACGGGGTTCGCCGCGTTTCTCGCGCTCTACGGTCCTGGCATCGGCCTCACCGATACCGGTCCCGTCTTCTTCGCCTACGCGGGGATGGTTCTGGCAATTCGCCTCTTCGGCGCCAAGCTCCCCGACCGGCTCGGCTGGCAACGGGCTTCCACGATCGCGCTCGCTGCGGTGGCCCTAGGAGCCGTGCTGCTTGCGCTGTGGGCATCGGTGACAGCGGTGTGGGTGGCCGCCGGCCTGCTCGGCGTGGGGATGTCGCTCCTCTACCCCGCGCTGTTCTCCGCCGCCCTCGAGGGTGTGCCGGATCATGAGCGCAGCCAGGCCGTCGGCACGTTCTCGCTGTTCTTCGACCTATCCCAGGGAGTTGGTGCCCCCCTCCTCGGGCTCGCCGTCACCGCGACGTCGTACCGAGGCGCGTTCGCGGTCGCAGCGCTCATCGCAACCGGAGGCTTCGCCGCCCAACACCGTCTCCGAGCCAAGCTCATCCCGACCTAGGTCGACCCCTACGCACGATCCGACCGGCTCGATACATGCCTGAGCGGATCGCCGCGTTGTAGCGCACGTTGCCGGCCCGTCCCCACTGCCGTCGCTTGTCCAGGCACTCGGAGTGCGCAGCCACGGCGGGCTCGGACACGCCGAGGGTGGTCGCGAGCGCCGCCAGGGTCGCGCCCCAGAACCTGTCTTCGACGCGGTGCCCACCAAGCGCCATGCCGATCTCATAGATCGGGTCGCTCGACCGCATGAGCACCTGCGCCTGCGCGGTCGTGCCTGCGTCACGGTCGACAAAGGCACTGAACGTGATCCAACCAGCGAACTGGTGACCTTCCGGCGTCATGAGGGTGAAGCCCTCGTCGTCGGCGTACAGCATCAGGACACCGGTGGACAGCTCCAACCCGCCAGGCATGGAGAGGTTGAGCAGCGCGACCTCGCCCGGCTCCAGGCCCGTGATGGGGCCGTAGAACCGGTTCCCGGGCGGCCAGAAGGTACCGAAGTCGCGACGCCAGGTCGCGACCACCTCAGCTGGTTCGATGCCGTCCCCGATGCTGACGCGGTACGTCTTCTTCCAAAGTCGGCCGAAGCCCTGAACGGGCCCCGCGACGCGTCGGCCGCCCACGTTGATGTTCACCGCCTCCTCGGGAGCGTCCGGGCGCTCCAATCGGTGCACGGGCGGAGCCCAACCGTCGTCGCTGGGGTCGTTGGGGTTCATCGCATGACCGCCGCGACCGCCTCAGCCTCGGTCAGGTGGATCGCAATTGCATCATCGAGGCGAGTGAGCTCGAAGATCTCCCGGTAGTGGTCCGAGAGCCCGCAGGCGCCAAGGCGCTGACCGTTGCGATTTGCTCGTACAAGCAGGGTGACGAGCAGTCCGATTCCGCCGCTGTTGAGGAAGTCGAGCTGGTCGAAGTTCAGCACGACACCCTTGGTCTCGGGCACGCACGCGGACGCGTACGCCGTCATGAGCGCGTCCTCGCAGGAGGCGCTCATGTCACCCTGCACGTTGACGATGCCGACGTGGCCGTCAACGATCCTCCCCGTGATCGTGGTCATCCCGTGGTCCATCTCGTTCACCCCTCACCTGTTGTCATGCGATATCCGATGCCGACCGAGCGCTCTGCTCGTCCGCGACGACTTCGAGGAAGTCGGCCAGTCGCGTGATTTCGAAGATCTCTCGGTAGTGGTCCGTCAGCCCCCATGCCAGGACCGGCCGGCCATCTCGTCGCGCCCGGGCGAGCAACGACACCAACAGGGCGATCCCCGTGCTGTTGATGAAGTCGACGGCGGTGAAGTCGAGAGCAACAGTACGGGCCGACTGCTCAGCACACTGCGCGTAGGCCTGGTCAAGAGCCACCTCGGCTAGGCCGTCGATGGTGCCGGTCAGCCGAATGATGCCCATCGCCCCGTCTTGTCGCACGGACGCGTCGAATTGGTTCACAGCACCGTCTCCTGTTCGCCGTCGAGGTGGATGACCAGCTCAACAGTTCGCTCGTTTCCTTGGCTGGTGACTTCTAGATGATCGACCATCGCCCGCATGATGAAGATCCCCCACCCACGCGGCGTCTGGAGCCCAGCGAGCTTGGCATCCATGTCGGGGATCTCTTCCTCCGGCAGATCGATGGCGCCGCCCTGGTCGACGACCTGGACCGTGAGCGAACCCGATGACGCGCGCACGCTGATGGCTACGGGTACCTCAGACCGGCATCCGTTGCCGTGCTCGATGGCGTTCATGGTGGCCTCAGCTACCACGGTTCGCAGTCGGTCGATCACCGGAGCGGCCAAGCCGAGCTCGGCGACGGCGCCCGCAACCCGGTCGGCCGCCATCCGCTCGTTACCCAGATCGCTGGACACCTCGAAGGCAGCGAGCACCTGCCCGTCGCCGATCACCTCTCGCTTGGCCTCGACCGGAGCGCGAGTGATCGACACGAGGGTGATGTCGTCCTCCTGCTCCCAGCCCATACCCGTGAACGCGGCGAGGTCGGCGAGCACCTCTCCTACCAGGTCATCGCCAGAGGGCGTGCGCCCGACCAGTGCTCGGATGCGGGGAAAGCCGTAGAGCTCGCGCTCCGGGTTGTGCGCCTCGACGACGCCGTCGCTGTAGAGGAGCACGCTGCTACCGGGGGCCACGTGCACCTCGTTCTCCTCATAGGTGATCCCCGGGAGCAGGCCGAGCGGCATGCCAGTGGCGCGTGGCTCCACGACCCCGTCCGGCGTGTGAATGCACGGGAGGTTGTGCCCGGCATTGGCGAACCGAAGGTGCCCGGTTGCGGGGTCCAGCACGGCGTACAGGCAGGTCACGAACATGTTCGGTGGCATCTCGGCGCAAAGCAGGTCGTTGGCCCGGCTCAACACTGCCCCAGGATCGACCAGACGCGGCGCGTCCGCTCGCAGAATGCTGTGGGTCGTGGCCATGACCATGGCTGCCGGCACTCCCTTGTCCGTCACGTCACCGACCACCAACCCGATCTGGCCGTCAGGCAACGGGATGAAGTCGTAGAAGTCGCCACCGACCTCGCGGGCGGGCTGGTAGTAGGGCACGACGCTCCAGCCAGCGGGCGCTGGGGCTTCCTGAGGAAGGAACTGCTGCTGGATGAGCTTGGCGACCTTGAGCTCTTGATCGATGCGCTCGTGCGCTCGCGCCTGTTGCTCCTGGTGGCGGACGAGGTGAGCGACGCGTATCGCTGCGGCGGCATTGCCCGCGAGGTTGTCCAGCAATCGGCGGTCGCCGAGGCTGTAGGGGCGCTCACTGCGGCTCGCCCCGAGGTTCAGAACGCCGATCAGCTCTCCCTGCGCGACAAGCGGGACGACCACCTCGACACCCGCCGCGCGCATTGCCTCGAGCGCGGCCGATTCGAGGTCGAGCTCCCCCACGGCCACGGTGCTGGGGTGGCGCTGCAGGTAGAGCAGGAGCGGGTCGTCCTCCGCAACGTCGAGGGGCGCGGCGTTGACATCCTCCGGAGCGCTGGGGTCGTCAACCCGCAGGCTCAGGCGCCGCCAACGTGACCAACGCGCCTTCACCGCGACCCTCCCGCCGCCGCCTCGCGGGCCGCTGATCCCTCGCCGTCGCGAATCCACAGCGAGACCTGCTTCGGATGCATCGTCTCGGAAACCACGGTCACGAGCTGATCGGCCAACCGGTCGAGGTCGATCTCGTCGCGCACGTGCGCCGCGAACGCTTCGAGCGTGCGGATCGTGTCGAGCTTCTCCCGGTAGAACCGCTTGTCGATCACCGTCTGCAACCGACGCCGGGCGGGGCGGATCATCATTGCCGCCGCCAAG
>JANOQG010000093.1:0-4860 GCA_031422255.1 Actinomycetes bacterium | reverse complement strand
GTCGAGGCCAAGGTCTGCTCCCAACGCAAAGAGGTCGGCTAGCTCCGCATCATCGAGCGCTGCGACGATCAGCAACACCGCGTCGGCCCCCATCAGGCGGGCATCGGCGACGTCTCTGGGGTCGACGGTGAAGTCCTTGCGCAGCACAGGAAGCGCAACCGCGGCACGAGCCGCCCGCAGATCGGCTGCTGAGCCACCGAACCACTCCTCGTCGGTGAGGACCGACAGGCAGGTGGCGCCGCCGCGGTCATAGGCAACAGCGACCTCCGCAGGGTCGAGGTCGGGGGCGAGGTCACCCTTCGACGGCGAGCGCCGCTTCACCTCCGCGATCACAGCGAGTTGACGTTCACCGATGGCACGCAGCGACGCCTCGAAGGGGCGCGTCGGCTCCATGGCGCGGGCCTCGTCGAGCAGCGGTGACAGGGGTCGAGGGTCGATGGCGGCCGCTGCGCGGTGCCCAGCGAGGATGCGATCGAGGTAGGTGGCCATGGGCGCGGCGAACCTACCGGTTGGCCCGTCGGGAGGCGTAGAGCGCCACGAAGGGTGAGACGAGGAACAACACGCACGACGCGAGAAATGCCATGAACGCCAGCCCGATCATGGGCGAGGACACGAAGAAGACGCCGAAGAAGCCGAGGAGGATCGAGAGCGCGAACGTGCCGACAGGCAACAGTGCGATCCAGCGAGGGAGGCGGATCGTGCCGCCGATGGGGTTGTCGTCCGCCAGGTCCGCGCGGAGTTCCTCCTCCTCGCTCCGCAGGTGATGGAACACCGGCTGGGCCGCAATCGGATCGGTTGGTCGACCTCCGATCTGCAGGTCGTACAGCGCGCGCCGCCCCGGATCGCTCAGCGCTGCCCACGCCTCGTTCACCGCCCGCATCGCCTTCGGATCCCCACCTCGGTCGGGGTGATGGCGACGAGCCTGGTTGAGGTAGGCCTGCCGCACCTCAGCCACCGGCGCGTTCGGGGCCACCCGGAGCACCTCGTAGTGCGTCACCGCATCGGGAGCGCGGTAACCGTGGCCGCGGCATCTGCGACCTGCACCTTGGCACCCACGTCGACCGATCGGGGCAACCGGGACAGCCCGATCGTGCCCAGCTTGGCGGACCGGCCCACCGAGGTGAGGGTGCCCACCTCGACTCCGTCGGCCAGCACCGGTGAGCCCACCACAGCGTCCGATTCGATGCGCAGGCCGCGCAGTGGCCGGGGCACGTTCCCGCCACGACTGTCGATGCGGGCGACGAGCTCCTGGCCCGTGTAGCACCCCTTCGTGAAGCTGACGGAAGCATTGATGAGCCACTGGCCTGCCTCGCCGGGGATCGTGTCGGCTGTCAGCTCGGCTCCCATGGCGGGAACGCCGCACTCGATCCGCAACGCCTCGAGATCCGCGGGGCCGGCCAGCGCCACCGGTGGTGCTTCGACCCCATCCGCCGCCAGAAGGTCGTAGCCCTCGACACCAGGCCAGTCGGCGGACCAGCCGACCCCGGCCGCGCCGGGGCCACGCACGGCCCAGCCCGTCCACGTCTGGAGATCGAGCTCAGCCTTGGTGCGCAGCTTGAATCGCTTGAGTCGGGCCACGACGGCATCACCGAAACCCTCCTCAACATCGAGGACCACCGACTCGCCAGCGACCCTCGTGGCTCGGAGCCAGGCCTCGACCTTGCCTGTCGGTTGGAGGAGGAGTGTGGGGAGGCTGCCGCCTCGTGCAAGGCCCTCGATGTCCTGACTCAACTGGCCCTGCAGAAAGCTGATGGCCTCAGGTCCGTGGACCTGGACCACGTCACGCTGGATGGGCGCGGCCCCGACCGATGTACGCAGATCGATGATCGCCATGGACGGAGGCTACTGAGGGACGGCGGCGGAACCGGCGGCGTGAGCCCGACGTCGCGCGGTCATTCGGCGAGCCGCCGGGATCGCCGCGAGCAGGGCCTGGGCCTTGTTGCGACACTCGAGGTCCTCGTGTTCGGGGATGCTGTCGGCGACGATCCCCGCGCCAGCCTGCACCGATGCTCGCCCGTCGTCGCCGACCACCAGCGTGCGGATCGCAATGGCGGTGTCGATGTTGCCCGAGAAGTCGAGATAGCCGACCACTCCCGCGTAGGGGCCGCGCTTGGTGGGCTCGAGCGAATCGATGATCTCCATGGCCCGCACCTTCGGAGCGCCCGAAACGGTGCCAGCAGGCAGCGTTGCCCGCAGCACGTCGATGGCCGTGCGCCCTGCCTTCAGCGTGCCCGACACCTGCGAGGTCATGTGCATGACATGGCTGTAGCGCTCGAGCGTCATCATCTCGTCCACGTGCACCGACCCGTACTCGACCACTCGGCCCACGTCGTTGCGTGCGAGGTCGACGAGCATGATGTGCTCAGCGATCTCCTTGGGGTGCTCGATCAGCTCGGCCGCCATTCGGCGGTCCTCCTCCTCGGTGCGGCCCCGGCGCCGGGTACCGGCGATCGGCCGGGATATCACCGTGCCATCGAGCAGCTTCACGAGCGGTTCGGGCGACGAACCAACGAGGGTCACCCCCGGCTGCCGCACGAAGTACATGTACGGACTCGGGTTCACCTGCCGGAGCACGCGATAGACGTCGAAGGGGTGGGCGTCGAGGTCGAGGTCGAAACGCTGCGACAGGATGATCTCGAAGATGTCGCCGGCGAGGATGTGCTCCTTCGCCACCTCCACGGCACGGCAGTAGTGCTCGCCACCGATGGTGGACCGGACGTCGGGCAGCGCCTCATCTGGGTCGGGCGGCTCGACGAGCGGCTCGTCGATGGCCCGGGCACCGTCCCGGCCGAGCTCGTCGATACGGACAACCGCAGCGTCGTATCGCTCGTCGAGATCGGTGTCGCTGAGGCCCGGCTCAACGATCACGTTCTCGATCAGGTGCACCCGCTGACGCCAGTGGTCATAGGCCGCGAGCTGGCCGATGACCGACACCATCGCGTCGGGGTGTCCGAGGTCATCGTTCGGCACGTCGGGGAGGTGCTCCACCTCGCGCACGACGTCATAGCCCAGGTATCCCATGATCCCGCCGTGCAGCGGAGGGAGATCGGCAAGGGTGGGCGCCTTCCATGCCGCCAGGATGTGCTCGACCGCTGCGAGGATCCCCTGATCGAGTGGGACACCCGGAGGCAGCGTGCCCGTGGTCTCCACGGTGCGTCCACGGGCAACAAGGGTGGCGAGCGGGTTCCGGCCGATGAAGCTCCAGCGGCTCCAGCGCTCGCCATGCTCCACCGACTCCAGCAGGAAGCCGGGATCGTCGCCAACGACGCGCAGGAAGGCCGACACGGGAGTCGAGAGATCTGCCAGCACCTCACGCCACACAGGGATGACGGTGTGCTCGCGTGCCAGCGCGCGGAACTCCTCCCGCGTGGGACGCAGGGTCACCCGAATGCTCGGTAGAAGCAGGAGCGCTCACCCGTGTGGCAGGCGCCCTTGCCTTCCTGTTCGACGACGAAGAGCAGCGTGTCGCCGTCGCAGTCGTAGGAAGCCCGGCGGACGAACTGGCGGTCACCGGATGTGTCGCCTTTGCGCCACACCTCCTGCCGGCTCCGCGACCAGAACACCGTGCGCCCCTCCTCCAAGCTTTGGCGGAGTGTCTCGGCGTTCATCCAGGCCATCATCAGCACGTCACCCGTGCCTTCCTCCTGCACGATGGCTGGCACCAGGCCATCGGCGTCGTACTTCACGCGGGCCAGCTGGTCTTCAATGGCGGCGATGGGCATGGCGGCCATCGTACGGGTCAGCCCTAGGCTCCGTGAGTGTCCTTTCCGTGGGTGTGCTTCGAGGACGAGCACCTCGTGGCGGTGGCGAAGCCGGCCGGCGTCAACACTCACCGGGCCGACGCCCATGCGCAGGACGGCATGTACGAGTGGGTGCAGCGTCAGCGGCCAACCGAAACCCTGTCTGTGCTGCACCGGCTCGACAAGGGCACATCGGGGTTGCTCCTCTTCGGCAAGTCCTCGGTCGCCAACCGCTCCCTGACCACCCAGTTCACCGATCGAGCGGTGTCCAAGCGGTATGAGCTCCTGGTCGGGCGCGAGGACGGTCGGGCCCGCTCGATCACGTCTCGACGACCGATCGACGACGCGACCGCCGAAACGGACTTCACCCACGAGGCGACCGGGGCTTCTCTCGAGCTCTGGTCGGCACGCCCCCACACCGGTCGCACACACCAGGTGCGCGTCCACGCCCTGCAGGCAGGCATGCCGATCCTCGGCGACCGCGAGCACCACGGCGCCGACGCCGCGCGGCTCTTCCTGCACGCGTCCTCCCTGGGCCTGCGCCACCCCGTCACCGGGTCGCTCGATCTGGTTGCGGAGCGGCCCGAGAGCTTCGCGCTGGCGCTTGATGGCTCCCTGGGCGACGCGCACCTCGCATCCCTGGTCGCCCACGAGGCGCGGGCGGCGCTGTTCGATCCTGACGACACGAACGCCTACGTCTGGATCGACCGGCACCATGACGGCTTCCCAACCACACGCGTGGAGCGCTTGGGCGACGTCGCTCTCGTGCACCGCTATGGCGACGAGGCACTCCCATCGACGTGGCTCGACGCCTGGAGCGACACGATTGCGTTGCGGGCGATCTACGAGCAGCCCAAGCCACGCAGGGGCGGCGCCGACCCAGCACACCTTGCGACCGGCACACCGATGAAGCAGTTCGAGGTGCGCGAGCTCGGGGCTCGCTATCTCATCGACCTGACCGCGAGCGCTACGTCGAGTGGGCTGTTCCTCGACCAGCGCGAGACCCGCCGCGAGCTCCTCGCCATGGATCTGCAGGGCAAGACGGTGCTCAACACGTTTGCCCACACCGGCTCGCTCTCGGTTGCCGCGGTGCTCGCTGGCGGCGAGGTGCTCACCCTCG
>JANOQG010000092.1:0-9884 GCA_031422255.1 Actinomycetes bacterium | reverse complement strand
TCGAGAAGCATCCCGACCTGCACGCCCCCCTGTTGGAGGCCACGGCGCAACGCCTGACGGCGCTCGACGAGGGAACCTGATGCGAGTGGTCGCCGCCTGAGGGCACCGTGTCGTTCAGTCGGCGAAGACGTCCCGGCTGTGCTGGATGAAGAACGTGTGGTCGTGGCCCTTGTTCGGGTCTTCCTTGTTGTACGTCGTCTTCGTCTGCCCGTCGGGGACGGCCTCCTCGGTGTAGATCGCCCCGACTGGGCAGACATCGGGCTGGTAGCAGGCCGTGCATGACGTGCACTCGTCCATGTTCACGTAGAGCGTCGTGTCACCGAAGATGGCGATCGCATCGGGGTTCGGCTGGTGCGTGTTCTCCGTGACGCCGCTGCCGGCCTCCTCTTCGGAGTAGAGGAGGTTCTTGGCGGGGTCGAACTCGTAGATGCACTGCACGGGGCAGACGTCGACGCACGCCCGGTCCTTCGTGTCGATGCACGCTTCGGTGATGACTGCGATTCCGGACATGGTCGCCTCCGTCTCTCCGCCCCGAGGACCCGTGCCGCCGGTAGCCAACTGGTGTGCTGCACGCCAGGACCCTTCAGAGGTCAGCACCCAGCATGGCACCAAGGCGCTTCGGGGCTGAGTCGACCGGCGTGGTGACACCGATGCTGGCCTGAGGTCCTACGGGGTGGAGCTAAGGAGAATCGAACTCCTGACCTCTTCCATGCCATGGAAGCGCTCTACCAACTGAGCTATAGCCCCGTGGGAGCGATCACTGTACGGCACCGTCGTTCCGCCCCGCCAATGGCCTTCACGCTCGCAGGATGAGGAGGTGCTGGCCGCCGCCGGGTTCGATCTCGGCGGTGACAGCGAGACCTGGGGTTAGGCGCGAAAGGCGGTCGACAAGCCACACGGCCGCCGCTTCTGCGTCTGCCAGATCGACGAAGCGCGCCATGACCTCGCGGCCGCCCTTTCGTTCCAAGCGTTCGACGCTTGCGATGATGGGGGAGGGATCAGCGACGAAGAGGTCGTCGGGCCATGGAACGGGCCTGGCCGTAGCGCCCTTGCCTGTGTTGCAGCCCCGGTGGGCGAGGCGCAGTGGCAGGGCGCCTTTGGACTTGGCTCTCGCCTTGGTGATGCGGGTGTCGAGGCTTGGGCCCCGCGCGTCATTGACGGACATGTCTCGGTCAACGGGCTCATCGCAGAGCCAGCAACGCCAGCCGTCGTCGTTGCCAACCTCGTCGAGACTCCTCATCCGACCACGAAGTTGATGAGCTTGTCGGGAACGGCAATGACCTTGCGGACCGTCGCTCCGCTCAGCAGCTCCGCAACCTTGGCGTCGTTGCGGGCAGCGTCCTCGAGCTCGTTGGGCGCCAGCCCGAGTGGCATTGTCAGCCGGGCCCTGAGCTTGCCGTTGATCTGTACAGGGATCTCGACGGCGTCGTCGACGAGCAGAGCCGGGTCGGCCTCGGGGAAGGGCTCCCAGGCAAGGGATCCAGAGTGGCCCAGGCGCGACCAGAGCTCCTCCGCTGCGTGGGGGGCGAGCGGTGCGAGGAGCAGCACGAGGGGTTCGATCACCTCCCGAGGTGCGCCCCCCTCAGGGAACTGGGCGGTGAGGTGGTTGTTCAGCTCGGTGATGCGCGCGATCGACGTGTTGAAGCGGAGGGTCTCCATGCCATCACGCACAGCGTCGATGGACTTGTGCAGGATCCGCCGCGTGGCATCGTCGGCGGGAGTGTCAGCGACGCGGAGCAGGCCCGTGTCCTCATCGAGGATGTTCCGCCAGATGCGCTGGAGCAGTCGGAACACGCCCACGATCGCTTTCGTGTCCCAGGGGCGACTCTGATCGAGAGGACCGGTGAACATCTCATAGAGACGCAGGGTGTCCGCACCGAAGTCTTCGAAGATCTCGTCCGGGGTGACGGAGTTCTTCAGGGACTTGCCCATCTTCCCGAAGTGGCGCTGCACCTCGCCCGCACCGTGAAAGAAGCGGCCGTCGCTCTCACGGACCTCCGTTGCCGGGACGTGGATGCCCCGCTCGTCGGTGTACGCCGCCGCTTGCACCATGCCCTGGTTGAAGAGGCGTCGGTAGGGCTCCTTGGAGCTCAAGTGCCCGAGGTCGAAGAGGACCTTGTGCCAGAACCGCGAGTAGAGGAGGTGGAGCACCGCGTGCTCGACGCCGCCGACGTACAGGTCGACGCCGCCGCCGTCACCCTCGGATTGAGGGCCCATCCAATACCGCTCGACCTCCGGGTCTACGAAGGCGTTCTCATTGGTGGGATCCAGGTAGCGCAGCTCATACCAACACGACCCAGCCCACTGCGGCATCGTGTTCACCTCGCGGCGGTACACCTTGGGTCCGTCGCCGAGGTCGAGTGTGACCTCGACCCACTCCGCGGCGCGACCAAGGGGAGGCTCCGGCGCAGAGGTGTTGTCGTCGATGTCGTACTGCTTCGGCGAGTAGTCCGCGATGTCGGGCAGGAGGACAGGAAGCTCGGAGTCCGGAACGGCGATCGGCAGGTCGTCCTCGTCATAGACGATCGGGAAGGGCTCGCCCCAATACCGCTGGCGGGAGAACAGCCAGTCGCGCAGCTTGTACGTGACGGTGGGTTGCCCCGACCCGCGCTCCTCGAGCCACGCGGTGATGGTTGCCTTGGCGTCGAGAACCGCCAGACCGTTGAGGGTGACCTCGTCGTTGGCGCTGTTGATGCCTGCGCCGTCGCCAGTCCAGGCGTCGTCCCACTGCTCGGCGTCTGGTGACCAACCCTCAGGAGGCGCCACAACGGCGGTCACCGGGAGACCAAACGCGCGGGCGAAGGCGAAGTCGCGCTGATCATGGGCGGGCACGGCCATGATCGCTCCCGTGCCGTAGCCGATGAGCACGTAGTCGGCCACGAAGATGGGGATTGGCTCCAAGTTCACGGGGTTGATGGCCATCGCTCCGGTGAACACGCCGGTCTTCTCGCGATCGGCAGCCTGACGGTCGAGCTCGCTGCGTGTGCCGGCCTGGGCCCGGTAGGTCTCGACGGCCTCCTTGGGTGAGGCGGCGCCATTGGTCCAGCGCTGGTCGACACCCTCGGGCCAGGCATCGGCCACGATCGCATCGAGGAGAGGGTGTTCCGGCGCGAGCACCATGTAGGTGGCGCCGAACAGGGTGTCGGGGCGCGTTGTGAACACGACGATGTCGTCCGCGTCGGTCGTGAACCGCACCTGAGCGCCCTCGCTGCGCCCGATCCAGTTGCGCTGCATCAGCTTGATCGATTCGGTCCAGTCGAGCAGGTCGAGGTCATCGATCAGCCGGTCGGCGTAGGCCGTGATGCGCATCATCCACTGCTTCAGAGGGCGGCGGAACACAGGGAAGTTGCCACGGTCTGACCGGCCATCAGCGGTGACTTCCTCATTGGACAGCACCGTGCCCAGTCCGGGGCACCAGTTCACCGGAGCCTCGTGGAGATAGGCGAGGCGGTGTGCGTCGACGACCTTGCGGCGCTCGATTGCTGCCAGCTCGGCCCACGGGGCGTCGCCGGGGTTGGTTCCCGATGCCGGTTGGCGGGTCCCCGCGGCCAGCTCGGCTTCGAGCTCCGCAATCGGACGGGCACGATCGGCCTCGTGGTCGTACCAGGAGTTGAAGACCTGCAGGAAGATCCACTGCGTCCACTTGTAGAAGGCGACGTCGGTGGTGGCCACGCTGCGGCGCGGGTCGTGGCCCAGGCCAAGACGACGCAGCTGTCGGCGCATGTTGGCGACGTTGGCGTCGGTGGTCACCCTGGGGTGTTGACCGGTTTCGACTGCGTATTGCTCGGCGGGCAGCCCGAACGCGTCGTAGCCCATGGCATGGATCACGTTGTGGCCGGTCATGCGCTTGTACCGTGCGTACACGTCGGTGCCGATGAAACCCAGGGGGTGGCCTACGTGCAGACCCTTGCCCGAAGGGTACGGAAACATGTCCAGCACGTAGAGCTTGGGCTTGTCCTTCACCCGCTCGAATCCGGTGGCCAAGGGTCCGGTGGGGTTCGGCGCCAGGAAGGTGCCTTCCGCCTCCCATCGGTCCTGCCAGCGGGTCTCGATCGTTGTCGCGAGTGCGGCGGTGTAGCGGTGGGCGGGGATGGTGCCCTCTCGGGCGGCGTTCGGCTCCGAGCTCTCAGCGCGCATGCGCCGAACGGTAGCGGTCGGCCCCCGGAGCACTGGAACCGAAGTCGTTCTGTAACGGCGGGACCCCACGAGCAGTCGGAGTTGACGTGCTGACCATCCCCCAACGGATCGAGGCCGGCGCTGACCGCGGTCACGACCTCACCTTTGTCGTCGGCGGGGATCACATCGCCGTCCCGTACCGCCAGCTTCACGACGAGGCACGCGCGTATGCAGCCAACCTGCAGGTGCTCGGCGTCGCCCCTGGTGATCACGTAGCGCTGCTCGGGCCCACGTCCCGGCCGCTCGTCACTGCCTTGCAAGCCGTTTGGCTCGCCGGGGCCACCGCTGTGGTGTTGCCACTGCCGATGCGCCTTTCGTCGATCGAGGAGTTCGTGGCACAGACCCGCGTCCGGATCACGAACGCCGACGTCTCCCTCGTCCTGGTGGACCCGGAGCTGGCGCCCTTCCTCGATCCGATCCCCGGGGATCCGCCGATGGTCGGGTGGAACGTGCTGCAGCCCGGCGCCGGTCAGGCTGGCTGCGAGGACTTCGTACGCCCGCACGACGACATCCAACGGCTCGCCATCCTGCAGTTCACGAGCGGTTCGACGTCTGATCCCAAGGGCGTGATGCTTCCGCACCACACCGTTGGGGCAAACCTCGACGCCATTGCGGCGGCGACCTCGCTCGACCCCGATGACGACGTCTTGGTCTCGTGGCTCCCGCTGTACCACGACATGGGGTTGGTCGGTCTCTTCAGCCTTGCGCTGACCACGGGTACTCCGCTGGTCCTCGGTGCACCCACCGACTTCATGGGTGGCCCGGGACGCTGGATGGAGTGGATCTCCACCTATGGCGGCACGGCCACGGCTGGGCCGAACTTCTCGTACGTGCTGGCGGCGAGGGCGATGCGGCGTGGCGAGGTGCTCGACCTCTCCCGACTCCGGGTGGCCCTCAACGGCGCCGAGCCCGTCGACCCCGACACGGTGGCCGCGTTCATCGATGCCGGTGAGCGCCACGGCCTGCGGCCCGGGGCGGTCTTCCCTGCGTTCGGCATGGCCGAGGTGGCGATCGCCGGAACCTTCCCTGAACCCATGTCGGGCCTACGCACCGACACCGTGGATCTTCGGGTGCTCGAGGGCGAGCGCTACGCGGCCCCCGTGGCCGCGGACTTCGCCGGTGTCCGTCACCTCGCCATCCTCGGACGTCCCGTGCAAGGTCTCGAGATTCGAGTGGTCGACCCCACCACCGGTTCTGTCCTCATGGACCGAGAGGTCGGCGAGCTCGAGATCAGCGGCAGCTCGGTGACGCCGGGCTACTACAAGCGACCCGACGCCAACCGCGAGCTCTTCCATGATGGCTGGCTCCGCACGGGCGACCTCGCGTATCTGATCGACGGCGAAATGGTCATGTGTGGTCGCATCAAGGACATGATCATCGTCGGGGGCCGCAACGTGTTTCCCGAGGACATCGAGCGAGCCCTCGTGGGCGTCGACGGCGTGCGAGCCGGAAACGTCATCGCATTCGGAGTCGACGGTGCGCAGGGCAAGGAAGGCCTCGTCGTGGTGGCGGAGTCCAAGTCCGACGATCTCCCGGAGGTGCGTCGCTCGGTTGCGCAACGGGTGCGAGACTCGGTGGGCCTGCCGGCCAAGGACATCGTGCTCGTGGCCCCGGGGAGCCTGCCCAAGACCAGCTCGGGCAAGCTGCAACGCTCGCTTTGCAAGGTGCGGTACCTGGGAGCCGAGCTCCAGCGGGCCTAGCCGGTCAGACGGCGTGCAGCTGCTCCATGACGGCGCTCCAGCGAGCGGGGTCTGAGGCATACGGGGCGTAGAAGCTGATGCGCTGCACGATGTCGCCGTAGCGGTCCTGCAGCCCGGCTGCGATCTGCTCGGGCTCGCCGAGGACGGCAAACGTGTCGAGGATGTCGTCGGTGATGAGCTCGCCCATCTCCTTCCAGCGACCTTCCTTCGACATCTTGTTGAGGTCGTCTTGGAGACCGCCCCACCCGTGGAGCTCGAGCACGCCGCGGTAGGCGGGAGTGGACCCGTAGAACGCGATCTGCTGCTTGGTGCCGGCGCGGGACGCCACCATCTCCTCCTCGGTGGACCCAGTGACCACGAAGGCCGGGCCGGAGATCTCGATGTCGGCCAGCGTGCGCCCTGCCTTGGCCGCTCCCCGCTCGAGCGCGGGAAGCGTGACCTCGCGCAGATACCGCTCCGTGGTGAAGCCGTGGCAGAGGAAGCCATCGCAGACCTCTCCGGCTACCTCCGTCATCAGCTCGCCGACTCCAGCCAGAAAGATCTTGGCGTTGCCGTGCGGGTTGGGACCGGGGTTGAAGAACGGCGTCATCAGCGTGTGGGTGTAGAAGTCGCCCTGGAAGTCGAGCTTCGTGCCGTCGTTCCACGAGGCCCAGATGGCGCGGATGGCGAGGATCATCTCTCGCATGCGCGCAGCCGGGTGTGACCACGGCATGGAGAAGCGCTTGGTGATGTGAGGCTTGATCTGGCTGCCGAGACCGAGGATGAAGCGGCCCTCAGAGGCTGCCTGCATGTCCCACGCGATCTGCGCAAGGTTCATCGGATTGCGGGCGAAGGCCACAGCGATCCCTGTGCCCAGCTCCACCCGCTGCGTGGCCTGCGAGGCCAGCAACAAGGGGAAGAACGGGTCGTGCGCCGTCTCCGCGGTCCAGAGCCCGTCGTAACCCTGCTCCTCCTGCGTCACCGCGGCCTTCGCCGCTCCCCGCAGATCTCCACCGATGCCTCCGTCGACCTTCATTCTCGGGACCCTAGTCCGCGACTTGACCGGCCGGTCTAGTAGCCGATTGCGGCGCTACTGCTCGCGTAGGAAGCGCTCGAGCTCGGCCGCGAGCTCGTCGCCGCTGGTGGCCGAGAGCTCGGATGTGGTCGTCTGCTCGTCGGCGTTGTGCTCGAGCTGTTCGAGCATCGCGGTGTGCTCAGGATTCTGCGCGATGAGCTCGTCGATGCGCGAGCGGCTTGCAGCAGCGCGGGAGGCGAGGTCGGCCAATGGCAGGTCGAGGCCAGCGATCGAGTTCGCGGCCTCGATGAGGGCCAGGGAGGCAGCGGGGTAGGGCATGGCGGAGACGTAGTGAGGCACCTGGGCCCAGAGCCCGAGTGCCGGGAGGCCTCGCAGTGCGGCCCGACGCTCGATCATTCCCTGCACCCCGGAGGGAACCTCGACGCTGTTCTGCAACAGCCCGTGGGCCAGGTCGTCGCTCGACGCGGATGCGGCGATGAGCGGTGGACGCGTGTGGGGAGCTGGCGTGGGGTAGGCGCCGAAGCCCAGGACCATCCGGGCTCCGAGGTCGAGAGCGAGATCGACGACCTGCTCGGAGAATGCGAGCCAGGCATGGTCCGGTTCGTTCCCGAGCAGCAGCAGCAGGTCGTGGCCGCTCTTGTCCTTCGCCCAGGACAGCTCCGTCTCCTCCCACGTGAGCTGGGTGTTGACGCCGTCCACCAGGCGCATGGTGGGCCGGCGAGCGCGCCAGTCGAGCAGCTGATCGGCATCGAATCTCGCCACCGTGCGGCGATCGAGGTGCTCGATCATCACGTCGGCAGCACCGTCGGCTCCCAGGCCCGCGTCGATCCAGCCCTTGAGGACCATCACGAGGACGGGGGCGTCGAGGTTGGGTTGTTCCACCATCGAATAGAGCGGGTTCGTCATCGGAGTCTTCCCATGGCCTCGGCGGCGGCCTCAGCGCATCGTTCCACCTGGAGCTTGAAGCCCTCGAACGCGGCGGGGTCGTTGCTGCCCATCGAACCTCCGACATAGCGGGCGTACACGCCTTCGACGATGCAGGCGAGCTTCCAGTAGCCGAAGGCTGTGTAGTAGTCGATCTGCGACAGATCTCGGCCGCTCACCTCGGCATAGTGGTCGAGTACCTGCTTGCGGCTGAGGAAGCCGTCTTGCGCGGTAGGCGCGGCGAGGAGCATGGGCGATGAGTCGGTGGCCTCGGTCCAATAGACCATCAACAGGCCGACATCGGCGAGCGGATCGCCGAGCGTGCACAGCTCCCAGTCGAGCACCGCGACGATGGCGCCGTCGTCGTCCGTCATGCAGTTGTCGAGGCGGTAGTCGCCATGGACGATCGTGGCCGGGCCCTGTTTGGGGATGCCCGCCTGAAACTGGTCGTGCAGCTCGTCGATCAGGGGGAGCTCGCGGGTCTTGGACTTGTTCCATTGGCCGTACCAGCGCTTCAGCTGACGAGGGAGGTAGTCCGCCTTCTTGCCAAGGTCACCGAGACCGACGGCATCGGGGTCGAGCGCGTGGATTCGGACCAGCGTGTCAGCGACGGAGTGGCTGGCGTTTGCGCGCGCTGTAGGGCTGATGGCCGATGCGGCCGCCGCGTCGCGCAGGACTCGGCCGTCTACGAAGTCCATGACGTAGAAGGGAGCGCCGTTGACGTCGTCGTCGAGGCACAGCCCCAGGGCCGGCGCGACCGGTACATCGGTGGGTCCGAGCGCGGAGATGATCTTGTGCTCGCGGCCCATGTCGTGAGCTGTGGCGAGCACCTGGCCGAGGGGGGGACGGCGGAGCACGAAGTGGTGCTCCTCCGCGTCGGTGACGCGGTAGGTGAGGTTGGAGTGGCCACCAGCGATCAGATCGAACGCAAGCGGACCTCGGGCTTCGGCGACGTTGGAGTGAAACCAGGCTGTCACCCGGTCGCTGTCGATGCCCTTGATGCTCTCAGCCACTTCGTCCCCGTCCTCGAGCTGTCCCTGGCCCAGGTGGGCGAGGGTACAGCCGCCGGTAGATTGCCACCCATGTACATCGACGTCACCGATGCCTCGTTCCCCACAGATGTCGTCGAGCGGTCCATGCAGGTGCCCGTGGTGGTGGACCTGTGGGCCGAGTGGTGTGGCCCGTGCAAGACGCTCGGCCCGATCCTCGAGAAGGTCGTAGACGAAACCCTCGGCAAGGTGGTCCTGGCCAAGGTCGACGTGGACACGAACCGGCAGGTAGCCGAAGCCTTCAAGGTGCAGGGGATCCCCGCGGTCTATGCGATGCGCGATGGCAAGGTGGTCGACGGGTTCGTTGGCGCCGAGCCGGAGGCCAAGATCCGCGAGTTCGTCGCGAAGCTCCTGCCGTCAGAGGAGGAGGACGCAATGGCCAACCTCCTCGCTGCTGGCGACGAAGCCTCCTTGCGCACGATCCTCGATGAGGAGCCCGGGCACACGGAGGCGGTCCTGGCTCTCGCTGAGCTGCTCGTGGCGCGGGGCGACGACGCGGGGAAGGGCGATGCCCTCGCTCTCCTCGAACGCATCCCCGAGTCGGCCGAGACCCGCCGCATCGGAGCGCTCGCCCGCGTTGGGCCCGCAGCGAACGTGAACGACGTCATCGCAGAGCTGGACCGGCTTCTCGCGACGGTGAAGGACGACGAAGCCGCGAGCCAGCGGTTCCGCGACCTCCTCGAGGTGCTCGGTCCCGACGACCCCCGCACGGCTGACTACCGCAAGAAGCTGAGCGCGCTCCTCTTCTAGGGAACGCCTTGCGGCACCAGGTGCCCCCTGTCGACGGTGTGGGCCCGCCGCTACCATCCTGAGGCCCTTCCCCCTCTGTGGCTGCGCTCTTCGCGCCCTTGGGAGGGACGATGTCCGACCTTTACGACCCACCGCCCGCTGCCGGCGAGGCCCTCGTCCGTCCCCGGCCACCCCAGTCCTGGCGCGAGCGCGTCGAGCAGCTTGCCGATGCCACGGGCACCTCGCCGGGACGCATCGCGATGGGCCTGGCGCTGGTGTCGGCGGCGCTGG
>JANOQG010000091.1:0-1659 GCA_031422255.1 Actinomycetes bacterium | reverse complement strand
GGCCCCGGCGAGGTCTGGGTCCATTTCTCCGCGCTGTCTGTTCCCGGATATCGCGAGCTGCGTGCCGACGAGCGTGTCAGCTTCCGGTGGGAGACGCCGCGAGGCGGCCAGGATGGCTACGCCCGTCGAGCGACACGGGTGATACCTCTCGATCGGGCCTAGCTGGGCGACGTGTCCCACTCCTGCCGGGATGCAACGCGAGCGCTGGGGACACCGGGCACTATGCAGCGCGTGCGCCTTGTCCGATCCGTCGTCGCAGTCGGTGCCGTGTTTGCCATGGCGGCCGGTCGCGGTGTCGACGACGGCGACACCCTCACAACCCCGTGGGAGGCCACAAGCGCTGAGGGCAACGAAGTGACTCTCAGAGTCTTCACGGGATCGGTGGACTGCGGCGAGCTCGGCAGGATCGAGACGACCGAGACAGATGTAACCGTGGAGATCCATGCGTACATCCACGAGATCGGCGGCGGCACTTGCGCCGCGCTCGCTGGCGAGGCGCAGGCGAGTGTGACTCTTGACGCCCCTCTCGGGGATCGCACCCTGACCGGCTGCGATCCAGAAGGGACGCAGCAGTGGGGATTCAGCCGGCAGATTGAGGACGGCTGCCGAGGGTTCTCGTAGCCCAGCCCACGCACACCGAACCCCCAGCGGCAAAGCTGCCGGGATGACGCAGGCGGGCCCAGCAGGCAGAGTGCACCCATGCAGCACCCGAGCGTCCTTCGAGCGACCTTCGATCCAGCGGCCGACGCTGCGTACGTGTACCTGCAGCCCGCGGATGCCATCGAGCCTTTGGTCGCAAGGACGGTTCCCGTGAACGCTGACATAAACCTGGACTTCGATGACCACGACCGACTGATCGGCTTCGAGATCCTGCGGGGCTCGGCGCTTCACCCAGCCCTGCTCGATGAGATCCAGGGACGGGCATAGCAGCCGGGATGCAGCGCGAGCCTTGGGCGGAGCGGGCAGGCTGTGTGCGTGATCGTGGCGCGGAGCGGACGACCTGCACGATTCGCGCTGGCCGGAGGGGTGCTCGCGGTGGTGTCGACGTGGGGGTGGATCAGTCTGACGGACAACGATCCGCCAACCGCCACGACCACAGCCACGACGACGACCGTGGCAACGACGGCTTCCTCCCTGGAACCTGAGGCTGCCGACTGCCCTGAGCTCGACGGTAGCGAGGTGGTGGTGCGTGGGCACGCCCTCACCTTCGTGCCCAACGAGTTCACGCGCGTCGGCGATGTGGTGACCACATCGACTCGGGTCGACGAGATGGATGAGACACATTCGGTGCAGAGGTTTGGTGACACGGCCGGCCGTTGGATCGAGTTCGATGCCTTCAACCTGGAGAGTCCTGCCGCGTACATCGAGGAGCTGATGGCCGACGTGCCCACGGAGTCGGTCATCTATGCACCCTGCGTGGGCCTCTCCACCGGAACGCAGCGCGTCGAGTACACGGCCGCCATTTCGCGCCAATCGGATCGCACGATCCTTGCCACCCAGGAGTGGGAGTACGGAGGCTTCAGCGTCAGCAGTCACCCCGACGTGGGACTCGCCGACCTGCTCGCGATCGCCTCGGGACTCGAAGAGGTGCCCTCAACGACGTCCACCCTCGGGGAGTGGGAAGAGTTCGACACAGCCAGCAAGGAACTCCAGGGCTCC
>JANOQG010000090.1:0-1546 GCA_031422255.1 Actinomycetes bacterium | reverse complement strand
GTCGGGGCGATGATCGCGGGGAGGGCAGTCTCGCCCATGAGGTAGCGGTCGACCGCGGCGGCCGCGCTGCGGCCTTCGGCGATGGCCCACACGATGAGGCTCTGCCCTCGGCCCATGTCGCCGGCTACGAACACGCCGTTCACGCTGCTGGCAAAGTCGTCGTCACGCGCCACGTTGCTGCGCGGGTCGAGCTCGACGCCGAGCGTCTCCAGCAGCGTGTCCCTTTGCGGACCGAGGAACCCCATGGCCAGCAGCACGAGCTGCGTGGGGATCTCTCTGTCGGTGCCTTCCACCTTCTCGAATCGGCCGTCGACCAGCTCCACCTCGTGAAGGCGGAGGGCCCGCACGTTCCCGTCGTCGTCGCCAAGGAAGCACTCGGTGTTGACGGCGTAGATGCGGTCGCCGCCCTCCTCGTGGGCGGAGGTGACCTTGTAGCTCATCGGGTAGGTGGGCCACGGGTTGGCCTCGGGGCGACCGTCAACCGGCCGGGCGAGGATCTCGAGCTGCGTGACGGAGCGGGCGCCGTGACGATGGGAGGTGCCGAGGCAGTCCGCCCCGGTATCGCCGCCGCCGATGATGATGACGTCCTTGTCCTTGGCGGTGAGGGGCAGTTCGTCAAGGGTCAGGTCGCCCTCCTGCACCTGGTTGGACCACGGCAGGAACTCCATGGCCTGGTGGACGCCGGCGAGCTCGCGACCGGGCACCGGCAGATCACGCCAGGCAGTGGCCCCTCCCGCCAGCACCAACGCATCGAACTGCGCCTGCAGGTCCTCGACGCTGATGTCGACGCCAACGTTCACTCCGGTGCGGAACTCCGTGCCTTCCGCTTCCATCTGCTCGAGGCGTCGGTCGAGGTGACGCTTCTCCATCTTGAACTCGGGAATGCCGTAGCGCAGGAGACCACCGATGCGGTCGGCTCGCTCGAACACGATGACCGCGTGGCCAGCTCGCGTGAGCTGCTGCGCGGCCGCAAGGCCAGCCGGTCCTGAGCCGATCACGGCCACCCTCTTGCCGGTGAGCACGGACGGGGGGATGGGCACCACCCAGCCCTCATCCCAGGCGCGGTCGATGATCGATACCTCGACCTGCTTGATCGTGACCGGGTCCTGGTTGATGCCCAGAACGCATGCGCCCTCGCATGGCGCCGGGCAGAGGCGGCCGGTGAACTCGGGAAAGTTGTTCGTGGCGTGGAGCCGCTCGACCGCGTCCTGCCAGCGGTCGCGGTAGACGAGGTCGTTCCAGTCAGGGATGAGGTTTCCCAAAGGGCAGCCGTTGTTGCAGAACGGGATACCGCAGTCCATGCAGCGCGAGGCCTGCGCTTGCAGGTGGCGTTCGGGGAAGGGCTCGTACACCTCCTTCCAGTCCAACAATCGAACCGGGACGGGCCGCCGCGTCGGCACCGACCGCTCATGCTTGAGAAACCCTTTGACATCACCCATGTGAGAGCTCCGAGGATCGACCCGGGATCGCCGGGGGTGGGAGGGGGGAGCGGGAGGGGGGAACGCTCCGCGTGCCCCCCTCGCCCGCGAGGGAGGAGCTTGCTCCG
>JANOQG010000089.1:0-2432 GCA_031422255.1 Actinomycetes bacterium | reverse complement strand
GGCGGCGAGATCCCTCAGCTCCTGCTCGCGGTCGACCTCCTCGAACATGGCAACGTCGTCGTCACCCTCGCCCCACACGAACTTCTTGTCGCCTTCGTCGTGCTTCGGCTTGGCGTTGGCGTCGAGGAAGGTCCGGCACTCGGCCTCGAACTCGTCGATGGTGGGCTGGTCGGCCATGCGGTGGATCCCCTTGCTGCAGCAGAACTTGACTGGTTGGTCAAGATAGCCCGCTCGTTAGGGTCGGGCCATGTCGAGGAGCCGGTGGACGATCGCGCTCTGCATCTGGACCTTCGTCGTCTGGACCACGCGCATCGGAAACATCTGGAACGACGACGCCCTCACCGACGGCGAGAAGTGGGGCCGCACCGGTCTGGCGATGAGCTTCACCGTGTTGGCGCTCACCGCGGCCCTCGCCGTCTGGCGACCCGTCCGGTGGCACGCCTTGGCTGTGCGAGGGCTAGCCGGATGGACCGTGGCGGTGTGGCTGGTTCGCTCCGTCGGCATCGCTGCGGGGGACCACGAAGCCGCCTTCATCACCGTCCACCTCGTCCTCGCCGCCGTGTCCATCACCCTGGCGGCATTCGCCGTGCGCGAGGTGGCCGATGTCTCTGCCGCCCAAGCGACGAGCGACGGCGCCTAGTCCCCCCACGGCAACGGGAGATCGAGACATGCTGCCCAGCGGGAAGGACGGAGTGTCCACGCGCCCAAGGTTCACCGGCCGCCGATAGGACCGTGTGACACTACTTGCTCCCCAGGCTCCCTCGGGCACGACGGCCACGAGAGCGGGAGGGCTGGCGCCGCAGACCTCGCCCCTCTCGCTGGCCAACTGGACCAACGAGATCGGCCGGCCCGGGCCCGAAGCTGCGTCCAGTCGCCGGCTCGCCCACATCGGCGGAGTCGCCGCGATTCTCGCCCTGGTGGCCTATCTGATCTGGAGGGTCGAGTTCACGATTCCTGGCGGGGGAGCGAACCGCACCGTCGCCTGGCTGCTCGTCTCGTTCGAGGCGATGCCATTGGGCGGGCTTGTGCTCAAGACGGCAGCCCTTTGGAGCGTTGATGCGACGGCCCCTCCGCCGGTCGGCGCCGACGACCCGCGCCGCGTGGTCCTGATGATCCCTACCTACAACGAGCCGGTGGAGGTGATCGCCCCGACGATTGCAGCTGCCTGCGCGATCGAGCCCGCTCACGCCACCTGGGTGTTGGACGACGGCGATCGCCCCTGGGTTGCCGACCTCTGCGCGGCTCTCGGCGCCCGCTACGTGTCTCGACCCACGCACGACTACGCCAAGGCCGGGAACATGAACCACGCCCTGGGGCTGCTCAAGGCGGAGAACGCCGGCGATGTGGTCGCCGTCGTCGACTGTGACCACGTGCCGCTGCCGACGTTCTTGACCGCCACGTTGGGCTGGTTCGACGATCCGACCATCGCCCTCGTCCAGGGTCCGCAGGCGTTCTACAACGCAGGCGCGTTCGACGACGACGGCTTCAGCGGCGAACAGGGCCTGTTCTTCAACGTGCTCATGCCGTCAAGGCAGGCAGCGGGGGAGGGGCCGTTCTGGTGCGGCTCCACCGCGCTCCTCCGGGTGTCAGCCCTTGACGAGGTTGGGGGGGTGGCTACCGAGACGATCACGGAGGACATGCACACCACCCTGAAGCTGCAGAAACTCGGATGGCGCACGGCTTATCACCACCAGACGCTGGCCATTGGCCTCGCGCCGGCAACGCCCGATCAGTACTTGCTGCAACGGCGTCGCTGGGGGATGGGAGCGATGCAGATTCTCATCCAGGAGCGCCTGTGGACCGCCAAGCGATGGATGTCCTGGCGCTGCTTCTACGAGTACCTCACCGGCACGTTGTGGTGGCTTGAGGGCGTTGCGACGCTCGCTGTCTTCGCAGTGCCGGTCGCCGTCCTCGTCTCGGGGGCTCAGACGTCGACTGCGCCGCCGCTCACGTTTGCGGTCGCCTTCACCTTGATGTTCGTCACGCGCCTCTTGGGGTCGAAGTGGCTCATGCGGGGGCACATCCGCTGGAGCACCGCGTTCGCCCTTCGGGTCTTTCGAGTGCCGGTGGGCATGGCTTGCCTGTGGTGGCTGATGACCAAGCAATCACTCGAGTTCGAGGTAACGCCCAAGGGCGCCAGCGATCACCGTCGGCGCGGCCGGCCGCCAGCTGTGCTCTGGGTTCTGTTGGGGTTGTCCGGCGCCGTGCTCGCCTACGCATCCCTGGGCCTGGCCGACGTGGTCCCCTGGGCCGCGGACGCAAGCTCCACGATGGCGTCGGCGCTGTGGCTCGCCATGGTGGCCGGGGTTCTGATCGGCGGCGTCGCCCGGATCCGGGCGACCGCGTTCGCGACCTCTCGACGCAACGCGCACCGAGTCGCCGTTCGGACGACGGTGGCGATCAACGGCGTGCAGGGCGAGCTGCTCGACGTG
>JANOQG010000088.1:0-3104 GCA_031422255.1 Actinomycetes bacterium | reverse complement strand
CGCGCCGCGCCCGGATCGCCCGCACGCACGAGGTGGCGACGGCGCGCACCGTGGCCATGAGGACCGTCAAGTCGAGCGCCAGCGACTGGTTCTCCACGTAGAACACGTCGAGATAGCGATAGGCGGAGAAGCACGGGTTGTCTCGAGCCTCAACCTGCCAGAGGCCCGTGACCCCCGGACGCACCCGCTGACGGATCATCAGCTCGTCGTCGAACGTGGCCACCTCGTCAAGCAGAGCAGGGCGGGGACCCACCAGGCTCATCTCGCCGCGAAGGACGTTGAAGAGCTGGGGCACCTCGTCGAAGCTCGTGGCCCGAAGGATGGCCCCCACCTTGGTGACGCGAGGATCGCTGGCGAGCTTGAACAGCGGGCCGCCGTCACGCTCGTTGTGTGCGAGGAGATCCGGCAGGCGCTCCTCAGCATCCACGCTCATGCTGCGCAGCTTGTACAGCGGGAACGGACGGCTCCCCATGCCCGCTCGCTCCTGACGGAAGAGCACCGGGCCGCGGTCGGTGAGCTTGATCGCGACGGCTGCGATCAGCAGGAGCGGAGCGGCCAACACGAGTGCGACCACCGCGCCTACGACGTCGAGCACCCGCTGGACGCGGCCGTACCACGGGGAGCTGGCGCCAGCGGGCTCGAGGTAGAGCAGCGGCTCGTGTCCCATGGGCAGGGAGCGAAGGCGGCGGCTGTCGATCCCGCGCAGCCCGGTGGCGAGGTGCACGTGCACCTTGGCATCGACGAGCGCCGCCAACACCATGTCGCACTCGCCAGGGAGCAGCGCCCCAGGCACCACGATGGCGCCACTGATCTGGAGCCTCTCGAGGACCGTCGAGACCTCGGAGATCCGCCCGAGGACCGGCCGGGCCAGATGGGCTGCATGCCCAGAAGCCGACCGGAAGTATCCAACGACCTCGTAGCCCACCTCCGGGTGCTCGGCCAGGTGCGCGCCGATGCGACTTGCCTCTTCATCGGCCCCGATGATGGCCACCTCGCGCAGGCGCTTGCCCGTGGCGCGCTGGGCCAGCAACCAGTTGCGGTACACCGCTCGCCCAGCGCCGAGCACGAAGAACCCGGTCAGTGACGCCGTAGCGACCGCCGTTGCGACGGGTTGGGATGTGACATGGGGCAACCCCCAGAGGCCGGCCAGCCCAAGCCCGGCGCTCACCGCCGCGAGTCGCCCGACCTCGGTGGCGCGCACGGTGCACACTCGGGCGCGGTACAGCCCCGCCGCGGCCAGGAGCAGGAGCGTGACCACGACGAATCCAGGAACGGCCAGCCACCAGTGCTGAGGGCGACCCTGAACCCAGGGAGCCATCGGGGCCAGCATCCACGCCGGGGTCAGCGCCAGCAGGTCCGTGGCCACGAGCCAATGCCTCAACGACAGGCGCCTCATCGCGACGTGGCTCCTGGCGCGCGAGCGGAGCCGCCCGACTCGGCGGTTGTTGCCATTCTGGGCGACCTCGTCGTGGACCGCCCGGCTCCCGTCACGCTCATATCGCCCTGCACCTCTCGCCAGCACTGCTCGTGTACGTCTGCCCAGTCCCCGCCAACGTGATCGGCGGCGAGACCTCCCGATCCTGCCACGGACAGTGGCAGAATGCGACCGGGTTCTGCACGCAGAGAGTGACATTCGGGTTACGGCTTCCTGACGTCCTTGCTTGCGTCACCCCTTCCTCACCGGCTGGCGCTGCGGTCGACGCCATTGCTTCGCAGTCCGTGCCCCGCGGCACGTCACCTAGACGGCTCCCGTGCACCAGGCGTGTGGGCAAGGTTGATCGTGCGGTAGACCTCCGCACGCAGCCATCTGTTCGTCCGGCTCGCAGAGAGCGGTTTCCCTGATGTCCCTCGTCACGATCATCCGCAGCCGCGTCCCAGCGGATGGGCTTGCCGCGGAGTCCTCGTGGGGGCTCGGCGTCGAGGTGACGATGCTGGTCGGGTCGGTTCTGTCGTTCACCGCCCTCGGTCGTACCCTCGGGCCGGCTGGGTATGGGGCGTACGCCGTGCTCTACGCCATCATCGGACCGTTGGTGACGCTGGCGTCGTCGGGGGTGACGTTGGCCCTCCTGCAGCACGTGGTCCGCGACCAAGAGCCCATCGGCGACACCGCCCGCTCGTGCCTTTCTCTCGCGCTCGTCTTCGGCGCCGCGCTCACCGCCATCGGGCTGGCGGCAGCCCTCCTGCTCGTCGCTTCGCTCGGGGTGCTCGCGATCGCCGCCATCCTCGTCACCGAGTTCGTAACCATGGCAGCCATCCAGGTGGCGGCCGCCACCGCCCAGGCCTCCACCGGGTTCGCCGACGCGGCCAAGATCCGGATGCTCATCTTCGGTCTGCGCATCGTGGTACTGAGCGCTCTGTTCGCCTCGGACACGCTCTCCGTCGCGTCCCTCGGCGTGTCGATGCTGGCCGTGTCTGCTGCGTTCAGCGTGCTCGCGCTTCGAGCCGTGGGGCGCCGGGTCGGGGTGAGGTTCACCCCCGGCGCGATCCGCTGGCCACACCTCCGGACGAACCTGATCTACTCGGCGGCCATCACCGCTGACGGGGTCGGAAACGAGGGAGACAAGCTCGTGTTGGCCGCCAACAACTTGATCGTGGACACCGGGCTCTACGCCGCTGCCTATCGGATCATCCAGCTCGGGCACATCCCCGTCGCTGGCGTGATCCAGGCGACCCACACGCGGTTCCTCCAGGACGACGAAGGCCGGCTGGGGGAGCATCTCACCCGTGCCGTTCGCTTCGGCGCATTCGGGCTGGGCTACGGCGTCATCGTCTGGTTCGGGGCGTACACGCTGGCGCCGGTTCTCCCCACCATCCTCGGAGCGGAGTTCGACGGCTCGGTTTCGATGATGCGCTGGCTGGCGCCGATCGTGCTGCTCCGGGCCGTCGGCGCCTGCGCCATCAACGCCCTGATGGGCCTGGGTCGCACCGGCCTTCGTACGATCCTGATCGTCACCAACGCCGTGCTGGCGATGGCCCTCTACCTGGCGCTGATCCCTCGCTATGGCTGGGAGGGGGCGGCCATCGGCACGCTCCTGGGGGAGGCGCTGTCAGTGCTGGCCAACTGGACGGCGCTGATCGTGTGCCAGCACCGTCGAGATCGTCGG
>JANOQG010000087.1:0-11834 GCA_031422255.1 Actinomycetes bacterium | reverse complement strand
GGAGATGTGCATGCCGGGTGACAACACGATCATGCATGTCGAGTTGATCCATCCGATCGCGATGGATGAAGGCCTGCGGTTTGCTATCCGTGAGGGTGGCCGTACCGTGGGCGCCGGCCGAGTCACCAAGATCATCAAGTAGCGGAGAGAGAGACAACCATGGCCAAGGCCGGAGCGAAGCGCATCGCCGTCACCCTTGAGTGCACGACATGCAAGCGCCGCAACTACATCAGCACCAAGAACAAGGTGAACGACCGCGAGCGGATCGAGATGAAGAAGTACTGCCGGTGGGACCGTGAGCACACGGTCCACAAGGAGACCCGCTAGCACGTCCTCAGGGGGCCCGGGCTGCTGCGCAGCCCGGGCCGTTTGTCGTTTTCGGTAACCCACCCGACAGGAGAGGGGTCGAAGCGTCCGATGCCACACGATGTGGCCGACCTGGTCGTCGCCGCTCGCGACGGCGACCGAGAGGCATTCGACGAGCTCGTTCGGGTCACCTACACCGACTCGTACACGCTCGCGCTCCGGTTGACTGGGAACGAGGAGGACGCGAGGGACGTGGTGCAGGACGCCTACCTTCGAGCGTTCCGGGGCCTGAAGCGCTTCCGCGGTGACGCGCAGTTCTCCACCTGGATGTACCGGATCACGGCGAACTGTGCCAACACGCACCTCGGGAAGCGCAACAAGCATCGCCACGAGGAGCTCACCGAGAGCGAGCCCATCGCCGACGACCGCCCATCGTTCGATCCCCAGCTCCAGGCAGACGCCGGCGAGCTGCGGGAGCGTCTTGGCGTGGCACTGGAGGCCCTTCCCCCGAAGCTCCGCCAGGTGATCGTGCTGCGGGACATCTATGACCTGCCCCATGAGGCGATCGCGGCCGAGCTCGGGATCTCCGAGACGGCCGCCAAGGTGCGTCTCCACCGGGCGCGCAAGAAGCTGCGGGAGGACCTGTTCCCCCGCCGTCTAGAGGAGGCCGCCGATGCAGTGTGAAGACCTTGCTGACGACCTAGCCGCTACGGCTGACGGGTCCGTGCTGTTGGGGCGAGGCGAACGCCGCCACGTCGAGCAATGCCTGCGTTGCCAGGCGGAGCTCGTCCAGTACCGCCGCGTGCTGCGTGCCATGCGCGCCATGCGGGTCGAGGTGCTCGAACCATCCCCAGGCCTTCTCGCGGAGGTGCTCTCGAACCTCGAAGCCGCTGGCGAACGTCGCGCGATCCGCTCGATGATCAACGGACACAAGGCGGCCTACCTTGGTGGGTTGGCGGCGGCAACCGCGGCGGGCGCGGCCGGAGCGATCGTCTTCGCCTCACGTGCCCGCAAAGTGCGCGCCGCCAGCTGACCAACAAGTCGGCGCACCCGCCGCCATGGTGGCCTATCGTCCGGCCGATCTGCGGCCGTGCGCGCAGCGGGACAGGGGGCTGAGCAATGGCGGACATGCCGACATCGATTGGTGAGGTGACGGTGGGCTGGCTTGCCGAGGCCACGGGGTTGGCCGTCGAGGCCGTCACGATCGAGCAGATCGGGGTTGGGATCGGGGTGAGCAGTGCTGTCTACCGCGCCCGGCTCACCGGGCCTGGATGTCCCGACGCCGTCGTGGTGAAGCTGCCCTCCCTCGACGATGCCGCGGTGTTCACCTCCACGATGTTGCGGATGTACCTGCGGGAGGCGGGGTTCTTCTCCGAGCTCGCCGCTCAGGCTCCGTTCCGCGTGCCGGCCTGCTACCACGCGTCCGCCGACCAGGAGACGAGTCAGTTCGTTCTCGTGATGGAGGATCTCGGCGGGCTGCGCGCGGTCGATCAGGTGGTCGGTATGACGGTCCCCGACGCCGAGCGGGCCGTGGACGGCCTCGCGCAATGGCACGCCATGTGGTGGCGGCAGGCCGACGAGCTCGCGGAGGCCGGCCTCACGGTGAGCCTGGGTGACGAGATCTACAAGGCTGTCCTCCCGATTGTGTTCGCCGAGGGCTGGGAGAAGCTGGGAACTGAGCTCGAGATCCCCGCGGCGATCAGAGCAGTTGGGCCGCGATGGGTCGAGGCGATGCCGCGCCTCCTCGACGGAATGGCGGAGGCGCCCACCACGATGATCCATGGCGACTACCGGGCCGACAACCTCTTCTTCGAAGCGGACGGCTCCGTCGCGGCCGTCGACTTCCAGTTGATCGGAACCGGCCATGCCGCGTACGACCTCGCCTACTTCGTCACCCAGAGCCTCGATCCGGCTGATGCGGCGAGCCATGAGCAGGCACTGTTCGACCGGTGGATCGCCGGCCTCGCCGGCGCTGGGGTTCCTGCCGCAGACCGAGCGGGCTGCTGGGAGCAGTACCGCGTTGCCGCCCTGTTCTGCCTCGTGTACCCCGTCGTGGCTTGGCGAGGCATGGATGCCACCGATCAGCGTCAGCGTGACCTGGCGACCGTGATGCTGCAGCGGTTCGAGCGAGCGGTCTCAGAGCTCGACCTAGCCGACCTCCTCTAGGAGGCCACGGCCAACGGCTGGCGGATCGACCGGCGCCGGGCCTACGCTGACGACCCGCAACCCTCAAGGGCCTGCGGCGGTACAACATGACTGATCCGCGCGAACCTCGAAGGGCAGTAGCTCAACTGGCAGAGCAGCGGTCTCCAAAACCGCAGGTTGGGGGTTCGAGTCCCTCCTGCCCTGCTCTTCTCTCACCTCAGGAACGTCCACGTCCATGGCGATGAACCGACAGCAAAAGCGCATGCTCCAGAAGCAGGGGCAGCTGGGCGCCGATGGCGAGCCTCAGGCCCGTCGTCGTGCGACGCCGACGCCGCCGCGTCCAAAGGACGAGCGCACCACGCCGCTGCAGTTCATCCGCGAGGTGCGCGGTGAGCTCCGCAAGGTCGCATGGCCCACTCGACCTGAGGTAATCAACTACTCGATCATCGTGCTCGTCGCGGTGGTCCTTCTGACCGCCTACGTTGCTGCCCTCGACTACGGGTTCGGCGACGTCCTACTGAAGTTGTTCTCACGATGAGCGCTTACATCACGGATCCCATTGAGCCTGCAGCGGCGACCAAGCCGGCATCGACAGGCGGCGACCCCCTCGATGCACAGACGGTGATCGACGGCGAGGACCTCCTCGAGGAGGCTGCCGCACCGACACCGGAGTCGCCTTTCGATCGGCCCGGACGCTGGTATGTCGTCCACACGCAGTCGGGCTACGAGAAGAAGGTGAAGCAGAACCTCGAGGCGCGCACCTCGTCCATGAACATGGAGGAGCGCATCCACGAGGTCGTCATCCCGATGGAAGACGTCGTCGACTTCAAGAACGGTAAGAAGGTCGTCGTACAGAAGAAGATGTTCCCCGGCTACCTCCTCGTTCGGTGTCAGCTCGATGACGACAGCTGGTACGTGATTCGCAACACCCCGGGGGTCACCGGCTTTGTGGGCCAGGGAGCGAAGCCCTCACCGTTGCCGAAGAAGGACGTCGAGAACTTCCTCTCGGTCTCCACCGAGACGCCCGACGAGGTCGAGAAGCGCGCCAAGCCCCGTTCGCAGTACGAGCTCGGTGAGACGGTGCGGGTCAAGGAAGGTCCCTTCGCAGACTTCTCGGGCGAGGTCATCGAGCTCAACGAGGACCAGCTCAAGGTCAAGGTGCTCGTCAACATCTTCGGACGCGAAACACCGGTCGAGCTCGACTTCTCCCAGGTGGCCAAGCTCTAGGTGGCAGGGCGCCATTGGCGTCCCGCCCCTGATCGCGACCACACTTGCCCGCTGCCCCCGCACGGGTGCATCCGCTTTCGTCATCGCAAGGAGTCGGCCCAATGGCCAAGAAGAAGGTCCTGACTGTCGTCAAGATCCAGATCCCAGCTGGTCAGGCCACCCCCGCGCCGCCCGTCGGCACGGCCCTCGGCCCCCATGGCGTTGCGATCATGGACTTCTGCAAGGCGTACAACGCCGCCACGGAGTCGCAGCGCGGCACGATCGTGCCGGTCGACATCACGGTGTTCGAGGATCGCTCGTTCACGTTCGTCCTGAAGACTCCGCCCACCCCGGTGCTCATCCGTCAGGCCGCAGGGCTCGAGAAGGCAGCAGTGAACCCCGGCAAGGAGGTCGTCGGATCGATCACCGACGCCCAGGTCACCGAGATCGCCCAGATCAAGCTGCCCGATCTCAATGCCAACGACCTCGCTGCTGCCAAGCTCCAGGTCGCTGGCACTGCCCGCTCCATGGGCATCAAGGTCAAGTAACCACATCCACCCCGGCTCGACTGAGACCACCTCATCCAGCGGCCGAACAACAAGAGGGAGCCAGCGATGGCGAAGGGCAAGAAGTACACGGATGCGGCGAAGCGATTCGACCGCGATCAGATGTTCACGCCGGCTGAGGCCGTGGACCTCGTCAAGGGGCTTGGCACCGCCAGCTTCGACGAGTCGATCGAGTTGACGATGCGCCTCGGTGTCGATCCCCGCAAGGCCGATCAGCTCGTGCGCGGAACGGTGGCGCTCCCTGCGGGTACCGGCAAGGACGTGCGGGTGGCTGTGTTCGCCAACGGCGAGGCGGCAGACCAGGCGCGGGCAGCCGGCGCCGATCATGTCGGCGGCGAGGATCTGGCCGCGCTTGTCGAAGGCGGCATGCTCGACTTCGACGTCGCCATCGCCACCCCGGACTTGATGCCCCTCGTCGGCAAGCTCGGCCGAGTGCTTGGCCCGCGAGGCCTGATGCCGAACCCCAAGACCGGCACGGTGACCACCGACGTTGCCAAGGCCGTGGCCGAGTTCAAGGGCGGCAAGGTGGAGTACCGAACCGACCGCTACGGCAACGTGCAGGTGCCGATCGGCAAGGTCAGCTTCGAGATCGATGCACTGAACCAGAACTTCCGGGCGGTTCTCGATGAGATCCAGCGGGCCAAGCCCGCCTCCGCGAAGGGCCGCTACCTCAGGAAGATCTCGCTCTCACCCACCATGGGTCCGAGCGTGAAGATCGACACCAACCGACTCAAGGTCGTCGACGTCGAAGCCTGATCGGAGCTTGGGCGCCGCTCAGGCGCCAGGCACGAACGTCGCCACGCTCGTGGTGAGCGGCGTAGCGAGGTTGGCCACGTGGATGGCGACATCGGCTGCCTCGGTGGCAGGAACGTACCGATTCCACCGCGTGCTCGTGAAGTTCTTGAACGTGCCCAACGTGGGGTCGGTGTTCGGGATCGCGCTGGTGATCGCGGTGCCGCTCGCGCCGTACTCGAACGCGTCTCCCGTGCATTGCACCGCTGGCGGGGTGGCGTCATCGAGGTAGTAGGCCTGCATGGCCAACCCAGCGATGTCGGTCTCAGCGGTGGTCGACGACACGACCGTCCCCTGGGCGCCGGTGACCGCTTCCCACGTGGGTGCAGCGGCGCCCGTTGTGTCGGGCACGCCGTCGATCGTGACCGCGTTGGGTGTTGACGAGCTCGAGTACTGCATGCCGACGGCAGCGGCGCTGTAGTCGTAGAAGTCCATGATCCCCGAGATTGCGTGTACCCGAAGCGTCGTCTGCGTGCGCTCGGTGCCTCGATAGAACAAGTGCTCTCGCTGTGTGTAGGTGCCGCTGTTCGCACCGAGGTAGGCGCGGATCGCGCGCACGGGACCGTCGATGTTGGTGGCATAGCCACCGTCGCCCGCTGAGAACGTGTCCTCGCTGCGCACGCAGTTGCCGATGGCGAACAGGTTCCGGTGGCGGTCGAGGATGTCCGGTCCCGCGCCCACCCGCAGGGTGTCGCGCGTCCATCGAGCAGAGAAGTGCGTCGCATACCGAGGTGTCGAGACTGTGGAGTCCTCCGCATGCCCCATCGGATCCGTGGGGTTGAACACGTAGGTGACGTAGTCCTTGCCAGCGCTTGGGGACAGCGTGGTGCCTGAGCGGCGGAAGAGGTAGAGGTAGCCGGTGCCGCTCCCTCGCACAGCGTCGTAGGTGGAGAGCGGATCGGTGACGGCGACGCGAACGCCGGATGCCGCGATCACGCCGGCGGGATCACCAGTGCCTCGAGGCGCGGGTCCGCCGGTGTCGGTGGCCATGAAGGCGATCTCGTCGTCGGCGTCCAAGGTGGCGACGGGGTCGGAACCGGCGTTGGCGCCAGGGTCGGAGAAGGCGAGGGCCGTTGGCCCAGTGCTGCCAGTGCCGTTGCGCAGCTTGCTGAGGAACTCGACGTGTCGCTCGTCGACCTGCACGGGCACTTGCTCCCATCGCCGGAGCTCGGAGTTCCAACGGAAGGCAACGATGGTGCCAGGGGCCGCGGTGGCAAGAGTGGGCAGCTGCGATCCGGTGAGCACCACCGGATCGAGGTCGCGCGCCCAGAGGCCGGAGCCGCCGCGCCCGTTGCAGCCAGCGAGCACCGTCACGGCGATGAGGGTGACCAGCGCCGCATGAGCGGTTCGTCGGGTGGCGCTGCCCTGCAACATGTCTGTGTCCCCCGCCCCTGCCCAGGTGTACGTGGTTTGGTGGTGTGGCCGGCAGGTCCGTAGCATGGCTGACCCAAGAACAGATTGCTCGCCACAGACATCCGGTGCCTTTCGAGGCTCAAAGGGACCTCGGTCCCGCCTGACGAGGCGGACACCTCGAGGACTCACTCGTCGTGCCCGCGCCTAGCGCGAGCCACGAGACAACGAGAGGAGGTGTCGATGGAGAACCCGAGACCGGAGAAGGTCGCAGTGGTGGACGAGGTGCGTGAGCGCCTGGGTTCCACGAGTGCAGCCCTCCTCACCGAGTACCGAGGGCTCGACGTGACCGCGATCAGCGATCTACGTCGAGCGCTGCGGCTGGTTGGCGGCGAGTACAAGATCTACAAGAACACGCTCGTCCGCTTTGCCGTCCGCGACCTTGGCTTGGAGCTGGAGGACCTGCTCACCGGCCCCACCGCGATCGCCTTCATCACCGAGAAGCCCGATGGGACTCCCGGAGATGCGGTCGACGTGGCAAGGGCACTGCGCGACTTCGCCAAGACCAACCCGAATCTCATCGTGAAGGGCGGCGTGCTGGGCGCGAAGCCCCTCACCGCTGATGAGGCACAGGCACTGGCCGAGGTGGAGCCCCGTGAGGTGTTGCTCGCCAAGTTCGCTGGCGCGATCGCTGCACCGATGGTGCAGTTCGCCGGCTTGCTGGAAGCACTGCCCCGCAACTTCGCGTATGGCCTCAAGGCCCTCATCGACCAGCAGGGGGGCGTACCGGAGGAGCCGGTCGCCGAACTCGCTGACGAACCCGAGGCTGCTGCGGAGGCCCCCCAGGCCGAAGCTGAAGCCGAAACCGACGCCCCGACCGACGAGGTTCCCGCTGAGGAGCCTGCCGCCGAGGTCGAGACCACCACTGACGAACCCGCGGCTCAGGAGGTTCCCACCGAGGAGCCCGCAGCGGACGACACCACCACGGAGGAGTGAGCACCATGCCCACCAAGGAAGACATTCTCGATTCCATCGCCAACATGACGGTCCTGGAGCTCTCTGAGCTCCTCAAGGACTTCGAAGAGAAGTTCGGCGTGACGGCCGCGGCCCCTGCGGCCGTGGCGGTCGCTGGCGGCGGTGGCGGAGCCGCCGTCGAGCCCGAAGAGGAGCAGGACGAGTTCGACGTCATCCTCACCGAGGCCGGCGACAAGAAGATCCAGGTCATCAAGGAGGTGCGCGCGCTGACGAGCCTGGGCCTCAAGGAGGCCAAGGATCTCGTCGACGGTGCCCCCAGCGCTGTCCTGGAGAAGGTGTCGAAGGAAGACGCCGAAAAGGCCAAGGCTTCCCTCGAAGAGGCTGGCGGCAAGGTCGAGCTCAAGTAGCTCGACGCTGCCTGCAGTGTGAGCGAAGGCTCGGCCGAGAGGCCGGGCCTTCGTCGCGTCTAGGGCACCGTCCCCTGGGGGACGACCCACTCGGTCAGCTGTCCGGTGACCTCGGCGATCACGTCGAAGCCACGGTCGTAGTGCAGGACGGTCAGGCCGGCCTGCTCCGCCGCTGCAGCGATGATCAGGTCGGAGATCGACACCCTGTGCCGCTTCAGCGTGATGAGCTTGCCCTGCACGTCGACAGCTCGGCGGGTACAGGCTTCGTCGATGGGAGCGCGCGGAAGCAGCTGTCGCTCAAACCACATCTCCTCGTGTTCGGTGGCGTCGCGCGCCGTCATGAGGACTTCGAGGTCGACGATCGCGCAGGTGGCGACCCGACCGCCCAGGAACATCGGGTGAACCCGTGCTGCCACATCGTCGTGGTGAAGACGGGCGAGTGCAGTCGTGTCAGCGAGGTGCGTCGCCATGGCCCTCTGCGTCGGCCCATCGGCCGTCCATCTGCTGCGAGTCGGTGAGGTCAGCGGCTCGTTGACGCAGTCGATCGAAGTGGCGGGCACGTCCGCGCACGCGGATGACCTCCCGCATGGCCTCCGTGATGGTCTCCGTTGTGGTGCGGGTGTCCAGCAGCGCCTTGACCTGGGCCACGAGCTCCTGGTCGATCAGGAGTGCCGTCTTCTTGATCGCCACGATCTACCTCTCTGAACGCTTTGCGGTTGATCACTTTCACAGATGATCTACCAAGAGGCAAGAAATCCTTGACCGACTGTCTTGGCTGTCGTACGGTGCCACCCAGTCAAGGGGCTCCTCGGCGGCACTGCTGTGCGCCGAGTTGCGATCGCCAGGCCCGGGTCCTTAGGATCGGCTGAGCCGTGCCCCTGGTCTCTTGCTTCGTCGTCCCTTCGCGGCGACTTGGCGGGTCCACTGCACGGTCTGCCAACCACCTGAGCTAGGGGAGACGCGTTGCCCGCACGCACGCCCATCCGCGACCGTTATTCGTTCGCGAACATCGACGAAGCCCTGTCCCTGCCAGACCTCATCTCGGTCCAGCGCGACAGCTTCGAATGGTTCCTGCAGGAGGGTCTCAAGGAGACCTTCCGAGACATCTCGCCGATCAAGGACTTCACCGAGACTCTGCAGTTGGAGCTCGAGTTCGATCCTGACGACGAGGACCTGCGTCCGCCGCCCAAGTTCACGGTGGAGGAGTGCAAGGAGAAGGACATGACCTTCTCCGCGCCGATCTTCGTGCGGGCCCGCTTCATCAACGCGGCCACGGGCGAGATCAAGGAGCAGACGGTCTTCATGGGGGATTTCCCGATGATGACCGACAAGGGCACCTTCGTCATCAACGGCACCGAGCGCGTCGTGGTGTCGCAGCTCGTGCGCTCCCCCGGCGTGATCTTCGAGCCCGGCGAGCGCTATCGCCTCCGGAACCTCACGAAGCACCAGCTCGTGAAGGGCACGGTCCACCCGTACCGCGGAGAGTGGATCGAGTTCGACGTCGAGCAGAAGCCCGGCAAGGACGTCACCGCTGGCACTCGGGTTGCACGCAAGCGCCGCCTCTCGATCTTCATCCTCATGCGAGCCCTGGGCTACGGCGAGGACCGCTGCCCCGGATTCATGGAGGCCTTCGTCCGGCACTTCGACTTCCTGGAGGGCCAGTGGGAGAAGGACCGTGAGCTGGCGGTCACCCGCGAAGAGGCGCTCGTCGAGATCTACAAGCGCGCTCGCCCGGGCGAGCCGCCGTCAGTCGAGTCGGCCCGCGCTTACTTCGACAACGCGTTCTTCCAGAACCGGCGCTACGACCTCAGCCGGGTCGGTCGCTACAAGCTCGACAAGAAGCTCCGCAACGAGATCGAGCGCCTGTCCGAGCTGTTCCCGATGCTCAATGGAGCGGACGAAGACGGCCTGCCGTTCCTCGACCGTCCGGAGGAGGGCCAGCCGGTCCTGAGCCGTTGCGAGGTCCTCGCCGCGTGCTCATACCTGCTCCACCTCGTCAACGCCGAGCCGGGCTACCGCCTCGACGACCAGGACCACTTCGCCAACCGACGCATCCGCTCAGTGGGCGAGCTGATCCAGAACCAGGTGCGCATCGGCCTGTCCCGGATGGAGCGGGTCGTGCGGGAGCGCATGACCACGCAGGACGTCGAGGCCATCACGCCGCAGACGCTCATCAACATCCGACCTGTGGTCGCCGCCATCAAGGAGTTCTTCGGCACCAGCCAGCTCTCCCAGTTCATGGACCAGGTGAACCCCCTGTCGGGTCTCACGCACCGTCGTCGGCTTTCAGCCCTCGGCCCCGGTGGGCTGTCCCGTGAGCGAGCCGGCTTCGAGGTCCGCGACGTCCACTTCTCCCACTATGGCCGCATGTGCCCGATCGAGACCCCTGAGGGTCCGAACATCGGTCTGATCGGTGCCCTCTCCACCTACGCACGCGTGAACGCGTTCGGTTTCATCGAGTCGCCGTACCGCCACGTCCGCGCCGGCAAGGTCACGGACGACATCATCTGGCTGACGGCGGATGAGGAAGAGGACTACGTCGTCGCCCAGGCGAACGAGCCGCTCCACCCGAACCACACGTTCAAGAACGAGCGCATCCTCGTGCGTCGGTCGCCCCAGGCGGCCACCCTCGAGAACCTGCGTCTCCAGCTCGAGCGCGACACGTACTTCGCGGCCACCACCGAGATCTCTGCGGTGCCGCCTGCCGAAGTGCAGCTCATGGACGTCTCGCCGAAGCAGATCGTTTCTGTCGCAACGGCGCTCATCCCGTTCCTGGAGCACGACGACGCCAACCGTGCCCTCATGGGCGCCAACATGCAGCGGCAGGCGGTTCCGCTCGTCAGGGCTGAGGCGCCCTACATCGGCACCGGCATCGAGGCACGCGCCGCCCGCGACGCAGCCGACATGATCATCGCCGAGGAGGACGGTGTCGTCACCGAGTGCTCCGGCGACGCCATCACGGTCGACTACAAGACCGCCGGCAAGACGGTCTTCAAGCTGCTCAAGTTCGAGCGCTCGAACCAGGACACCTGCATCAACCAGAAGCCCCTCATCAAGGAGGGCGAGGTCTTCAAGAAGGGCGACGTCCTCGCCGAGGGACCCTCCACCGACAACGGTGAGCTGGCGCTGGGCAAGAACCTGCTCGTCGCCTTCATGCCGTGGGAGGGCTACAACTTCGAGGACGCCATCATCCTCTCGGAGCGGCTGGTCAAGGACGACGTCCTCACGTCGATCCACATCCACGAGCACGAGATCGACGCTCGCGACACGAAGCTCGGCCCGGAAGAGATCACCCGGGACATCCCGAACCTCTCCGAGGAGATCCTCAAGGACCTTGATGAGCGCGGGATCATCCGGGTGGGTGCCGAGGTCGGCCCGGGCGATGTCCTGGTCGGCAAGGTCACCCCCAAGGGCGAGACCGAGCTCACCCCCGAAGAGCGCCTCCTGCGCGCCATCTTCGGTGAGAAGGCTCGCGAGGTGCGAGACACCAGCCTCAAGGTCCCGCACGGCGAGACCGGCACCGTCATCGGCGTCAAGGTCTTCGACCGCGACGAGGGCTACGAGCTGCCGCCCGGCGTCAACCAGCTGGTCCGCGTCTACGTCGCGCAGAAGCGCAAGATCACCGACGGCGACAAGCTGGCCGGCCGGCACGGCAACAAGGGCGTCATCTCCAAGATCCTCCCGGTCGAGGACATGCCGTTCCTCGAGGACGGCACCCCGGTCGACATCGTGCTCAACCCGCTCGGTGTCCCCGGCCGGATGAACGTCGGCCAGGTCCTCGAGACCCACCTCGGGTGGGTCGCGAAGACCGGCTGGGACGCCACCGGCGGCGACGAGAAGAACGCCCCGTCGTGGAAGAAGAGCCTCAAGTCGATCGGCGCGGACAAGGGGGAGCCGGGCACCAACGTGGCCACCCCCGTCTTCGACGGCGCGCGCGAGGAGGAGATCACCGGCCTCCTGGGCTCCACCCTCCCCAACCGGGACGGCGTGCAGCTGATCGGCGAGTCGGGCAAGGCCCAGCTCTTCGACGGGCGCTCCGGCGAGCCGTTCACCGCCCCCGTCGCGGTCGGCTACATCTACATCCTGA
>JANOQG010000086.1:0-8728 GCA_031422255.1 Actinomycetes bacterium | reverse complement strand
GCCGGTACCTAGTTCAGATGCGTCAGCCGAAGGGCGGCGAGTAGAGGAGCCCGCCCTCAGTCCAGAGCTGGTTGGGACCCTCCGGGATGCCCAGCGGGCGAATGTTGCGGTCGTAGATCTCCTGGTAGTTGCCCACCGCTTCGATCACTCGCACGACCCACTCGTCATCGGGGAACCCGAGCTCGGGCTCGAAGTCCTCCTTGATGAAGGCTTCGATGCTCGGGTTGCCACCGCTGTAGCTGGAGATGTTTGCGGCCGTGAGGCCGAACTCCTCCGCCTGGAAGGTAGCGAACACGACCCACTGCACGATGTCGAACCACTCCTCGTCGCCCTCGCGGACGGCGGGGCCAAGCGGCTCCTTCGACATGGTGTCGTCGAGGATGGTGACGTCACCGTCGTACGTGGCAGCAAACGACGCTAGGCCTGACTTGTCCGTCGTGTAGCCGTCGCAGGCTCCAGAGGAGAAGTTCTCCAACACGGCGGCCTCGTCGGCCACGTTGAGGGGCTCATAGGTGATGCCGAGACCCGTGAAGAAGGTGTCGAGGTTGATCTCGGTGGTTGTGCCGGTCTGGACGCAGATGGTGGTGCCATCCATGTCGGCGACCGAGCCGAACCCGGAGTCGGTGTTCACGAGCATGCCTTGGCCGTCGTAGAAGGTGGTGGCCGTCCACTGCAGTGCCAGGGCGCCATCACGCGATGCGGTCCAGGTGCCGTTGCGGATCAGCACGTCAACATCGCCCGACTGCAGGGCGGTGAAGCGGGTTTCAGCCGTGAGGTCGGTGTACTCCACCTTCTCAGGATCACCCAGGACTGCGGCGGCCACTGCCCGGCAGTAGTCGACATCGATCCCGGTGTACGCGCCGCCGGCGTCGACGTTCGAGAAGCCAAGCAGCTGCCCGTTCACGCCGCACTTCAGCGAATCTCGCGCCAGGATCGCCTTCAGCGTGGCCCCAGCGGTGCTTCCGCCACCGCCACCGCCACCGCCACCGCCACCGCCGGCGACGGTTGTCGAACTGGCTCCATCGCTGTCGTCGCTGCTGCACGCGGCGACGCTCAGGACGATGGCGACGAAGAGCGCGCCACCCTTCTTCCACGATCTTAGTTTCATAGGTCCTCCAACGAACCGGTATTGACGCGCTGGCAGCGGTTACGACGGGTGCCGTGACCCGAAAAGTCCTGCCGAGCGGATTCGCAGACACGATAGCGACATGATCTGTTGCGTGCCGCCGATCCTCAGAGGCGGCACGCAGGCCGATCCGCCACGGTGCCCATGAATCTGGGACGTCGTCGCCCGCGATCGGCGATCGAAGGCGGTGACTAGTCGAGCGCCAGCGACACGACCCCCTCCTTTCAGCAAGGATGCGAGATCAGCGCGAGGGCCGCCCTCGCACCCGGTCGATTGGGGGCAGCCATGTCGTTGCGAGTGGTCGGAGCAGGCGTCGGACGAACGGGCACGCATTCCCTGAAGGTTGCGCTGGAGCAGCTGGTCGGCGGGACGTGTCACCACATGATCGAGATGTTCGAGCGACCCGACCAGGTAGCGGCATTCACCGCAGCGATCGACGGAGCGCCGACGGACTGGTCAGCCGTGCTCGCTGACTTCACCGCGATGGTCGACTTCCCGGGATCCATCTTCTGGCGCGAGATCGCTGCCGCGAACCCGGGAGCGCCGATCCTGCTCTCGACACGCGACGCAGAGGGTTGGTACACGAGCGCGTCGAACACCATCTTTCTCTCGTTCGATCGGGTGCCGCCTGAGCTGGCACCGTGGATGGAGGCAGTGAAGCGTGGGCTGCGCGACCGGTTCAGTGACGACTTCGAGAACAAGGACGCGATGATCGCGGCGTATGAACGGCACAACGCTGCCGTACGTGCCGAGGTGCCGCCGGAGCGGCTGATCGAGTGGACTCCGAGCGATGGGTGGGGCCCGCTCTGCAGTGCGCTGAACCTTGCCGTGCCCGACGAGCCGTTCCCGGTCACCAACACCACCAGCGAGTTCCGCTCCATGGTCGGAATCGACCCACCCGGGTAGACGCTCGGAGCTGCGGTTGCGTCGTCACGACTGTGGGGCCCCGGTCCGGCGCACCGATGCTGGGCGCGCCTGACGCCGAACAATGGCGAGGCCATCGGCGCACCCGTGGTGTCAGCCGAGGAGCGAGCGAGCGCTCTCGAGGAACTTCAGCGCAGCCGCCACCTGATCGGGAGCATCGCTGAGCTCGTCGATCGTCAGGGCTGCGCCACCAAACGGCGCGCCCCAGAACTCGCCCTGCTGCGGCGCCCACGGCGACACGTAGAGATACGGCACGGGGATCGTGGCGTCACCAGGCGAGGCGCCGTAGCTCGCACGAGTCCCACCATCGGCGTCGCCGAGCTCGATGGCCGCATCGAAGTGCTCTGGCCACAGCTGCACCCGCGTGTCCGTGGGCGAGCCGGCACGAGCATGCAGCCGCTCCAACACCAGGGTGGAGAACCCGAACCAGTCGTCGAGAAGCGCGATCGCCCCAGCGTCGACCTCGAGGTCAGTGTCCGCGTCGATCTCGGCGGGCGCGTCGTGGAAGTTGATGCCGACGGGTGCCGCCGGGGTCACGCCGACGAAGCTGGCGGCGGCTCGCAGTGTTGTGATCGGGACCGAGTCGACCGTGTCGCCGTCCTGGACCACGAGACGGGAGCCTTCGACCCTGACCTGGCGGTCGTTGCCGAAGAACGGCGTACCGAACCCACCTTTGGTCCACCGCAGCCCGATCTTGCCATTGGCGACCTGCCGTGCGGGTGCGACGACGTAGAAGGCCAGCGCCGTCAGCGCCCGGCGGGTCGCATCGAACGTGAGGGGCACGGCCTCAAGGCGCTTGAGATCGCCGAGCCAATGGTCTCGTGCGTACCGGGCGACTGCGGGGTCCTCGCGGGCCGCCGCGGTCCAGGCGTCGTCCAGCGGCGACACCACGATCGCATCATCGACGTCCTCGACCGCAACAGGATGGTCAGCGAACCACGGACCCTCGTTGACTGCGGGTGGTGAGGGCTCGAGCACAGCTGCGATACGCCCACTGCCGAGGACTTCGGAGGCCTCGCTCCGGGCGTTGCGCACAGACGACATGGTCCAGATCTCCTTGAGCGAACGGGCGGGACGATCGGGTGCGGCTGAGGTGCTCCAGAATGACCAGGTCGAGCGCGCCGACCCCGCCGACGCAACATCGAAGGCGGAAGTCTCCCACCCCGGCGCCGATGCGAATTCAGGCAGACCCAGCGTCAGGCGTCGGGGGGAGAACCGATCTGACCGGGGTGCTCCGACACGGTCAGCCGGCCGCCCACCGCCATACCGAGCTGGTCGAAGACGCCTACCCAGTCGACGAAGCGATGGAACACGGGCTCAGCGTCGCCGCAGTCCTCCACCAGGGTCACTCCGTGCACCTCCACCAGGTCACCTGTCGGGGCGAGGCCGAGGAACGGGTCGTCAGCCCCGGTGTTGGTGCCTCGGTGGACCCATCGGACCGCAATGAAGGCGGAGTCGCCCACGGGGCCCGACAGGTCGATCTCGAGATCGGCCGTCGCTGGCAGCCAGCGCCCTACTCCCGCGTCGACGTCCTCCCGCGCAAGCGCTACCGCTCGATCTGTGTCCATGTGGTGCTCCTCAGGTGGGTGGGGTGAAGGCGAGGCCCTCGGCGAGCACGCCGCCGTCGGCCATGGACGGGGCGACAGTGACCACTCGACCCTCGGCGCACACCCGCCCAGGCATCGGTGATGGCCACTGGCCCTTGGGTGACCCCGCGGTCGTGGTCACAGCCGACCCCGCGTAGGGCTTGTTGCGCTCGTGGGTGACCACCCACATGCCTTGTGTCGCCTCCACTGCGGCTGCCCCGCCCCAGGGGGGGCCCGTCTTGGTGCTGATGGGATCCACTCGGTACTCAGCGAGGTTTCGACCCGCGAGCGGGCTGTCGAGCACGATCGAACCCTCCACCGATGGGGTGGCCCAGATCACCGTCACCTCGCCGTCCTTGGGTCCGTTGCCCCGACGGTGCCAGGTGACCCAGCCCTCGAACCACGACTGCGAGCACTTCCACAGGAACACCACCGGCCAGCGGCGGGTCGGCACGATCGGCGTGTTCGGGTTCGTGTCGTGGTCGACACCCAGCGCCACCTCGAGCAAGCGGATGAAGGTCTCGCGGACGATCGAGTCGACGTCGCCGTAGTAGCCGAGCCAATACCCGGTCTGGGGGTTGGTGACCGGGTGGAACGGCTGCTGCACCCAGTTGCCTTTGCCGTCGGGCGCTTTGCCGAAGCAGTGCTGGTGGAGGTGCTTGACCCAGTCCGCAGCGTCCCTCTGGTTGGGGTTCTTCAGCGAGCCTGAGCCGAGTACTTCGAAGGACTCCCACGGGTCGCCCTTGCGAAACTTCTTCAGGGCATCGACCAGTCGCGAGTCGGGGCCAGTGTTGATGTACGACTCGAGCACCGCGAACAGCGGCCCCTTCTCGAGGTAGTACGGCATCGGAATCGGCATAGCTTCCCCCTCCGGTCTCGGGGCACCCTAGAGACCGATGGCGGCGCTGTAAATCGCTACCCAGCCGGGGAAGCCCTTGAGCTCATGGGAGCCACGCGGCTCGCACCGGCCGGCGAGGTCCGGGCCGAGGAGCTCAACGACGTCACCGTTGGCCAGCACCTCGTCGCCATCGGCGAGGGCACACACCCGCGACGCCATCGCCACCGACGCTCCGAAGAGATCGCTGCCAACCTCCACCGGACGACCAGCGGCGAGTCCGCACCGCACCCGCACGTCGGTGTCGTCGTGCAGCTCGCGCCACTCGTCGAGGTCTCGCTGCATCCCGCCTGCGGCCGCGATCGCGTCGCCGGCTGACGCGAACCACGCGCAGAAGCCGTCCCCGGTGTGCTTGAACTCCACCCCGCCGTGCTGGCGAAGCCGGGCGCGGATGAGTCGGTCGTGGTCGGCGAGCACGTCTACGTAGCCGATGTCGCCGAGCCGCACGTTGAGCTGGGTGCTGCCGACCAGATCCGTGACCAGGATCACCCGGGTGGCGATGGACGGGATGGCCACCGCGGATGCCGTAGTTGGCAGCGACTCCCGGGCAACCGCTACTCGCTCGAGGAAGGGCAGCATGCCGAGATCGTCGAAACCGGCCTCCGCCGCGTCGAGCCGCCGAGCCGCCTCCTTGCGATCGCCGCGCCGATCGCGCTCGATCAGCAGCCGACCCAGGTCCAGCCGACAGCGGGCCAGCTCGCCTGGGCACCGCACCCCGCCGCGAAGCGCTGCCTCAGCGCCAGTGAGGTGGAGCTCGGCCCGATCCAACAGCCCGGCGCGAAGCGCCGCCACCCCGGCCAGGCGCGGCACGAAGCTCCCGCGATCGACGGCGAAGGCGATCCCGAGCTCGAGCAGCTGCTCAAGGGGTTCTAGCGTTGGGACCACGATGTCGTCGTCATCGAGGGCCTCGCCGAGCTCCACCCGTCCCACCAGCAGCGACACATCCAGCAGACCCAAGGTCGATGGCGGCTGGTCGCGCCACCACGTCGGGATGTCGGTGGTCGCCAGGTCGGGGGCGCCAGCCAGCGCCGCCAGGACGGGCCGAAGGGTGGCGCCCCCTCGGCCAACACCGCCCCGCCACTCGTCGATGGCCTCCTGCGCGCCAGCGTTGTCACCCCTCACCGCCCGGCCCCACGCGAGGGCTGGGTAGAGCTGGAGGGCCGCGAACGCGTAGTTCGACGCTCGGTGGAGGCGGCGAGCCCGCTCCCCCATCTGCTCCACAGCTCGATGGTCGCCGCGGAGCCCTGCGAGCCCCACCGAGCAGGCCATCGCGAACGACTGCTCAGGCCACTGGTGCTTCGGCTCGGTGTCCTCGATCGACTCCGCCACGAGCGCCTCGGCATCGTCGAGGTCGCCGCGCATCCACGACACCAGGGCTTGGCGACCGATGGCGCCCAACGGCAGCCCCGGGTCCCGCCGCCGGCCGTGCTCCACGCTCCGCTGGAAGCACGCGGCGGCGTCGTCGAGCCGTAGCCCTCCCAGGTGCTGGATGCCCTCGGCCACCTCGACCATGCACGACACGGCGTCGTCGCCCACCTGCTTGCTGAGCTCCCGCGCTCGGTGAGATGCCTCGAACCCCGCCTCCAGATCGAACGCCGAGAAGTAGGACTCCGAGAGCAGGCCGAGCGCCAGCGCCCGCAGACCTGGCTCTTCGTTGCGCTCATCGGCCTCGGCGAGGAAGCCGTGCAGCTCGGCGAGGTCCACCAGTCGGCCGATCTGGTTGGCACCCTGGGTGAGCCGGCACCGGGTAAGCGCCAGCGCGGCTCGGCCGTGGAGGTACAGGTCTTCACCTGCGAGCGCGATCGCGTCGCGCAGCCGCAGCTCTGCCTGAGGAAGGTCGAGGACCTGGAAGTGGGCGAGGCCGGCCCCCAGGCTCCAGCTCGCGCTGTCGGGGGGGACCTCCTGGAGCGACTCAGCCGCCAACAGCGCCGCCTCGAACAGCTCGGCGGCGTGGCCCCAGTCCTGCAACGCGGCAGCTCGGGCAGCCGCCTGCGAGCACACAGCAACGAGCCGCTCAGGCTGAGCCCGACCCCGCCGGAGGTGGTCGGCCAGGATCAGCAAGTGCTCTCCAGTCGAATCGCCGTACGCCTCCTCGAGGCGATCAGCGATCGACTGGTGAAGGTCGCGGCGCTGGCGAACCGTCAACCTCCCGAGCACGACCTGCCTGAGCTGGCCGTGCACGAAGTGGTAGCGGTGGCCGTCCTCTCGAAGGAGGCCGGCGTCGTCGAGCTCGCGCAGCAGCTCGTCGAGCTCCTCGTCGCTCTGGCTCGCGGACAACGCCAGGTCGTCGCTCTGCCCGCCGTCGCCTAGGCCGGACGCCAACGTGAGGAGTTGGTGAGCGGGCGCGCTGACGGTCTCGAGGCGACGCGAGAGCTCCTCGTCGATGTCAGCAGCATCAAGGTGCAGCGGACCGGCCCTCGCCGCCTGCAGCACGCTGTGGTCGATCGCCACGTTCCCCTCTGTCAGCAGTCGGCGCAGCAGCCAGATGGTGAGCAGGGGGTTGCCATCCGTGGCATACCCGACCTGGCGAGCAAGCTCAGGGGTGGGAGGGGCTCCCCCTAGCGCCTCGATGAGGGCTCTCAGCTCGAGCTGATCGAGGCCGCTTACCTCCAGCAGCCGAGCATGGGGTTCACGCTGCAGCAACCGCATCAGCCGCTGTTGCGGCTCGGCAGCGTCGCCGGACCGACACCCCACCACGAGCATGACCGGCACCTCGGTGGCTGCCGCCCGGTGGCCGAGGAGCGTTGCGAGCTGCGAGGTGAGCGCAAGAGTCGGGGCGTCGGCCCACTGGAGGTCGTCAAGCGCGATCAGAAGGGGTGCGTCCCGGGCGGCGTCGATCAGAGCGTCGGCCACCGCCATGAGCCCGCTCATCGCCATCCCCGAGGCCAGCTGTCGATCGTCCAACCCATCCGATTCTGGAGGATCGAACAGATCACGCACCGGGGTACCACCGGCGGTCAGCAGATCGGCGAGGGCGACGCGGAACGGCAGATAGGCCACGCTGGCGCCGGCCAGGCAGCTGCCGGACAGAACGCGCGCCCCGTCCTGGGTGGCCCGACCACCGAGCCAGTCGATGAGACGGGTCTTCCCCACGCCGGCCGCGCCGGTCACCACCACGATGTGTGGGTCGCCAGCCAGGGACGGCTCCAACCACCGCTCGAGGAGGGCGCGGGCCCGCTCCCGACCCACCAGCGGGACCTCGCCGGACAGGGCGCGAGAAGCGCCCAGCGGCATCCGCTGTGCTCCGGCCATGCCCGCAGCGTAGACACACGGCTGGCGGCTCCCATCGTCGATCGGCCCGGGACCGACCGCCCTCAGCTTCTTGAGACCGCGTTGGCGACCAGGTTCCTGACTGCGCTGGCGATCTCGGTGGGGTCGATGCCGCGCCTGGTCAGGAGCGTGCGGAGTGAGCCGAGCGACTCCGACGCATCAGCGGGGCGTTCCATCAGGTCGCTGACGCCACAGGCGCCAGGCTTGAGGCGTGAGCGGCCTCGAACCGGCGTCCGACGTCCGCCCAGTTGATGACGTTCCAGATGGCATCGAAGTGGGCGGCCTTGTCGTTCTCGTACTGCAGGTAGTAGGCGTGCTCCCAGGCGTCGAGGGCCAGCACCGGGATGGTCCCCTGGCCGTGGTTGCCCTGGTGGTCGTGGACCTGCTGCACGATGAGCCGGCCGGCCTTCGGTTCCCATGCGGCCAGCGCCCAGCCCGATCCCTGGATAGAGCTGGCGGCCTCGGTCATCAGACTGCGAAAGGCTTCGAACCCACCGAAGCTGCTTTCGAGCGTGGCTTCCAGCGCGCTGGTGATCTCGCCCGCGCCGTCGGGTGAGAGGTTGGTCCAGAGCACCGAGTGCAGCACGTGGCCGGACACGTTGAACGCTAGGTCTCTCTCGATCATGGAGATGGCGCCGAAGTCGCCATCGCGCGAGATCTCGGCCAGCTTCTCCAGGGCGGTGTTGGCGCCCTTGACGTAGGCGGCGTGGTGCTTGCCGTGGTGGAGCTCCATGATGCGCCCACTGATGTGCGGCTCAAGAGCGCTGTAGTCATACGGCAGATCAGGCAGGTCGTAAACGGCGTCGGGCATGAGGATTGACTCTCCTAGGTTCGATTCGACTGAGCGCGACGACCGTCCAACGATGAGCAACGTCCCACGGCCGGTCGTTCCGACCCGTGGGTGGCGACGACGGTCTCACTGCGACC
>JANOQG010000085.1:0-3905 GCA_031422255.1 Actinomycetes bacterium | reverse complement strand
CGTGCGCGAGCCCGCCTGGGCGCAGGTGACGGCGCACCGCAGCGAGGAGGGCTGCCGGATCAGGAACCTCGTGCGCCAGGTTGGCGACGACCACATGATCGAATGTCTTGGCGAGGTCGACGGTGGTTACGTCGTGCTCGGTGAACGTCGTGCCTGGTAGCGCGCGTGCTCGTGCCCGCTCCAGGTAGCTGGCCGAGCGATCCACCCCGTGGACCGTGACCCCTTCACCAACCATGGCCTCGGTCATCAGCCCGGTGGCGCACCCGAGCTCGAGGACGGAATCGCCCGCTCGCAACCACGCGGCGATGGCCCGAGCGGTGCCGAGCGTGTACCAGCGGTCGAAGTCCGCGTCTGGGTCGTAGCGGTCGTCGTACCCCACTCCGTGCGACCCTAGTTGGGGGTCCTCCCTCCCCCGGTGCTTCTGCTCGCTGGATCGAGCGGGCACACTGGTCGCCGTGGACACGTCGCACCTGACGCCCGCCGCTCTCGATGAGTACGCGGCCAGCTACTACCTGAACGACGCCGTCGATGACATCGACATCGAGGAGCTCGCTCAGCAGCACAGCATCCCAGCCCTCGTCGAGGGCTTGGCCGGCTGCGATCGGGTTCTGGAGATGGGCTACGGAACCGGCCTCATCACCACGGAGCTCCTCGCCCAGGGAATCGCGCTCGAGGTCCTCGAGGGCTCGCCGGTGCTTGCCGAGCGGGCACGGGCGCAGCACCCAGGCCTCGTGGTGCACGTCGACATGTTCGAGTCGTTCCTTCCCGACGTGCCGTTCGACGCAGTGCTCGCGCTCCATGTGCTGGAGCACGTCGACGACCCGGTGCTCCTTCTTGGCCACCTGGCCCGGTGGGTCCGCCCGGGCGGGGTGCTGATCGCGGTGACCCCCAACGCCCAGTCGATCCACCGCCAGCTCGCCGTACAGATGGGCCTGCACGAGCAGCTCGACGACCTCTCTCCCCGCGACCACCTCGTGGGCCATCAGCGCGTCTACGACCTCGAGGGCTTGCACACCGACCTGCGTGCCGGTGGCTTCGTGCCGGAGCATGACTTCGGCTACTTCGTGAAGCCGTTGTCGAACGGTCAAATGCTCGAATGGCCCCACGAGCTCCTCGAGGGATTCAACCGACTGTCCGCCGTCGTGCCGGCGTGGCTCCTGGCCAACATCGGCGTGCGCGCCCGGCGCAGCTAGCCCGACAGGCGGTCGAGGGCCACCACGTTCCTCCGAGCCAGCGCCAGCCCGAGCAGCGACCCCGCAGCGGCGATCCCGAGGCCGCCCAGGTCGCCAAGCTGGAGGACCCAGACGACGCTCGCAGTAAGCACAGCGACGAAGACGCCTTGGACGACAGGCGGCAGGAGGTCGGAGCGGCCGGCCCTTCGCCAGGCGCCGCGTCCGACGATCAGCAAGCCAACTGCCTCGCCTGCCACGGCCGCCCACGCCGCACCGGACGGCCCGTGCGCGGGGATGGTCGCCACGCCCACCACAACGGTCACCACCAGCGCTGCCGAGGTGGCCCAGACGAGCTGCCCGGCTTGCTCGTGGGCGAGCAGCAGAAGCTCGAGCGCACCGCGGATCAGCACCAGGACCACACCCAGCGCAAGGGTTCGCATGACCGGCGCCCCGCCGAGGGTCGACCCTCCTCCGAGCAGCAGGGCCAGCACACCCTGTGGGTCGGCCACGAACCACCCCACCAAGCCCCCGGAGGCGGCGAGCCCGGCACCCGCGAGGTGACCCGCAACCCTCGACGCGTCTGCGCCGCGACCTGCTACAACCTTTGCTCGCAAGATGGGCAGCGCCGGAGCCGCCCCTGCGACGACAAGCAGGGCGAGGGCCTCGGTGGGCTTCTGGGCGACGGCGAACGCGGCCACCGCCGGCGCCGTACCCATCAGAACGAGGACGACGATGCTCACTCGCGGCGCGACGATGAGCAACGTCGAGGACAGGGCGGTGCGCCGGCCCTCGCCGTCGAAGAACGGCTCAGCCGGAGTCGCTCCGGGGCCGAGGCGGTGAGCCATGACCGCTCCGCCGACTGCCGAGGCCGTGTTGGTGAGCCCGTAGAGGGCGAGCACGACCAGCGGTCCCCAGCCAAGGGCGAGCGCGCTCACGGCCAGCACCGTGAAGGACGTCCGCTCCAGGATGAGCACCCGCACCTCGCTGCGCGCACCGCCGATGGAGCGAAGCGCGGCGAAGTCGACCTCTGTGGTCCCGCTGGCGACAGCGATCCACGCCGCCAGTGCCACGACCTCCGGGCGCAGGTCGCTGAGCAGCGGGAGCACGGCGGTGGCCGCCGCCCCCAGGGCCACTCCAGCTCCCAGGCGCAGGCGCACAGCCCGCCCGAGGTTGGCTCGCAGCGATGACGGGACGGCGGCGACGTGGCGAACGATCGTCCTGGTCGTCCCCAGATCCGACATGCCCCCAAGCACGACCACCAGCGCGAGACCGCTCGAGAGAACACCGAGCTCACTGGCGCCCAAACGGCGTGCGGCATACACGAACCAGAGGAAGCCGAGAGCCTGAACGGCCACGCGCGCTGCCGCCAACCGGGCCAAGCGGCCCGACGCGCCTGGCGCCGTGGCCGGCGGGTGGGAATCCATGAGCGGGTCAGCCACGCCGACGGCGGAGGAGTCCGCGGAGCACGCCCGCGCCCCAGCTGAAGTGCATCGTGGGAAGGGCCAGCGCGAAGGTCGTGGGAGACCCACCTCGCGCGGCCGGGCGCTCAAGCGCAGTGGCCGCCGCCACGATCCCGACGTACCCGACGGCCGCTGCCACAAGACCAACGCGGCCCAGCGACGAGCGACCCAGCAGCGGCGACACGAGGACCCCCAGCACGAGTGCGGGGGGCACGAGGTGACGGGGTTGCAGGCTGTCTGGATGCAGGCGGGCCACCTCGGCTTTGCCGATGCCGTAGGTGTGGAACTGCTTGCCAAGTGCCCGCAAGGAGCTGCGGGGTCGGTAGACCGATCGGATCTGTGGGGAGAACACCAGCGGCCCGACTCGGGTGCGGACTCGGTGGTTGAGCTCGTAGTCCTCGTTGCTCGTCAGGGTCTCGTCGTATCCGCCAACATCGAGGATCGCCTGGCGCCAGAACGTTGGGTGGCTGATCGTGTCCACCTCCTGTTGCCTGGTGGCGGTCCGGTGAGTCGACGCCATGCCGAATCGCGAGCTCATCGCGATCCCGATCGACCGCGAACGCCGGTCTACGCCGACGTGCTCGTAGGTGCCGCCCACCCCTGCAGCCCCCGAACGGAGCAACAGGTCGACCGAGGCTTCGATGTAGGTGTTCCGCGGCTCGCCGTGCGCCGACAGAAAGCACAGCACCTCACCGCGGGCCTCCGAGACACCGATGTTGGCCGCAGCGGCCGGACGGCGGCGAGGGTTGGTCACGATGCGAACCGGCAAGCCGTTCCGAGCGAGCCGTTCGAGGATCTCGACGGAGGCGTCCGTCGAGCCGCCGTCGACCACGAGGATCTCGGTTGATCCTTCGTAGGTCTGCGCCGCCAGCCCGCGCACGCATGCCTCGATGTGCGCCTCCTCGTTGAGCATCGGAACGATGACCGTGACGGAGGGGAGCTCGCGAGCAGGCGCTTCGGTCACCGGCCTTTTCCTTCGCTGCCGAGCACCGAGCGCACGGTCCTGCCGACGATGCGGGCGTCTGTGCGAAGGCTCTGGTGGCGGAGATACCAGAACTCGTACTGCAGCTTCTCCAGAGCGTCGCTCTCGGACCCTGCGTAGCCGTACTTCACCTGAGCCCAACCGGTCAGGCCGGGCCGAACGAGGTGACGCAGCCCGTAGAACGGGAGCTTGTCGGTGAGCTCTGCGACGTACTGCGGCTGCTCCGGCCGCGGCCCGACGACCCCGAGGTCGCCGCGGAGGATGTTGAGCACCTGGGGGAGCTCGTCGAGG
>JANOQG010000084.1:0-4922 GCA_031422255.1 Actinomycetes bacterium | reverse complement strand
CCGGCCGCCGCCCCCGCGGGGCCGCCACCGATGACCAGGACGTCGTGGCGATGGGTGGCGTTCACCCTGGCAGTCTGCCGGGCGAGAGGGCCGGTGAGACAGTCAGGCCGCTCGCCCGACGTCAGCCTTCGGCGAGGAGGGATTCGTCGATGCCCGCGGCGAGCGACAGCTCGCCGAGACCGATGTCTTCGAGCGTCTTGGTGCCCTCGGCCACCTCCACGAGCGCGAGGTACTCCTCGCTGGCGGGGTCGAGCCCGCCGAACGCGGCCCGTTCGTACAGCACCACCTCGGCGATCTGCTCGTCGGTGAGGGATTCGCCCCATCCCGGCATCGGCGCATTGATCGTGGGCGTGTCGTTCGCGCCGTAGACCTTTTCGCCGCTGATCTCGTACCACTGCTCGCTCCCGAGCTTGATCCACATGAGCTGGTCGCGGTAGTCGGGCCACTGCACGAGCACGTTGTCGAGCGCCGGGGCACTGATGCCGCCGCCGTCGGCACCATGGCAGCTCGCGCAGCCGTTGTACACGGCCTCGCCCAGTGCGAAGGGGTCGTTCTCAGCGGCGGGCGGCGGCTCCAGGGTGCGCTGGTACACGTACGCCCAGAGCGGCAAGGCGGCGAGCACGGGCATGGCCCAGAGCGGGATCTTCTTGCGGCTGAGGGCAGCGGCTACCTCGGGGCGTGGCGGCTTGGGCGGCTCCGGCGCGACCTCCACGGCTGCCGCAGCGGCAGCGGGGACGGCGGCGGCCGCTGGGGCAGCCACCACGGCTTCGCCGGTGGGGGCGTCGGCATCGGCCGGGGAGTCGTCGCCACCGATGGCGGAGCGACGCTCTTTGGAACGCTTGAGCAGGTGCTCGGGGATCTCGGTCACGCGGGTCGGGTCCTCCGCAGGCGGGGCGTGGTCTCCGCCGAACCTAGGCGCGTCGCGCGCCCCCTTCCAACCCAGGCGGGGCGGGGATCGCGGGGCTCGCCCCGATGTGCTGGCCATCGGGCCGTCGTGCTAGACCGGAACCGTCCATCCGGGACGTCCCAACGCCCCCGGACCCAATGTGATCGATTTCACGAGGGAGCCGCTGCGAGTGGTCGCGTTTGCCACAGCTGTGATCGTCGCCCTACTGGGCAATCTCGCCATTGTGCTGTACAGCAAGCGTCGCGCCCCGGGCCGCTATCTCACGTGGGGCGAGGCCATGGCCGCCTCCGTCTTTGCCTTCGTGCTCTTCAACCTCTGGTACGGCGTCGTCCCCCATCAGTGGATCACCCTGGCCGACAACGAGTGGGGCTGGCGCACCGACCGGATCCTCTTCGGCCCTGGCGACATCTTCGAACCCAACCGCTTCCTCCCGGTCACGATCAGCTACCAGGTGCTGCGCGACATCATCGTCACCCTCATCTACGGCGTCGCCCTCACCCTGCACGTCGCGCACTGGGCCCAGTGGCAGAACCGGGCCAAGCCGAAGGCCGAGGTCGTTCCCACCACCACCTACGGCCGCCCGTTGGCGCGGAAGAGCTAGCGCCGATCGATGGCCCGCACCGACGCCAACCCCCCCATGCCCGAGTTCCGGGACGACTACGTCCTCCAGGAGGTCGACGCCGCCTGGTTGGGGAAGGCCGTCAAGCCCAAGCAGTTCATCCACATCGACCAATCCGAGTGCATCATGTGCGAGGGCTGCGTCGACATCTGTCCGTGGAAGTGCATCCACATGGTCACCACCGACGCGGTGGACGAAGCAGTCGGCGTCGACCAGCCGGGGCTCGATCCCAGCGACCACGTGGTGTTCCTGATCGACGACGACGTGTGCACTCGGTGCGCGCTCTGCGTCGACCGGTGTCCCACGGGCGTCATCATCATGGGGAAGATCAGCGACCCGGATCCGGGCGGCGACTTCCACCAGCGCACCAACACCCACGGCTACGGCTACGGCATGAGGCTCGGGTAGGAGAGGCACGTGGCAGAAACGACCGACGACAAGAGCGGCGCCGAGCGGGCGCTCGACTCGCTGAAGAAGCTCCCGGACACTGTCCAGAGCAGCCAAGCGTGGAATTCGATCTTCCGCCCAGGCTCGATCTTTCGGAACGGCTACACCGACTCCCCTCGGAACCGCTCCTACGTGATCATGAACTCGGTGCTGTACCACCTGCACCCGGTGAAGGTGAAGCGCCATGCCGTGAAGGTGAGCTACACGCTCTGCCTCGGTGGCCTGTCGTTCTTCCTCTTCATCCTGCTCACCGTCACAGGCATCTTCTTGATGTTCTTCTACCGGCCCACCGCCGCTCAGGCTTGGGACGACATCTACACGTTGCAGACGTCAGTGACCTTCGGCCTGCTTGTACGCAACATGCATCGATGGGCGGCCCACCTGATGGTGCTGTCGGTCTTCCTGCACATGGCCCGCGTCTTCTACCACGGTGCGTACAAACCGCCTCGAGAGTTCAACTGGGTGATCGGCGTGGTGCTGTTGCTGCTCACGCTTCTGTTGTCCTTCACGGGCTATCTGCTGCCCTGGGACCAGTTGGCCCTCTGGGCGGTCACCGTGGGTACGAACATGATGGGCTATACCCCCGTGTTCGGAGACCAAGTGCGCTTCGTGCTGCTCGGCGGCGCGGAGATCGGCACCGACACACTCCTACGCTGGTATGTGCTGCACGTCTTGCTGCTCCCGTTCGTGATCGTCATCTTCATGGCGATCCACTTCTGGCGGGTGCGCAAAGACGGCGGCATCTCCGGACCGCTGTGATCGAGGGAGGTACGCACCGATGACCGAGATCCCCGAGCACCTTCGCAAGCGAGCCGAGGAGGCTCGCGCAAAGGCCGCCGCCGACGCGTCGGCCGGCAGCGCCGACGCCCCGGCTGACGCCGCACCTCCGAGCGAGGCCGAGAGCAAGATCCCCGCGCACCTCCTCGAGCGTTCCAAGGCCGCCAAGGCCAAGGCCGATGGTGGCGACCCGGCCTCCACCGAGGTCGCCACCGCCGGTGGTGGGGTGGCCACGGCTGTCGCACCGGCGGCCGCGCCGCTCGTCACCGGCCCGGGTGGACACACCCAGCGTCTGCTCACCGTGGTGAAGTCCGGGTCGATCCAGGACGTGAAGGCCACCCCGCAGGACAAGGTGCACGTGTGGCCGCACCTTCTCGTCGTCGAGTTCGTGGCGGCGTTGGCGTGCACGGCGTTCACCCTCATCTTCTCGGTGTTCGTCAACGCTCCGCTCTTGGAGCTGGCCAACGTCAACCAGACGCCGAACCCGTCGAAGGCCCCCTGGTACTTCCTCGGCCTCCAGGAGCTGCTCAAGTGGTTCCATCCGATGGTGGCTGGTGTGCTGCTCCCTGGCATGGCCCTCGTCGGCCTGATCCTGGCGCCCTTCACGGACCGCAATCCGAGCAACAAGCCCGAGGACCGGAAGTTCGCGATCTCGTTGTTCACAATGTTCCTGATGTACTGGGCCGTGCTCGTCATGATCGGCACCTTCTTCCGAGGCCCGGGGTTCAACTTCGTGTATCCCTGGAACGGCCTCTTCGTGGAGCTCTGAGGAACCTATGGAAACCACCACTGCACTCCTGATCGCACTTCCCGTGCTCGTCGTCTTGGCCGGGGTCATGCTGTTCGCCAGCGCCCGGCGCCGCGACACCGGCGAGGCCATCGGCGTCTTGGCGCGCGAGACACGTCAGCGCGACCGCGGCGCTGTTGTCCTCACCGACGACGACACCGCGCCGGTCACCGGCAAGGACGTCGAGCGCGCTGCTGTAGCGGAGCGTCGTGAGGCGTCCCGAGCGCTGGCCGCCGTGGGGGCCACCGCCCCAGTCGCCTGGGTGCCCCCCGATCCCGACGCGCTCGAGATCAGCCGCCGGCAGTTCTTCAACCGGGGCATCGTCACCTTCTTCGGGCTTGGCCTGTTGGGCTTCGGCGCCTCGGTTCTGGCCTTCCTCTGGCCTCAGCTGGGCGTGGGCTTCGGCGCTGTGATCAACATCGGCAGCACCTCCAGCGTCGATACCAAGATTGCTGAAGGGGCCGGGTTCGCCTACTACCCCGAGGGCCGCATGTGGGTGACGAAGTATCCACCTGCTGCCTTGCCCTCAGCCCGTCGCGTGTACAAGCAGGAGCTTCCGGGCATGGAGGCGGGCTACACCGCCCTCTACCAGAAGTGCGTGCACCTCGGATGTCGCGTGCCGGAGTGCAAGACATCGCAGTGGTTCGAGTGCCAGTGCCATGGCTCGCAGTACAACCGGAACGGCGAGAAGAAGGGTGGCCCCGCCCCGCGTGGCCTCGACCGCTTCCCGCTTTCGGTGGACGGCAGCAGCATCAGCGTCGACACCGGGAACGTGATCATCGGGCCCGCCATCGGCACCAACACCACCGGCCAGGAGGCCGAGGGTCCTCACTGCGTGAGCAGCGGGGAGGGTCACTGACACCATGATCGCCCTCCTGTCCGCCGTGCTGGCATCCAGCACGGTCACCGCCGTCGGCGCCGTCATCGCCGTCCTCACGCTCGTTGGGTTCGTGACCTACGTCGCCATCAACGTCCGTTCGGGGCGTCCCGAGATCGGCTCGGAGATCGAGCTCGCGGCCAATCGGAAGCCCTACTATCCGGATGAGATCCTCGAGGGCCGGCGGCTCACAAGCGCCCTCAGCACCGGCCTCCTCCTCCTCGCTGTCTCGGCAATCGGGCTCCCGCTCTACTGGCTCAACGAGCCTGCTCGCCAGGACGGCGCCATCAAGCAGTTCGATCAGACGTTCGTGAACCGGGGAGCGAGGCTCTTCGCCACCACTGCGGAGGGGGGCACCAACTGCGCCGGCTGTCACGGTCCGGGCGGCACCGGGGGAGCCGCGCCGTTCACCCTGACCAATGCCGACCAGAAGTTCGTGGCCACCGTGACGTGGAAGGCCCCGGCGATCAACACGGTGCTCCTTCGCTTCAGCGAGGACGAGGTGCGC
>JANOQG010000083.1:0-7747 GCA_031422255.1 Actinomycetes bacterium | reverse complement strand
CGCCGTTGGTCGCCTGGCGGGCCGGGTTCTGGCTCGCCGGTTCCTCCGGGCCTACCGGGCCGCCAACCCGACGGCGTCTCTGGAGCACCTCGACTGGTACCGGGCCCTGCACCGGGTTCGGGTGCTGCTCGAACGGGCCAGCCTGCGCGCCCGCCACGGCGACCAACGGGTGGGGCATCCGTTCGAGCTGCTGGCACCCGTCGCCGCCAGGGACCTCACCGCAGCGACGGGCGTGGAGGTCCGGGCATGACCAGCATTCTGGGTGGCTGATCCCCGGCCTGATCGTCGGGCCCGTCCTGCTCCTGCGGCGTGACCGCCGTGGCGCGGGCGAGCCCGCTCAGCCCCCGATGTCGGCGCCGATCGGTCTTGCCGGGTGGGTCTCGTACATCCGGACCGCCACGACGATGCCGGAAGCGGCGGTGAGGGCGGCGACGACCCAGATGGCGGCGTCGATCGACACGATGTCGGCGAGGACGCCAGCGAGGAGGGCGCCGATGGCGAACCCGCCGTCGCGCCAGAGGCGGTAGACGCCGACGGACCGGGCTCGCCAGCTGGGGTGGGCGACGTCGCCGATGGCGGCGAGGAGGGTGGGGTAGACCATGGCGGTGCCGGCCCCGAGTACGGCGGCACCGAGGGCCCAGGCCCAGAAGCCGGTGACCGCCGCGATCCAGGCGATGGCGGCGGCTTGCGTGAGCATGCCGCCGGCGATGAGGGGCTTGCGACCGATCCGGTCCGACAGGCCCCCGGTGTAGAGCTGCCCGAGGCCCCACACGGCGGGGTAGAGGGCGGCGAGGATCCCGATGCGCCCGACGCTGAGCCCGGCTTGGGCGAAGGCGATGGGGAAGAGGCCCCAGGCGAGGCCGTCGTTGAGGTTGTTGACCAGGCCCGCTTGGCTGCAGGACGACAGGGCCTTCTCGCGGAAGCTGGTGAGCCGGAACACCTCACCGGTGGTCAACAGGTCGTTGTCGCCGTCGTGGCGGGCCACGTGCCGTGCGGCCTCCAGCTCGGCGTAGCCGCGGGTCTCGCGTACGAACAGCACCGACAGGCCCAATCCGAGGCCGGCGAACACGAGCCCCAGGTAGAAGGGCTCGGGTCGCAGCCCGGCGTGTTCGGCGATGAACCCGGTTGCCAGCGCGGTGACGGCGACGGCGCCGTAGCCGGCGGCTTCGTTGAGTCCCATGGCGAACCCGCGGCGTTCCGGGCCGACGAGGTCGATCTTCATGATCACCGTGGTCGACCACGTCAGGCCCTGGTTCACGCCGAGCAGGACGTTGGCGGCGATGACCCAGCCCCACGACGGGGCCCAGATCAGCAGCAGCGGCACGGGGAGCCCGATGAGCCACCCCGCCACGAGGACGGGCTTGCGGCCGTAGCGGTCCGACAGGGTCCCGGCGAAGAAGTTGGTAGCGGCCTTCACGGCGCCGAAGGCGGCGATGAAGGTCAGCGCCGCGGTGAACGCGGTGAGGCCGAACTCGCGCTCGGCCAGCAACGGCAGGACGGTGCGCTCCTGGCCGATCATCCCGCCGACGAGCGCGTTGACGCCGACGAGCAGGGAGAACTGGGCCAGGTTCTGTCGCAGCCCGAGCTGCAGGCCGGCCCGGTCCGTGACCGTCACCTGGTCTGCAGGTCGACGCCGGTGGCGTCGCTCCACTCCTGCGGCCCGCCCGCAAGCACAGCGAGGTCGTGGTGGCCGGCGATCTCCAGGAGGCTGGCACCGGTCATCGCCCGTTCGCCGTGACCGCACATGACCGTCACCGGCCCGGCCGGTGCCGACGCGTCGGCGAGGTCGCCGAGCTCGATGTGCATGGCGTCGGGGACGTGGCCGGCGTCCCATTCGCTGGTCTGGCGGACGTCGAGCACCGTCCCGGTGATGCCGCCCGCGTCCACGAGCGGGATGGAGGCGGCGGGCAGTCCGGCTTCGGTCCAGGTGGCGAGGCCGCCGTCGAGCTCGCCGAGGATGGCGTCGTGGCCGACGGTGAGGCATTGGCGGACGAGGTCGGTGCGGTCGACGGTGTCGTCGAGCAGGAACACGACGGGCCGGTCGAGGTCGATGAGCCAGCCGAACCAGCTGGCGAACACGGAGCGGTGCTGGATCGAGATCGCGTCGACGGGGTGCGAACGGGCGAAGGCGGCGATGGGGCGGGCGTCGACCAGGGCGGCGCCGGCGGCGAGGTGCTCCCGGAAGGTGTCGAGGTCGAGACGGGCCAGGTCCGGAACGGCCGCGTACAAGCGGGGTCCGGTCCGGTTGAGCTCGGGGAGCTGACGGAAGTAGTCGGGGAAGCTCCCGAGGCCGGACACCAGGGCCTCGACGAAGCGGTCCTCGTCGTCGATCCCGAGGAGCAGGTTGGTGGCTCGCTCGACGCCGATGGTGGTCGTCCTCGCGGAGCCGGCCGGCGCCGAACAGAACGAACCGGCGCCATGGGTCGGGTACACCGCCAGGTCATCTGGCAGCGTCAGGATCTCGGCCCGCAGCGCCCGGAACAGGTCGCGGGCAAGATCCTCGCGGCGCTCGTCGCCGAGCAGGTCGGTGCGCCCGACGGCGCCGACCATGAGCGACCCACCCGAGAACAACCCGACCGGTTCCCCGCGGTCGAGAAGCAGATAGGACAGATGATCGGGGGTGTGGCCCGGTGTCGCGATGGCCCGCAGCGTCACCGTGCCCGACAAGGTGATGGCCTCGCCGGCGGTGACCGGACGATGGAGGACCTCGAGCGCCGCGCCGGCCGACGCCAGGAACGTGGCGCCGTCCGCCGCGAGCTCGGGGCTGCCCGAGACGTAGTCGGCATGGGAGTGGGTGTCGGCGCTCCACGCGATCTGCCAGCCGCGTTCGTCGGCCAGCTGCCGCTGCCGATCCGGGAACCGCGCCGGGTCCACCACCAGAGCCGTGCCGTCGCCGAGACCGACCACGTAGGACGAATGGCCGAGCCCCTCATCCACGATGCTCACGATCTCCACCAAAACCCCCTCAAAGGAATGCTTGAACAGTGGTCGTGCGTCGCCTATCTTGTCAAGCGATCCTTTGAAGAGGGGGGTGGGAGCGTTGGGTGACCGAGCGGCCAAGGACGCCTTGTTCGACGGGTTCGCCGAGGTCGGCAAGGCGCTTGCCAACGGCCGTCGAGCCGAGGTCCTCGACGTCCTCGACCAGGGCGAGCGGCACGTCGAGGGGATCGCCGAGTCGATCGGCCAGAGCGTGGCCAACACCTCCTTCCACCTCCGCGTCCTTGCCGGCGCCGGTCTCGTCACCACCCGCCGCGAGGGCAACCGCGTCTACTACCGGCTCACGTCCGACCGGGTCGCCGCCCTCTGGTCGGCGATGAGGGATGTCGCCGTCGCCCACCACACCGAGCTCGGCCACCTCGCGGCCGCCTACTTGGGCAACCGCCGGGGGATCGAGGAGGTCACCCGCGCCGAGCTCGCCAGCCGCCTCGACGCCGGCGACCTCGTCGTCCTCGACGTGCGACCGCCGCCCGAGTTCGCATCCGGCCACATCAGCGGCGCCCGGTCGATCCCCATCGACGATCTCGGCGCCCAGATCCGCTCGCTCCCCGACCGGGTCGAGGTCGTCGCCTACTGCCGCGGCCCGTTCTGCGTCTTCGCCGACGACGCCGTTCGCCTGCTCCGCCGACGTGGCCGTCCAGCGAGGCGACTCGAGGACGGCTACCCCGAATGGCGGGCCGCCGGCCTCCCCATCGCCGAAGGACTTTCCGCATGAGGACGAATGAGTGGACGAGATGAGCAACGTCGACATCGGGTTGGTCCTGGACTGCAGCGACCCCGAAGCGCTCGCCGAGTTTTGGGCGCCCGCCCTCGGCTACGTGAACCTGGGGACCGCTGGCGCCTACGTCGCGCTGTTCCCCGACGGAAAGCCCGGCCCGAAGCTGCTCCTCCAGCGCGTCGAGGAACCCAAGACCGTCAAGAACCGCATGCACTTCGACATCGAGGTCTCCGACATCGAGACCGAGTCGGCCCGTCTCGTCGACCTCGGCGCCACCCGCGTCAGCGAGGGTCCGTGCAGCGAGCACGGCTCCACCTGGATCCTCATGGCCGACCCCGAGGGCAACGAGTTCTGTGTCTGCGACGCCGGCCACCCAGCGACCTGAGGCAGCATAGTTCAGGCTGGACTGGATTCATGGGTGCGTGTAGTATCCAGCCGTGCCCGCGATCGCCGAGACCACGACCGACGCGCTCGAGCGGGTCGGCACCGCGCTGGCTGACCCCACCCGGCGTCGGATCCTGCTGGTGCTCCTCGACGGACCCGCGTACCCCGCCGACCTCGCAGACGCCCTCGGGTTGGGTCGCACCAACGTCTCGAACCACCTTGCGTGCCTCCGTGGCTGCGGGCTCGTCCGGGCCCAGCGCGAGGGCCGTCAGGTCCGTTACGACCTGAGCTCACCTCGCCTGGCTCATGCCCTGTCCGATCTCGTCGACCGCGAGCTCGAGGTCGAGCAACACCACCTGGACCTCGATGGCCGTGGCTGAGCATCACGGGCACGACCACGGGACGGTTTCAGTCCAGCTCGCGCCGCCGCCCGGCAGTGCAGAACGGGATGCAACGGTACGGCGGGCCCGTTGGCTGAACGCGGCGACGATCGGCTGGAACGCCATCGAAGGGGTCGTGGCGGTCACCGCGGGACTGGCCGCCGGGTCGGTGAGCCTGGTCGCCTTCGGGTTCGACTCCGCCATCGAGGTCTCCGCCGCGCTCGTGCTCACCTGGCGGCTCCACCAGGAACGCAAGGGCGGCTGCATGCAGACCAGCGACCGGCGCGCCACCCGGGCCATCGCCGTCAGCTTCGTCGTGCTCGGCGTCTACGTCGGCCTCGAGTCGATCCGCGACCTGTCGGGCGGCGCTCGGCCCGACTCGAGCACCGTCGGCATCGTCATGGCCGCCCTCTCGCTGCTGGTCATGCCGTTCCTGGCCCGAGCCAAGCGGGCCTTGGCTCCGGCGCTCGGGTCCGCCGCCGCCGTGGCTGACGCCAAGCAGACCAACCTGTGCGCCCTGCTGTCGGCGATCCTGCTCGTCGGCCTCGGCGCCAACGCCGTCCTGGGTTGGTGGTGGGCCGACCCGCTCGCCGGTGTCGGCATCGCCGCCCTCGCCCTCCTCGAGTCACGCCGCACCTGGCACGCCGAGTCCCTGGCCGACACCTGCTGCGCATGAGCAAGATGTCGCCCGCCGCCCGGGCCCGCTACGACGGCAGCCTCACCGAGGCCCGCGCCCTCATCGCCGAGGGCCGCACCGGCGAGGCGTGGCCGCTGCTGGAGACCGCTCATATCCTCAGTCAGCCCTGGTGGCGACTCCACGTCCAGACCCACTGGCGGATGCTGCGCCTCGCCGTAGGTGACCGCGACCGGCGGGAGATCACCGGGCAGCTCCTGCGTCTCGCCGTCGCCGGCCCCGGCTCGGCCACCGGCCGCTACCCGCGAGGCAACACCGGACGCGCCGACGTCCCCGCCACCCAGCCGATGCCCATCCCCGACGATCTCGCCGCCCTCCTCGCCCCATGACCAGCGTCGCCACCACCCGGCGTGGCATGGCCCGCTGCGCGGCCGCTGCAGCCCTGTTCGGGGCGACCACCCCGCTCGCGTCCCGTCTGGCCGACGACACCACCGCCCCGGTGCTGGCCGGGCTCCTCTACATCGGTGCCGCCGTGGCGGTCGCCCCGTTCGCCCGACGCCTGACCGCCGACCCGACCGCGTTCCGTCGGGGCGGTCGACGCCTCGCTGTGGCCGTAGTCGCCGGAGGGTTTCTCGGGCCGCTGCTGTTGACCGCCGGGCTGGCCCGCACACCGGCAGCCACCGCGTCGCTCCTGCTGAACCTCGAGCTCGTCGCCACCACGATCCTGGCGGCAGTGCTCTTCCACGAGCACATCGGACGGCGCGTAACGACCGGCACCGTTGCTGTCGTAGGCGCAGGAGTCGTGCTCGTGTGGAACGGGGCCCCCGAACCGCGCCTCGGGGCGCTGCTCATCGCCGGAGCGTGCGTCTGCTGGGGGCTCGACAACTGCGTGACCGCCGACCTCGACGAGATCTCCCCCGAACACATCACCGTCGCCAAAGGAGTGATCGCCGGCAGCACCAACCTCGCCCTCGGCGTCGCCCTCGGCGCGTCGATGCCATCCGTCGGCGTCGTCTTCGGTGCGCTCGCCGTCGGCGCCGTCGGATACGGGGCGTCGATCACCCTGTGGGTCGCAGGTGCCCGGGACATCGGCGCGGCGCGGGGTCAGCTGGTCTTCGCGTCCGCTCCCTTCGTCGGGGTGCTGGTCGCCTGGGTTGCCCTCGGCGACCCCGTCCGCGCCGCCGAAGTCGCAGCGCTGGCACTCGCGGCGTTCGGCGTGTCGAGAGTCGTCGGCTCGCACCACCTCCACGATCACCACCACGAGGCGATGGACCACAACCACGAACACGTGCACGACGACGGCCACCACGGCCATGCGCACGCCGACCTCGACCAAGGCATCCGCCACAGCCACCAGCACTGCCACGCACCGATCCGGCATGCGCACCCGCACGTCCCCGACCTCCACCACCGCCACGTCCACGCCGACTGAGCCGGCAGCGACCGGCGAGCCCTAGCGTGAGTCGATGTCGGTCGCGAAGACGCTCGCACTGGTCGTCATCGCCGCGCTCGCCGAGATCGGTGGTGCCTGGCTGATCTGGCAGGGCGCCCGCGAGCACCGCGGCATCGCCTGGATCGGAGCCGGCATCGCCGCCCTGGCGGCCTACGGCTTCGTCGCCACGCTCGGTAATGGCAGGGATCCATCCCTACATCCGCCCTTGACGGCTGCACGGGGGAGCGAGATGGAGCGGGCGTCTCCAGGCAGATTCGTGCCCCCGATCGGGACGCGAGCATCGATGGCGGTGGCACACCCGCCGACAACCGCTGGGAACTTCGGCCTCACGTCATGGCGCCAGGGTGACCCCCCAGGACCATCGGTCGCGGAGCCGGAGCATGGTCCTGGTGAGAACGATCAGGACGGGGAGCTCGACGATGGGCCCGATGAGGATTGCGAGGATGACCAGTGGCCGGCCGGCGAAGGCGACGACGGCGACGCCGATGACTGATTCGGAGTTCCGGGCGCTGACCTCGAAGACCATGGCGGCGGTGTCGGCGTAGCCGAGATTGAAGAGCCGCCCGACGCCGAGGGCGAGCACGAAGAGTCCGACGAAGAACAGGGTGATGGTCGCGATGATGAGTCCCACGTTGCCGAGGTCAGCGGTCTCCAAGGTGGGCTGGGTGGCGAAGATCGCGGCGACGACGGCGACGAGGGCCCAGAGCTTCACCTCACCCATCACGTGCTTGTAGGGCCCGAAGGTGAAATCGCGCCCGCGCCACCGGAGGAGGAGGCTTCGCGTGGCGTAGGCGGCGGCGAACGGGAGGAGAAGGAACAGGCTCACGCTGCGGAGCAGGACGAGAGGCTCGATGGGGATGACCTTGCCGATGAGGAGCCAGAGGTAGATCGGGAGCAGGAGGGTCTGCAGCGTGATGTCGATCGGGAGCATGGCGAGTCCCCAATCCATGTTGCCCTTCGCAAGGTCGATGAAGATGAGGTACCAACCGATGCAAGGCGTGAGCGTGTAGAGGATGACGCCGGCCCACAGGTCGGGGTGGTCGCGCAGGATGAGCCAGCCAAGGGTCCAAGCGAAGAGGGGAACGATCACGAAGTTGGTGGTCACCGCGATGGCCGTCGGTTTCACCTTGCGGAACGAGCGGCTGACACCGGTGATCTCGACGAAGGCCATGATCGAGAAG
>JANOQG010000082.1:0-2374 GCA_031422255.1 Actinomycetes bacterium | reverse complement strand
CGCCTCCGCGAGCAGAGCCAGTGCCTGGTCGATCTCGTCATCGGAGATCAGCAGTGACGGCGCCAGCCGGAGGGCGGTGGGCGTGACGGCGTTGACGATGACCCCAAGCTCGAGGAGTCGGGCCGCAACCGACTTGGCGTCGTGTCCCTCCAGCTCGAGGGCGAGGAGCAGGCCCATGCCTCGGACGGCCGCCACTCCGTCCAGCGCCGTGACGCCCAGCCGGACGCGCTCACCCGCCCGGCGCGCGCGAGCAGGCACATCCTCGGCCTCCATGACAGCGAGCACCGCCCGGGCCGCTGCGGTCGCAAGGGGCTGGCCGCCATAGGTGGTCGCGTGGTCACCCGGCTCAAACGCGGCCGCCACCTCGGTCTTGGCCCAACACGCGCCGATCGGCACCCCATTGCCAAGCGCCTTTGCCATGGTGACCACATCCGGAACGACGCCGAGCTGCTGGTGGGCGAACCACGAGCCACACCGCCCGAGGCCTGTCTGCACCTCATCCACCATGAACAAGATCCCGCGCTCGTCGCAGATCCGGCGCACACCCTGGAAGTACTCAGCGGTGGCGGGGTTCACACCTCCCTCGCCCTGAACCGGCTCAAGCAGCACAGCAGCTACGGAGGGATCGAGCGAGCCTTCGAGCTCGGCGAGATCGCACCAGGCGACGTGACGGAACCCCTCGGGGAGCGGCTGGAAGACCTCGTGCTTGGCGGGCTGACCGGTGGCGTGGAGGGTGGAGAGGGTCCGCCCGTGGAACGAACCGAAGGCACTGACCACAACATGCCGGCCCCGTCCCCCGAAGCGCCGCGCGAGCTTCAGCGCGCACTCGTTGGCCTCCGCGCCGGAGTTTGCGAAGAACACCTGGCCACGCGACTGACCGGACCCCGGCCAGCCCGGCTGTCCCACACCGAGGAGGCGGTCAAGTGTCTGAGCAACCTGCCAGCCCGGCTCCGTCCCGAAGAGGTTGGACACGTGAAGGAGGGTCTGCGCCTGCTCGTACAACGCGGCGGCTACCTCCGGGTGGCTGTGGCCGAGGCTCGTGACGGCCAATCCCGAGAGCAGGTCGAGGTACTTGCGACCGTCCCTGTCCCACAGCCAGACGCCCTGCCCGCGCACGAGGTGAAGGGTCGGCGGACCGTAGGTGGGCATCAAGGGGCAGTGGTCGAGAGCCGGCGCACCCATTGCCTCGCTGTGCACGCTCATGCGCGCTCCTCGGGAACGATCATCGTGCCGACACCTGCGTCGCTGAACAGCTCCAGCAGCACCACGTGGGGCAAGCGGCCATCGAGCAGGTGAGCCGAGCCGACCCCGTGCCCGACGGCCTGGAGGCAAGCCGCAATCTTGGGGATCATGCCCCCGGTGAGCGTGCCTTGGTCCATCATCGCCTGCAGGGCCGGCGCGTCGATGCGGCTGATGAGGCTGGAGGGATCGGCAAGGTCGCCGAGCAGGCCCTCGACATCAGTGAGGTAGATCAGCTTCTCGGCTCCCAAGGCTTCTGCGAGCGCACCCGCGACTGCATCGGCGTTGATGTTGTAGGCCTGACCGGTTTCGTCGGCACCGATGGTGGAGACGACCGGGATCAGCTCCTCTGCGAGCAGTCGCTCGAGGATGGCGGGGTTGACGGCGTGGACGTCGCCGACGAAGCCGAGGTCGGGGTGGCGAGCGCCCGCAACGATCAACCCAGCATCCTCACCACTCACGCCAACCGCAAGTGGGCCGTGCAGGTTGATCGCACTGACGATCTCACGGTTGACCTTGCCCACGAGGACCATGCGAGCGACGTCCACCGTCTCGGCGTTCGTGACGCGCTGCCCATCGCGAAACTCGGGCACCATGCCCAGACGCTCCATGAGCTCGCTGATCTGCGGACCGCCACCGTGCACCACGACCGGGCGGATGCCGACGGACCTCATCAGGACGATGTCCTCGGCGAACGAATCGGCCAACGTCGGATGCACCATCGCGCTGCCGCCGAACTTCACGACGACCACGCGACCGCGGAAGCGCTGGATGTACGGCAGCGCCTCGACCAGAAGGTCGGCGCGAGCGAGGGCTTCAGCTTGCGTGCTGACGCTCATGACGTCCCCATGTTCTCGTCGATGTAGGCGTGGGTGAGGTCATTCGTGAGGATGTGAGCCCGACCGTCGCCTAGGCCGAGGTGGGCCGTGACCTCGATCCACTCCTGCTCCATGTAGGCGGCGATCGCCGCGGGATCGACCGCTGCGGTCACCCCGCGCTCGGCGACCACGTGGTCGCCGTACCGAACGCTCAGCTTGTCCGCCTCGAAGGCGACGCCAGCCGTGCCGAGCTCGCTGGCAATCCGCCCCCAGTACGGGTCCTTGCCATACCACGAGCACTTGACGAGCTGGCTCTC
>JANOQG010000081.1:0-18812 GCA_031422255.1 Actinomycetes bacterium | reverse complement strand
TGGATCGCGCGGTGTTCGAGGCAGGGGGGGAGACAGCAGCCGCCTTCTTCCCGGGGTATCCGCTCGTGGTGGCGGCCTTCGGCATGCTCGGCGTGAGCACCGGGTTCGCTCTGGTGGGGGTCACCTTCCTGGCCGGGTTGGGCGCCACCATCGTGTTGCATCGGCTCTTCACCCTCCAGATGTCGCGAGGGGCATCGCGCCGCGCCACCCTCGCCATTGCCCTTTTCCCCTGGTCCTACTTCCTCGTCGCTGCGGCATACCCGGAGGCGCTGTTCCTGTTCCTCGCGGGAGCAGCGTTCCTCTTGGTCGAGCACGATCGGCCGATTGCCGCGGGGCTGCTGGCGGCGCTGGCGTCTGCGACCCGGCTGATCGGGATCGGCTTGGTCCTTGGCCTAGCGATCCGCGTCGCCGAGCGGCGAGGGGCGCTGCGCTTCGAAGGCTGGCGACCGCGCCTGGACCGCAGTCGTTTGCGGCGCCGGGACGCCGGCGTGCTGCTCGGGGCATCAGGTCTCGCCGCGTGGATGGTCGCCTGCTGGGTGCGGTATGGCGACCCGCTCGCGTTCAGTACGGCTCAGCGCGGGTGGAGTCAGGGCTTCGGGCCACGCTCGTGGTTGAAGCTCGGCCTCATCGATCAATTGCAGCACAACCAAGACCGCTTCTGGGTGACGCGACTCCTTCTCCAGGGCCTCGTGATGCTGCTGTTCGCGCTTGCACTCCCGGCCGTCTGGCGGCGCTTCGGGGCTGGCTATGGCACCTACGCCGTGGTGGCGGTTGCGCTGCCGCTCCTCGGCAGTGCCAACTTCGCCAGCAACGGCCGGTTCGCTCTGATGGCCTTTCCCGTGTTCGCTCTCGCGGGTGAGCGCCTGGCGCGCGAGCGAGCCCCCGGGGACTGGGTCGTGCTGGCGATGAGCGCGACCGCACTTGTTGCCGTCGCCTCGCTGTGGGGCCGCGGCTACTGGATGGCGTGAAGACCACGGGCCAGCGACCCGCCTCTCCTACGGTGGCGCCATGGGGGATCAGCAGGACGACCTGTGGGAGAACCACGCGGGATGGTGGCAGGAGGGCTTCACGGAGGGCGCCGACCCGGAGTACGAAGAGCAGATCCTCCCGATGGTGGCGGAGCAACTGGCCGGAGCGCGGCGCGTCCTCGATGTTGGCTGCGGCGAGGGGCAGGTGGCGCGGCTCGCCCTCGCAGGTGGCGCCGATCTCGCAGTGGGCATCGACCCGACCTGGGCGCAGGTCGTGGAGGCACAGGCACGCGGCGGGGGCCCGTCGTACGCACGAGCCGGCGCCGCCGGGCTGCCGTTTGCTGACGGTTCGTTTGACGCGGTCGTGGCGTGTCTCGTCTTCGAGCACATTCGTGAGGTTGATGAAGCGATCGCAGAGGTGGCCCGAGTCCTCGGACCCAACGGTCGCTTCCTGTTCTTACTCAACCATCCGCTGTTGCAAACCCCCAACAGCGGATGGATCGACGACCAGGTGCTCGATCCGCCCGAGCAGTACTGGCGCATCGGCCCGTACCTCACAGAGGACGAGACGATCGAGGAGGTCGAGAAGGACGTCTTCATCCCGTTCATTCACCGCCCGCTGTCGCGGTATGTGAACGCGCTGGCTGCGAGCGGCCTCCTCATCACCCGGATGGAGGAGCCGGCCCCGCCGCCTGGCTTCCTGGCCCGTGCAGCCGAGTACACCGCTGCCGCCAGCATCCCGCGCCTGCTTCTGTTGCGGTCTGAGCGGGCGAGCTCCCAGAGGCTCCCATCGGCATTGCGCCTGCGGTCGTAGCCTGACTGAGGCATGAGCGAGTTCGTGGTGATCACAGGGCTGTCGGGAGCGGGGCGCTCACAAGCCGCCGACGACCTCGAGGATCTTGGCTGGTTCGTGATCGACAACTTGCCGCCGGAGCTGATCCCCAAGGTGGTCGAGCTGGTGCAAGCCCCGGCCTCGTCCACACCTCGGGTGGCCCTCGTGGTCGGAACCGGCGCCTACCACGCCGACGTGATGCCGGCACTGGGCGCGCTGCGCTCGTCGGGTGCTCGTGTTCGGCTTCTCTACTTGGACGCCGCCACCGACGTGCTCGTGCGCCGCTATGAGAGCACCCGCCGCCGCCATCCGTTGCTCGCGCCTGGGGATGGGGTGGCCGACGCCATCGAGGCTGAGCGAGTGCTGCTGGAGCCGGTGAAGGCTGAAGCCGATGTGGTGGTGGACACGTCGGCGCTCACGGTGCACGACCTCTACAGCCGCATCGTGGGGTTGTTCGGCGACGACCACCCCGATGCGGAGATGCAGACTCGAGTTGTCTCGTTCGGGTACAAGCATGGACTCCCGCTCGACGTGGACCTCGTGCTCGACTGTCGCTTCTTGCCCAATCCGCATTGGGTCGACGACCTACGCCCACTCACCGGCCTCGACGCCCCCGTGCGCGGCTACGTGGCGGGACAGGAAGCGGCGCAGGATTTCCTGGGCCACCTCGACGGGTTGCTCGGCATGCTCCTGCCTGCCTATGTGGCGGAGGGCAAGTCGTACCTGACGTTGGCGCTCGGATGCACGGGCGGGCGGCACCGTGCCGTGGCGATGGCGGAGGAGGTGGCCGTTCTCCTGCGGCGCCACGGGTTCAGCCCCACGGTGGTTCACCGCGACGTCGCCAAGTGAACCGGGCGGGGCGGACTGGAACCGCAGCGGCCGATCTGCTCGGATTGGCCACTGAACGACCTCTGACCCCTGGGAGCACCTCGCGATGACCATCCGTGTCGGCATCAACGGATTCGGCCGCATCGGCCGCAACTTCTTCCGAGCCGCCAAGCAGCGCGGCGCCGACATCGACTTCGTGGCGGCCAACGACCTCGGCTCGAAGGAGCTGATGGCCCACCTGATGCGGTACGACTCGATCCTGGGCACCTGGGACGCCGACATCACCACCTCCGACGCCGGCATCGTGGTGAACGGCGAAGAGCTTCAGATCCTCGCCGAGCGCGACCCCAAGGCACTGCCGTGGGGAGAGCTCGGGGTCGACATGGTGATCGAGTCCACCGGCATCTTCTCCAGTCGGGAGCAAGCGTCGATGCACCTCGAGGCAGGTGCCCCCTTCGTGATCGTGTCCGCGCCCTCGGCTGGGGCAGATGCCACCTTTGTGGTGGGCGTGAACGACGACACCTTCGATCCGGCCACCCACAAGGTCGTGTCCAACGCCAGCTGCACCACGAACTGCTTCGTGCCGATGGTGAAGGTCCTCGACGACGCGTTCGGCATCGAACGCGGTCTCATGACCACGATCCACGCGTACACCGGCACGCAGTCGGTGGTCGACGGTCCGTCGAAGGACTTCCGCGAGGCACGGGCCGCCGCCATCAACATCATCCCGAGCTCCACCGGCGCCGCCCGGGCCACGAGCCTCGTGCTGCAGTCGATGGCCGGCAAGCTCGACGGCACCTCCCTTCGAGTGCCGGTGCCCGATGGCTCGATCACCGACTTCACGGGAGTGTTGAGCAAGGACGTCACCGTCGATGAGGTGAACGCAGCCTTCAAGGCTGCCGCCACCAGCGGGCCGCTCGCCAAGGTGCTCGTGTACAACGAAGCGCCCATCGTGAGCTCCGACATCGTCGGCTCTCCCGCGTCGTGCACCTTCGACGCCCCCATCACCATGGTGAACGGCAACCTCGTGAAGGTCATGGGCTGGTACGACAACGAGTGGGGCTACTCGAACCGTCTGGTCGATCTCATCGAGATCACCGGCGGCAAGCTCAAGGCGTAGCCGTGGTCTCGATCGGGGTCCCCTCACTGGAGGACCTGCTCCCGCTGGAGGGCCGGCGCGTCCTCTTGCGGGCCGACTTCAACGTGCCGGTTCACGACGGTGTGATCACGGACGACCTGCGCATCCGAGCAGCGCTCCCGACCATCGTCTGGCTTCAGGCACACGGCGCGACCGTGGTGGCCTGCACCCATTTTGGGCGGCCCAAGGGCGTCCCCGATCCTCGCTACGACGTGGCGCCGATCCGCGCTCGTCTCGCAGAGCTGGCGCCCGGCGTCGAGCTCCTCGAGAACCTGCGCTTCAGCGCCGGCGAGACCAGCAACGACCCAGCCTTCGTGCGGGAGCTGATCGTGGGCTTCGACGCCTACGTGAACGACGCCTTCGGAGCGTCCCACCGGGAGCATGCGTCGATCATGGGACCGCCCCTTCACCTGCCCAGCGCGGCAGGTCGGTTGCTTGAGCGCGAGGTGGAGGTGCTCGGAGGGCTCCGGGAGCATCCGAATCGGCCCTTCGTCGCGCTGCTCGGCGGGTCCAAGGTGAGCGACAAGCTCAGGGTCATCGAGTCGCTGCTGGAGGTTGCCGACGAGGTGCTCATCGGGGGCGGGATGTGCTTCACGTTCCTCAAGGCCATGGGCCACTCCGTCGGTGACTCGCTGTGCGAAGACGACATGGTCGATCGATGCCGCGCTCTGCTCGACAGCGGCGCTGCGATCCGGCTGCCGAGCGATGTCACTGCCCTCGGACCCGGCGGCAAGATCGGTGATCCGAGCGCAGGCGGCGACGTGCGGCAGATGGGCCGGTCGATCCCCGACGGGTGGATGGGCCTCGACATCGGTCCGGGATCCTCGGCGGAGTTCTGCGACGCCGTGCTCGATGCCCGCACGGTGTTCTGGAACGGCCCCATGGGCGTTTTCGAAGACCCCCGGTTCGAGGCAGGTACCCGCACCGTCGCGGAAGCTGTCGCGGAGTCGACCGCGTTCACCGTCGTGGGCGGGGGAGACTCAGCGGCCGCGGTCGCTCAGTTCGGGCTGGCCGATCAGATCGATCACATCAGCACCGGCGGCGGCGCGTCGCTGGAGCTGCTCGAGCAGGGTGACCTGCCAGGACTCGTCGCTCTCCGCCAGTCAAGGAAGGACACGGCATGACCACCCCCCGCAAGCCGCTGATCAGCGGCAACTGGAAGATGCACCACAACCACTTCGAGGCGCTGCAGCTCGTGCAGAAGCTGAGCTATCTGCTCACGAAGGACGACTACGACGCGGTGGACGTGTCGGTGCACCCGCCGTTCACCGACCTCCGCACGGTGCAGACCTACTTCATCAGTGAGAAGGAGCCGATCCCGATCGCACTGGGCGCGCAGCACTGCCATCAGGACGACTCGGGGGCCTTCACCGGCGAGGTGTCAGCCGCGTTTCTCGCCAAGCTCGAGGTGGAGTACGTCATCGCGGGTCACTCCGAGCGGCGTGAGGTCTTCGGCGAGACCGACGAACAGGTGAACCGTAAGGTCCACGCCATCCTGAAGCATGGGATGACGCCGATCCTGTGCTGCGGCGAGACGCTCGAGGAGCGGGAGGCGACGGCCACCGACGCCAAGGTCACCCGTCAGGTGGAGGCGGGCCTCGCGGGGCTCGCCGCCGACCAGGTGGCCGGCATGGTGATCGCCTACGAGCCCATCTGGGCGATCGGCACGGGCCGCACGGCCAGCAGCGACGATGCCCAGGGTGTGTGCGCGGTGGTGCGCCAGGTCGTGGCCGGCCGCTTCGGTGCCGATGCTGCGGCAGCCGTGCGGATCCAATACGGCGGTTCGGTGAAGCCCACGAACGCTGCGGAGCTGATGGCCCAGCCCGACATCGACGGCGCCCTGGTGGGCGGCGCAAGCCTCGATGCGGACGACTTTGCCCGCATTGTGGGGTTTCGGGCGTAACACGCCAATGGCACGGAGATCCACCCAGGATCCGCGGGGGAGCCACCCTGGAGGGCTACGGTCGTGGGCGGTTCACGCCCGGTCTACCGTTGGTAGGGTCCCGGGTCGCGGTCAAGCGATCTTCGTCGAACCGCCCAGATTCCACCCATCGGGAGAGACCAGTCCATGCGCAAACCTCTGTTGAGAGTCCTGGCAGTGCTCCTCGCCTTCTCGTTCGTCGCCGCTGCTTGCGGTAGCGACGACAGCGGCGACAACGCTTCCCCTAACGGAACAGGCGGTTCGGGATCCGGAATCGCCGATACGTTCCCCGACCTCACTGAGCCCACCAAGGGCGGCGTCCTCAAGATGGCCATGAACGACAACATCGACTGCTACAGCGGTCTGTCGTACTACGGCATCTCGTGGTCGCTCTTCTACTTCATGGCTCGGGGCCTCTACGGCTACCCGAACACGATCGAGTCGCCTGCGACTGACGTCGTCCAGCCGGACCTTGCCACCGACCTTCCCGAGGTCAGCGACGACGGTCTCACCTACTCCGTCACGTTGCGCGAAGGCCTGACCTTCCCGGATGGCGCGCCTGTCACTGCTGCCGACGTGAAGGCCACCTACGAGTACATCCTGGATCCCAACATCCAGTGCGCCACGGGTGGCCCCCCCTCCTCCGGCTACTACAACGTGATCGAGGGCTACGACGACTTCACTGAGGCACTCACCGCCGATCCGGCTGCTGAAGCCGAGCTGTCGGGCATCGTTGCGGTCGATGAGCTCACCACCGAGTTCACGCTCAGCCGGCCCGACGGTGCCTTCGTGCGTGCCCTCGCCATGGGTTGGTCGTTCATCATTCCGGCCAGCACCCCTCACGAGGTGCTCGACACCCCGCCGCTGTACGTCGGTCCCTACAAGATCGATGAGTACGTCGCCGATCAGTCCCTCACCGTGGTGCGCGAGCCCTCGTGGGAAGACAACGTGGCCGCCGGCGTGCCCGAGGAGGCCAACGAGAACAACATCGATGGCATCGAGCTCGCCATTGGTGTCCCGGACGACATCCAGCTTGCTCAGATCAAGGACAACGAGCTGGACATCACCTGGGACGGTTCGGCGCCGGGCGGCTCCGACGTGCCCGCCGTGGCGAAGGACCCGGCCTATGACGGTCGCTTCTTCTCCACCCCGGACGCGGCCGTCGATTACGGCATCTTCCGCACCGACAAGGCGCCGTTCGACAACGTCGATCTGCGTCAGGCCGTGAACTACGCGGTCGACCGAGTCAACGTCACCAAGATCATCGGTGGCGAGCTCAGTCGGAGCCCCTGGTCCGAGATCCTCGCCGAGAACCTGATGGTCGGGTCCGAGGACGAGACGGGTGAGGTGTACACCTTCGATCCCGACAAGGCCAAGGCGCTCGTCGAGGCATCCGGCGTGGCGACACCCATCAAGGTCACCATCGCTCACTTCGCCGACGACCCCGCTCCGGCGGTTTCCGCTGCCGTCAAGGAGAACCTCGACGCCATCGGCTTCGAGGTCTCCCTCACGCCGCTGTCCGCCGACGTGTACTACGGCTTCCTCGCCGACGCGGAGTCCGATTACGACATGGCCGTAGCCGGCTGGGGTCAGGACTACTCAGATGCCATCACGTACTTCGGCCCCCTGCTGACGTGCCCCGATGGCGAGCCCACCGGTTCCAACTACGGCCGGTTCTGCGACGAGGACTTCGACGCCAGCGTGCAGGAGATCAGCGAGATGGCCGACGGTCCCGATCGGGCGTCTGCCTTCGCCGAGCTCTCCCGTACCACGATGGAGGACAAGGCCCCCTGGTGGCCGCTCACCAACCGACGCAAGGTCTCCTTCGTGTCGGACCGGGTGGGCAACTACATCTGGGGTCCGGGCAAGCAGTTCTACTTCGGTACCTACTTCATCAAGGACGCCTGACCAGGCGTCACGAAGCGTGATGCTCGTGGGGCCCGGACCGACTGGTCCGGGCCCCACGTCATCCCTCGGTACCCCTCGCTGATGCTCCGCTACACCATTCGTCGCCTGCTGTGGGGCCTGCTCGTCGTCCTCGCTGTCTCGCTGGCCGTGTTCGTGCTCTTCGGTCCCGTTCTTCGGGCCAAGAGCGATCTCTCGCCGGCTCGCATCTATGCCGGCAAGGACCCGAGCGCCGCGGAGATCGCACAGGTGGAGAAGAACCTCGGCCTGGACAAGCCGGTCGAGCAGCAATACGGCGACATGATCTACCGCCTCGTTCGGGGCCCCTCAGCAGCGGAGAAGGAACGCCTCTGCCCCAATGCCACTGAGGAGCGGTGCAAGGAGCTGGTTGGCCACCTCGGGCGTTCCTACGCCAAGCACCGTTCGGTCGACTCGCTCATCGGCGAGCGGATCGGCGTCACGGTGTCGCTGTCTTTGGTGGCTGCGGTCCTTTGGCTTGCGATCTCGATCCCCATCGGGATCCTGTCTGCCATACGACCGCGATCCGTGTTCGACCGGGTCACCGTCACCGGCGTGCTGATCGGCCAGTCGTTGCCGATCTACTACTTCGGTCTGCTCGCGCTCTACTTCCTCACCTACAAGTACAAGATCTTCCCCCAGGGCGGCTACGAGAAGTTCTCGGCCACCGACCCGTGGCCATGGCTGTCTCACCTCATTCTTCCGGCCTCCACGCTGGCGCTTCAGTTCACCGCTCTGTACGTCCGGCTCGTACGCGGCGGGATGATGGATGCGATGGGCGAGGACTACGTGCGCACCGCGCGAGCCAAGGGTGCGGGGGAGCGGCGCACCATCTTCCGGCACGCTCTCCGTAACGCAATGCTGCCGATCGTCACGATCTTCGGTCTGGATCTCGGCATCCTGCTCGGTGGCGCCATCCTCACTGAGGCCACCTTCGGGCTCCGGGGCGTGGGGCAGCTATCCGTCGAGGCGGCGAGCTCCCTCGATGTGCCACTCACCAGTGGTGTCGTGCTGTTTGCCGCCGTGCTCATCGTGGTCGCCAACATCCTGGTCGACCTCGCCTACGCCATCATCGACCCGCGCATTCGCCTCAGCTAGGACGACCATGCCCCTCCTCGAGGTCAGCGATCTCCACACCTCCTTCTCCACGGACGACGGCGTCGTGCGCGCAGTCGAAGGCGTGTCGTTCACGGTGGAACGCGGCCAGGTGCTGGGAATCGTGGGGGAGTCGGGCTGCGGGAAGTCAGTGACGATGCTGTCGATCATGCGGCTGCTCTCCTCCCGTCAGTCGGACACTACCGGCCGGGTGCTCTTTGACGGCAAGGACCTGCTGGCGTCCTCGACGAAGGAGATGCAGAGGATCCGTGGCAAGGAGATCGCGATGATCTTCCAGGACCCGATGACGTCGTTGAACCCCGTCTACCGGATCGGCTGGCAGCTCGCCGAGGCGGCTCGTCTCCACAACCCGGGCATGTCCAAAGCACAGGCCAACGACCGAGGGGTCGAGATGCTCACGGCGGTGGGCATCCCGAGCCCGCGCGAGCGGCTGGCCAACTACCCCCACGAGATGTCCGGCGGCATGCGACAGCGCGTGATGATCGCAATGGCGCTCATGAACGACCCCAAGCTCCTCATCGCTGACGAGCCCACCACGGCGCTTGACGTCACCACCCAGGCGCAGATCCTCGAGCTGATTCGCAAGCTCCGCACCGAGTTCGACTCGGCCATCGTGTTCATCACCCACGACATGGGGGTGGTGGCCGAGCTCTGCGACGACGTCGTGGTGATGTACGCGGGCAAGGTCGTGGAGCGGGGAAGCGTCACCGAGCTGTTTCGCAATCCGCAGCACCCCTACACGTGGGGCCTGCTGGGCTCCCTGCCGGGCCGCAACCTGCGCTCCAAGCGCCTCTACTCAATCCCCGGCTCGCCGCCCAGCCTGCTCCACCCGCCGGACGGTTGCCGTTTCGCCCAGCGCTGCGCCCACGCGATGGACATCTGCCGCACCGATGAGCCGGTGCTCGGCGCGATGGCCAACGACCCCCACCTGGTGGCCTGTCACCTCACTCCCGAGGTGCGCAGCGACAAGACCAACCAGTTTCCGGCGGTGGTCGCGTGACCGCTGGCGAAACCATCCTGAAGGTCCAGAACCTCGCCAAGCACTTCCCGGTCACTCGGGGGATCGTCTTCCAGAGGGAGATTGCACGGCTGAAGGCGGTCGACGACGTCTCCTTCGAGATCAAGGCCGGCCAAACGCTCGGGTTGGTAGGCGAGTCGGGCTGCGGCAAGTCCACCCTGGCTCGTTGCATCGTGCGCTTGCTCGAGCCCTCGAGCGGAAGCATCGAGTTCCAGGGGCAGGACATCACCCGGCTCACTGGAAGTGCGATGCGACGCGTGCGACGCGATCTCGTGATGATCTTTCAGGATCCGATGTCGTCGCTGAACCCGCGCATGCGCGTCAGCCAGGTGATCGGCGAACCGCTGGAGATCCACAAGGTGGGCACGTCGACCACACGCAAGGCCAGAGTGATGGAGCTCCTCGAGCTCGTGGGCCTGAATCCTGAGCACTACAACCGCTTCCCTCATGAGTTCTCCGGCGGCCAGCGCCAACGCATCGGAATCGCGAGGGCGTTGGCGCTCGAGCCCAAGGTGATCGTCTGCGATGAGCCCGTGTCAGCGCTCGACGTCTCGGTGCAAGCCCAGATCATCAACCTGCTCGAGGACCTGCAGGCCGAGTTCGGTCTCACCTACTTGTTCATCGCGCACGACCTCGACATCGTGCGCCGCGTGTCCGACGAGGTGCATGTGATGTACCTCGGCAAGGTGGTGGAGCACGGAACCGATGAGGACCTCTACGAGCACCCGCACCACCCCTACAGTGCGGCTCTTCTGTCAGCCCGGCCCGAACCCGATCCGGACAAGGCGCGCGCTCGCACGCACATCGTGCTTGAGGGAGATGTGCCGAGCCCGTTGAACCCGCCGTCGGGGTGTCGATTCCACACCCGTTGCCCACGCGCTCAGCCGGTGTGCACCGAGGTGCAGCCTGAGCTGGCCGGTCCCACCTCCCTGCACGAGTGGGCTTGTCACTACCCGGTGGAGGTGTGGCCTCTGGCTCACCCGGAGGACATTCGTCTCCCCTCGTCGGCCGCCGCCACCCCTGAGGCTGGAGCATGACCCGCGAGGAGCAGTTGGCGGGGCTTCGGCGCCTCGCACTCATTGCGGGAGGTCTCGCGGGCGCTGCCCTCTTCATCGCTCTCGTGTTCGCGGGCCTCGGTTCCACCCGAGGGCAGGCCCTAGCGGCGGGCTTCGGTGTGGTGGGGATCGCGTTGGTGATGGGCGGGGTGGTGTCCTTCAGCCGCACGAGTGCCATTCGGCGTACCGCTGGTGTCTACGGACGGGCCACCGTGGAGGAGCGCAAGGATGCTGAGCGGCTCGCGCTCGGCCTGTTCTCTGCCGGCATCCTGTTCTCCCTTGTCGCGTTGGTCCTCGGGTAGGAGGCACCCATCATGTCCATGACCCCATCGCTCGAACCGATCTCCACGGTCATCCTTCCCTCAGATGAGGCGGGTACAGCGGGCGCGGCCCGCGGCCCGTGGGCGCTCATGTGGCGTCGCCTCCGGCGCGACAAGGCGTCACTCGTGAGTGTGGCCTTCATCTGCCTTCTCGTGACCTTTGCGCTGGCGGCCCCCGCGTTCGAGAGCTGGACCGGGCATCCGAAGAACAAGTCGAACCCCACTGGTGCCGACGACTTCACGCTGCTGCCAGTCGGTGCAATGGGTGGCTGCAACGGCATCGGCGACGTCGGCGCTCGGGACTGCTTTGTGCTGGGGGCCTCGAACGTGAGCGGTTACGACATGCTCGTGCAGCTCAGCTATGGCGCCCGTACGTCCCTCCTCATCGGTGTGCTGTCCACTGTTCTCACGGTGACGGTGGCCTTGTTGATGGGCTTGGTGGCGGGTTACATGGGGGGACTCGCCGATGGCGTGATCTCGCGCCTCATGGACATCGTGGCGGCTTTCCCGTTTCTCTTGTTCGCGATCGCCATCTCGACGGTGTTTCGGAGCAGCATCTGGACCGTCATTCTGGTGATCGCCCTCTTCTCCTGGTTCTACCCGGCGCGCCTGTTTAGAGCTGAGGTGCTGTCGCTGCGCGAGCGGGAGTTCGTGGCCGCGGCACGGATGCTCGGCGCGTCCACACCCCGAATCCTCCGCAAGCACATCCTGCCGCACCTCATTGGAGCGGCTGTCGTGTACTCCACGCTTGCGGTCGCCACTGCCATCCTGTTCGAGGCGGCCCTGTCGTTCCTCGGCTTCGGGCTCCCAGTCGACGTTCCCTCCTGGGGCAGGATGATCTCCCAGGCCGTGCCGGGCGGGCTCTACCGCAACGCACCTCACCTGATGTTCTTCCCGGGCACGCTGCTCGTCCTCACCGCACTGGCCTTCAACATGCTCGGCGACGGGCTCCGCGACGCGCTCGACCCCAAGGGCAACGTCGACCGCTGAGTCTTCGCGGCCACGTCGTCTTCAGCGGCCAGCCGTGCCCCTGGTAGCGTTTCGGGGCCCGCCGGGCCGCCGCTACTAGGAGAATCCTTCGTGCTCGAACCGATCGTCATCGGCATTCACCTCATCGTCTCTGCGCTGCTCATCGGCCTCGTGCTGCTCCACAGCGGCAAGGGCGGCGGCCTCTCCGACATGTTCGGTGGCGGCGTCGGTGCCACGGCGCTCGGATCAGCGGCCGCCGAGCGCAACCTCGACCGCATCACCGTGGTGGTGGCGCTGATCTTCGTGTTCACCACCACCGGCCTCGCATTCCTCCTCGACTGACCGCTCGCATGGTCAGACGGCGTCGCCGGTCTGCCCGGGCCCTCGCCGCTCTCGGTCTGGGAGTTCTCCCGCTCGCTTGCACCGGTAGCGGTGGCGACGGGTCCTCGCCGACCACGACGTGGCCCATCTCGGTAGCCGCCGGTGGTGGCACCGTGCGCCTCGGCCTTCCCGGCGCGCTCGTCCTGGACCCGATTGATGCCTCCCTCGCCTCGCCCAGCGATCAGCTCGTTCTCGACATCCTGTACGACGGCCTCACGCGCGTCGACGAGTCGGGGGTGGTGCAGCCGGCTCTCGCTGCAAGCTGGAGGCACAACGCAGACTTGACGGCCTGGCGCTTCCAGCTGGCTCCGGGGGCTGCGTTCGCCAGCGGTCGTCCCATCACAGCTGCCGACGTGATCGCCTCGATCGAGCGGGTTGCGGCGTTGGGCACCACCTCGCTCGTCGCACTCTCCCTCGAGCCAGTCACGGGCTTCGGGGCCCTCGCCGACGGCTCCGCCGAGCACCTCGCTGGCCTCACGGCGGTGAGCAGCAGCGTGGTGAGGTTCGCGTTGGACGAGCCCCTCTCTGTCCTGCCTGCCATCGTGGCGAGCGCCGCGTTTGGAGTGGTCGACATTCCCTCTCTGGAAGCCGCCGCAACCCCTCGTGCTGAGCCCGATCTCAGTGGCGGCTGGGCCGTGACCGGAGCGACAGGTGGCGACCTGTCGCTCGCTCGCCGCGCCGACGCAGCGGCCTCGCTCGATGGGATCGAGCTGCATGCCTATGCCGACGCCGGAGCTGCCTACGACGCGTTTGCCGAGGGAGCGGTGGACTGGGCGCTGGTCCCACCCGCCCGTTTCGGAGAGGCCGTGGACAAGTACGGCGATGATCACTTCGCCCCGTTCCACGCTGAGCTGTTCTTCGGCATGCATCTCGGGACTCCCAATCTGGCCAACGCCAGCCTGCGGCAGGCCATCGAGGCAGCGATCGATCGCGAGGCGATCGTGGCTGCGGTGTACCCCGACCTCGTCGACCCGCTGGCCACCGTGATCCCCGCCGGAGTCTCAGGCCACGATGCGGCCCGCTGTGGCGGTTGTGGCCCGGACCCAGAACGAGCGGCTGAGATCGTCGCCACGGCCTTTCCAGATGGCGACGTGCCCACCGTGAACATCGACTTCGACAAGTCGCCGGCCCAGGTGGCCATGGCGAAGATCATCGCGGCGGATCTGAAGGCGGCTGGCATCCCCACGAGCCTGCGCCCTCTGCCTCTGGAGGACTACAAGCGTTTCGTCGTCGGCGGCACCCATGAGCTGTTCACGTTTGGCTGGATTGGTGTCTACACATCGCCAGATGCGTATTTGGCGCCACTGTTCGTGTCCGACTCCGACGACAACCTGACGGCGTACCGGAGCCCCGAGGTCGATGGCTTCCTCAGCCGAGCCCGGGCGGCCGACGACGAGGTCAAGAACGCGGAGCGCTGGGCCCGGACTGAGGAGACGGTGATGGAGTCGGCCGTTGTCGTCCCGATTGCACAGTTCCGCACCCAAGTCGTGGTCGCTGATCGAGTGGCTGGCTGGCAGCACGCTGTCGACGGCACGGTGGACTGGTCCAAGGTCACCGTCAATCCGTAACCCGCAGTCGGTTGGAAGGCCTCGCCAACCCCCGTGTACGGTGGCCACTCCCCGGGGAGACCCGGGGGTCACGTCGGAGTGGCGGAATTGGCAGACGCGCCAGCTTGAGGGGCTGGTGTCCTTAGGGACGTGGGGGTTCAAGTCCCCCCTCCGACACCATGTGATGTCGCGAGACATCGAGGACAGATGTCTCACGACATCATGGACTACTGGCCCGGTTGAGGGGCTGGTAGTCGCGGGTTGGGTCGAGGTTGGTTCGATTGTTCGGTGTGGTGTCATCGCTCGGCGATGACGTGGCGTCCGAGGATCTCTGCGATCGCTCGGGCGACACGTCGGCGGGTCGAGTCCGCTCACGGCGCTCAAGAACAACGCGAGGGCTTCGTCGTGCTCGCGCGTTGCCTAAGCATTGAACACTGGGCCTGCGCTATCGAGGAAGGCAGCGCCGCTGGGCACTGCGAAGAGCGAGAGCCCCAGCAGCCAAGGTCGCCACACGGCTGGGCTCGTTGAGCGCCAGCTGAGCAGCGACCGCCGCGCCACTGGAATGGCCGGCGACGTGCGCACAGGGGATGCTCAGGTGATCGAGCAGAGCCGCAGCGTCGGCTGCGTGGTCCGCGATGGTCGCGGGCTGGTCCGTGCCGTGGCTCCTCAGCGGAAGTGGTGCCAGTGCTCGTCGAGCGAGCCGCGGTCGCCGGTCACAAGATCGCTGACCTTGTCGCTCAGCTCGGAGTCGAGCCAGATGAACTCGACGCCGTAGGTGCGCTCCCCGGTCTCATTGGTCTCGACGCGTCGGATCTCGCAGAGACCGGCGCCGGCGTCCATGCCGATGGACACCGTCCTGCCGACCCCGAGCGGCTCAGCGTCCGTGAGGACCACCCGGGCGCCGGTGATCGACAGGTCGGCGATCCGAGCTTGCTGCTCGGCCGCTCCCTGTCGCTGCAGCGGGCGCGGCCGACCGCCGTGGGCCGCCGGCTGCCAGTCGATCCACAGCCCTGGGGTGGAAACGCGACGACCGATGCGGCGCGCCTCCAGATCCGACTGCCGCATCAGCTCGCCGATCGCAGTCTCCATCACGAGCGGATCGGCCCGGACGCGGCTGCCGTTGAGCAGAACCTCGCGTTTGCACTGGGTCCCTGGCGACCCCGACGGCCGTCGCCGGTGGTGCACAAGGAGCTTGGTGGTCGAGGGCTAGCCGGCGTCGGGTGGGGCGCCCATGCCGGGCATGGCTGGCATGGCGGTCAGCGAGTCGTCCACGACGCCTGAAAGGCACCGAATCGAGGAGGTGGCGTCCGCAGTGTCGAGGAGCACGTAGTGGTACACCCCGTTGGGGAACTCCGGCGTGGGGCTCGTGATGCCGTTGCACTCGTCCAAGTCTTCAGCCGTGACCCGGTCGCCAGCGATGTCGCGGTCGCCGTAGATCGGATAGCCATCGAAGGCGATGCCGATGATGTGCGAAGGACCGCCCACTTGGTCGACCTGAGCTGTCACGCAAGCGGGTAGCGCGTGGTAGTGGTACTGACCCATGGGGGTGGGGTGTCCCGAGCAGTCATCGAGGAACCAGACGGCGTCGCCGTCGGCGTTCACCACCGAGAAGTTCGACGCTGTCGCCACGGTCGCGTTGTCCCCTTCGTACGGGTTGAAGAGCGACGCTCCCGAGATCATCAGTCCGATGTTGCCCAGGCTGGTGGAGGTGGGAGAGGACGCCTTCGTCGGGGTCAGTCGGATCGTGAAGTCGTAGGCCTGCGCAACGGTCGGGTCGTCGCCAGCGGTGGCAGTCGAGGCGTCGGGCACCATCACGCCGGCGTTGGGCAGGGCGTACTGCGCGTTGCGCTCGTGGTTCGGAACGCCGTCGGACACGAAGTGGAGCGCGCCGTCCTCGTAGGTGATGGTTACGTTCGACGCCCACGATGCCTGCTCGAACCCCGAGGTGAGATCGGTGTTGGTGCCACCCGAGGTCGTTGACGTGGAGGCCCCGTCGCCTTGCGTCGAAGCGGTGGAACCGCCGCACCCACTTGCAAGGAGTGCGCACGCGAGGACGGGCGCACATCTGGCGAGGCTTCTCCGCCGCGCGGAATCGTGGTTGCGAGGTCGTCGGGCTGTCATGCAGGACAAGCTAGGGGCCGAATCTGGGAGCTAGCCGAGGGCGCCCCCTTCATGAACGTGAGCTTCACGACGGCCTCCCATCCTCCTGAAGGCTCTGCGACGGTCGCTCAGGCGGGGGCGGCCGCGGTCGGTACATCCGCGAGTGCTTCGTCGGACAGCATGAAGCTTCCGGAGACCAGCTCCGCACCTGGCTCCACGAGCTCTGGATACCGGTGGGGCATCAGCTGGATGTCGTAGATCTCCTGCACCTGGCCTTCGAACACATCGCCGGCAACATCGGCGGCGACATCGGGGGCGAAGGCACGGCTGACATCTCCAACAGCCTCATCGGCGACTCCGACACCGACGGCGTCACCGTCACCGATAGCGGAAACAACGACTTCGACGTTCCCGCCGGACTGGCTGCCCTCGCGAACAACGGCGGGCCCACACAGACCCACGCCCTGCTGGATGGCTCCGCCGCCCTCGACTCAGGCGATCCGGCGTTCGCGGCGCCGCCCAGCACCGACCAGCGCGGCGAGGACAGGGTCGACAACGACGTCATCGACAAGGGCGCCTACGAGCGCCAGGTCGTCGTGCCAGTCGAACCGGTTGAACCGGTTGAGCCCGTCGTTGGTCCCACCGGGGCTGTCCCCGTCGTCGCCGACCCCAACTTCACCGGCTAACCCAACCGGCCGATCAAGCGAACAGCGCGTGGGCGAGGAGCTCGTACGGCCGCACGTCGTGGATGAGCGCACCTGCGCGGTGGAGCGCTGGGGTGACGTCGTGGCGTGGCGCACGCTGATCAGCGCGGACCGTACGCCGACTACGGGGTTGACCGTCGGGACGGCTCAGATCGATCCCGGCGCTCCCACGGAGGGGGCCTGCCACCGTCACGCAGCGCCAGAGGTGTACTACTTCGTGGCGGGCACCGGGTTTGTGCACATGGACGGCGCTGCCTACCCCGTTGCGGCGGGCACCGCGGTGTACGTCCCCGGCAACACCTGGCACTTCGTGACCAACACCGGGCCGGACCCGCTGCGGCTGATCTTTGTGTTTTCGGTGGATGGGTTCGATGCGGTCGCCTACGAGTTTCCGGAGGATCAAGCGAAGAGCTTGAACCCGGATGGTGGCGAGCGGAGCGGGTAGGCTCTGGGATTCCGGGCCCGGACGGGTCACGGGTGAGTGGGGGGTCTCTATGTCACGTACACGGACGTATCGAACGATCGCGGTGCTCCTGGTCTCCCTTGTGGTGCTGGCCGGATGTGAGGCCCTCTCGTACATGCCGGGCACCCCGCGGCCGCGATGGTGCGATCCCACCGACACGGCGATCAACGACGGCCACTCGGCAGCGTTCTTCGCGACCTACCCGGCGCCGAAGGCGGCTTTGTCTCAGGTCGACTGCCAGAACACCGCCAACTACCTCGGCATTGCCAGAGATTATGCAGCCAAGTTCCCGACGGTGGCAGCGGCGCAGGCAGCTGGCTGGATCCAAGCCACGGTGTGGACCCCTGGCCAGGGCATCCATTTTGTGGATCCGACACGGATCTACGGTCCCTTCGATCCGACCCGCCCGAACTACCTCCAGTTCAACGGCACTGCTCCGACCTCGGCGCTGATGGGGATGATGTTCCTCAGCGACAGCGGCGCCGCTCCCCCGGCTGGCTTTCCGGGCGGCAACGACCACTGGCACAACCACAGCACGCCGCTTTGCTACAAGGCGAACTCCATCCCGTACATCGTCGGGGAGGGCATCAGCAACTCGATCTGTACGGCTCTCGGCGGGGTGAACACCGACTTCTCGAGTGAGTGGATGGTGCACGTGTGGCTCCCGATCTACGCAGGATGGGATGCCACGGACATCTTCAACAACTCCCATCCCGCAGCCGTCTGACCACATGACCGACTCCGCCGATCCGATGGATCGCACCGCCCAAGCGCAACCGAGAACGTGGGCGGCCGTCGCGGCGACCGTTCGACCTGCCGTGGCGCTGGCCGCGGTCGGGTCGGTCGTGGCCGGGGTTGTGAATGCGGTTGCCGCGGGCAGCCGGCCCGAGGACCCTCTGTTCGTGTGGGTGCTCGGTGCGTGTGCTGTCGCTCAGTTCGGCTGGGGTGTATCCGCTGCGCTTTCGGTTCATCCGGTCCGCACGCTGCTGTTGGCGGGCGGGCTGATCAACGGTGTCGCCGTGCTGGTTTGGGCATTGACCCGCACGGACGGCCCTCAGCATCTGGCGGGTGCGGCACTCGCGGCTCTGAGCGTTGCCTCGGTGTTGCGCATCCTCGCGCGTCCCACAGTCGACATCGTCCTGATCCCAGCGTGGACCGGGATGGTGGCCATCGTCGCGTGCATCGCCCTACTGCCGGCTGCAGCGGCGGGACTCCTGCGCTCCGACGGCGGGGACACGCATCCCCTGACCAGCAGTGAGCTGGCCGCAGCACTCGATGACCACTCCGTGGTCGACGCCGTTGGGCAGCCCGAGGGCGCGTCGGTCACCAGCGTGGATGGGCATGGTCATGTGGCGGACACGGCTGGGGGGATTACCCCGGGTCGTCCTGCAGCCGCACCGTTCGTGACCACCTCTACAACGCTCCATGGCCACACGGACACGACCTCCACTACCGGGCCGGACAACCCCTCAACCACAACCACAACGGGGCACGACGATCATCCGCCCGACCCGATCGAGCCGCCCATC
>JANOQG010000080.1:0-2142 GCA_031422255.1 Actinomycetes bacterium | reverse complement strand
GCCAGGGTTGCGCGTGCCACGGGCCTCGATCGCATCACATTCGACTTCGGTGACGACGACCCACCAGCGGTACAGGTCAGCTATGGCCCAGGGGCGGTCACCGGAGATTGCCCGGACCCGGGGGTCGAAGGACCACGGTTCCTCAATGTTCGTATTCAATCTGCGGGCCATGACGACCGCTACAGCGGTGAGGCCAGGATCGTCGGCGACGCAGCAGCGGCCTCATCGCTGATGTTCACCTGCGAGTACGAGGGCTACCTCTACGCCACGATCTCCGTTTCGATCGAGCTCCCGTTCGCCCTCTATGTCGGCGACACACCAGGCGAAGTCGTTGTGGACCTGGCCACCGGCGGATAGACGCTGACACGTCTCATCCCTGCCGGACTGCAACGGGCTCCGCTGGCACAGCGGGCAGTGTGGGGCGTCCGCAGCCTTTGTGCGATTCCGACTTGGCCGCCGTGTACAGGTGAGTCGCCTTCTTCCGTTGGTCGGCAGGACGCAGCGGCGCTCAGTAGCGTTCGGCGATGACCGCCGACGGCCAGCAGGGGTCATACCCCCTCCCGGAGGACCCGCTTCTCGCCGAGGTCGCGTTGGCCCTCCGCGACACCGGTCACTGGGCCCAGATCGTGGATCATCAATGGCGCCTGGTCTACGTGACCGATGAGCTGCGTCGGACCTTCGGCGCCGGCGAGCTAGCGGACTTTGCGATCGGTCATCACCTGTTCGGACCAGCGGCGATGGCCGCGAGTCGGGGCTTTCGGCTCGGGTCGAACACCGAGGAGCTGAACCGCTCTCTCTTTGCTGCTTACGGAGGTTTGGTGCTGGCCGACACGGGAGGCGGCCACGATGAGGTGCGCGAGCTCGTCGATCCGATGCTGTACGACCTGATCGATGGGTTGAAGCCCGCCGACGTGACAGCGGTGTCCTACATCGGCACTGGGTCAGCCATGGGCGGATCCGTAACAATCCCCATGATGGCTGTGCGCATCCGGGACGACTCTGGGCGACTGGCTGGGACCGCTCTTGTTCCGAAACCGGCAGGAGGAATGGCCACGATCGCGGCGATGATCGCCGAGAGCGATCCGAGACACCTCGAGCGCATGCAGCTCGTGGCCAGGCCGGCCCGACGGCCGGCGGCGATCCTGTTCGCTGACCTGGAAGGTTCGACTGCGTTGGCAAAGCGCCTGTCCACCGCCGCCTACTTCGCTCTGGGACGTCGTCTCGTCCGGGCGGCCGACCAGTGCGTGATTGACGCCGGCGGCCTGGTCGGTCGCCATGTGGGCGACGGTGTCGTCGCGTTCTTCCTGGCTGAGACCGCCGGCTCGGAGTCCGCCGCCGCGCGGGCCTGCGTCACCGCCGCTCGTTCCCTGCAGACCGCGGTGGATGACGTTGCCATCCGCAGCGACCTGCAACCTGAAGATGTCGTGCTGCGCTTCGGGTTGCACTGGGGCTCCACGCTCTATGTCGGCAACATCACCACCGGAGGGCGAACGGAGGTCACCGCGCTGGGCGACGAGGTGAACGAAGCTGCGCGCATCGAAGCCTGCGCCACTGGCGGACGTGCGCTCGCCTCCAAGGCCCTCATCGAACGCCTCGACTCCCGCGATGCCGGTGCGCTCGGACTCGACCCTGACCGCCTCACCTACACCTCGCTTGCCGACCTTGACACTGCGACAGACAAGGCCCGACGCGACGCCCCAGCGATCGCCGTCTGCGACGTAAAGGCATAGACCCAGATCGACGGGCATCCCTCACGTGCCGTTAGGTGACGCGGCATTCCTGCCTGCCTGGCGGACTGTGGCAGGCGAGGCGATCACTGTCGCGACGGCTGGGCCGTTCGGATCATTGGCATAAGGAATGCCGATTCCCACGCCGACCAACCCATACCTGCCTGACCGCGACGCGAACCCCGGGCATGAGGGGCGACTCGGTCGCCGCGGTCCGTGACGCCGCACGCAGGGCCGCTTCGCCATGACCCGCACGATGTTCACCGCCGTGTCAGCCCTTCACCTGAGACGCGCCGAGCGGTCCAGCCCGAGGTGAGGGACACTGGGCGGAGAGAGGGAGGCGACCATGTCCGGAATCGCAGTCATCACCGAAGCGTGCATCGACACGAAGGACCGGGCGTGCGTCGACGTCTGC